>NZ_JAWGSV010000453.1:0-1030 GCF_032552055.1 Clostridium sp. | reverse complement strand
ATATTATTCTACTACAAAGTAAATTAATATAAAAGTATATATATGAGAATATTTTAATAAATTTAAAGAAAAATATCAATATCTTTATAAATTTTAACAATCTTGATAGTTGGAATTAATTAATAATTTCTATCAATTAGTATTGACTTTCTGTAGCAATGCACATATAATATAATCATAAAGAATAAATATTAAAAATTTATTTTTTATCCCCTTTATTTTCCTTAATCTATTCTTATATTAGGAGGAAAGATAAATGGAAAATAACTTAAACGAACAAGTCCTTGATAAGCTTACTAAAGTTTGTACTTGCAAGGCAATACCAAGATCCAAAATTAAAGATGCAATCAAAGCCGGAGCTCATACTGTATCAGAAGTTTCTAAGGCAACAGGAGCTTGTACAGGTGGGTGCAGAGGCTACAGATGTACCCCTACAATCCAAAATTTGATTGAAAAGCATCTGGAAAATAACTAATATAGTTCCCCCAAACTATATTAGCATATAGATTATATCTCCCCTAAAACCACCTGCTATGCAAACAGGTGGTTTTTTTATGAAAAAATAAATAGAGTTGCATTACAACAACCCTATAAATCTAATTTTTAAAATATCTTCATTGATATTCCATAACTTTTGAAACTATCTTTTGATAAATTAATATGTTTTAATTCCTTGTCTTCTTCTTTTTTAAGACTTGATGTGTTAAATTCCATCATTGCTTCTTCAAAGTATTTTTTTATTCTCTTTGGCGTAGGTATAATAATAGCCTTAAATATCATAAAAATCTCCTAAAAATTTATCTACATTATAATATACTGTGTTTTATTGCAATTATTCTTACTATATTTTCTGTTGCTACCTCTAAATTGTTTTTTCCTTCTTTTAAGGCCTTATCTAATTCCAATTTCATTTATTACTCTTTTTATTCCCATTTCCATGGCTAAACAAACCTCTTTTGCAGTCATGCTTTCTTTAAAGGAATCAGGTGCTAATACTATCTTCATACTTCTTATCCACTCAACATAATAG
>NZ_JAWGSV010000452.1:0-1034 GCF_032552055.1 Clostridium sp. | reverse complement strand
TTGAATATATTGTTTTAAAAGTTTTAACTATTTATTAAAAGATAGGTTTTTTAAATTCGGTATATTATGTTTTGGTAAAGCATATTATTATATAAAATCTAATTTTGAAAAAATAGAGTTATTTAGTTTATTATAATAGTTTTCATCTAATTTAGATACTTGTTCATTAGTAGATTCGTCATTCCAATTAGCGGTTGTCCAGTAACTAGTTCTATAAGTAATAAGACCTTTATAGTATTTTCTAGTGAAGTCAATCATATCAGAAAACTCAGTCTCATATTGCTCTAAGTTATTAAATCCAGTAGCAATATTTAAGGCATCAACTCTATATGGAATTGCTATCTCATCTATTAATGGCTTTAATACATTGTTTTTCCAATTATTAAAAAATGCATCCTTATAATTTGGATTATATTCTGTTTCATATTTACTGCCATTAGATATCCAAGGATATGGTTCTAATATAATATTAATCCCTTTGCCTTTAAGTTTATCTAGTAGCCACTTAGCTCTTTGAAGGCTATTAGAATCTATGCTTACATCACTAGAGGTTAAATCATTAATGTTTATAACGATAGGTAAATTAATAGTATTTAAACCTAAAAGCTCTATATCTTCTAATGTTTTATCTATTTCATAATCAGTTGATAAATTACCAGATTTAATTTTTTTATCTAGTTTTTCTGTAAGTATTTTCCCATCTCTCTTATTTAAATAATTATTTATCATTCCTCTACTTGTATAATTAATTTTAAGAAAGTAATAAGATAAAATGACAATTAACAAGACACATCCAGCTGCAATACGCCACATTAAATCTTCTTTATCAATATTTCTTTTTTTATTCATTAAATCTCCCCTAAAAATCTTAATAATTATTGTAATAAAAATATAATACCATAAAGTGTAACATTGTGCTGTATATTGCAAAAGAATTGAATATATTGTTTTAAAAGTTTTAACTATTTATTAAAAGATAGGTTTTTTAAATTCGGTATATTATGTTTTGGTAAAGCATATTATTATATAAAATC
>NZ_JAWGSV010000451.1:0-1045 GCF_032552055.1 Clostridium sp. | reverse complement strand
GAAATATATTAGAGAACAATAGAACTTTATTATATACTAAAACTGAATTTATTTTTTGCTCATCCTTATTTTCAATCATATCTGTTAGTATTAATAGTTGATCTAGCTTACTTAAGATTTCCTTATTATTTTTCTTACCTTCATAGCCTTTATTTAAACTTTGTAGTATCTCGTTCTTATTTTTTGAAAGTTCTAATTTAATATCTTCAATCACTACTTCACTGTAAATTTGCTTTAGTTTATTCTTTATATTTTCACTTATTAAATCCTCTTTTATATAACTATCCACCTAATAACTCCTCCTCAACTAATAATATTTTTTTAGTAATTATTGAAATGAACTCAAATCCTAATATTAATTCAAATTCATTTAAATTTTCATTATCTAACAACCTTAGAATAAATTTTCTTTCTCTAAAAAATTCTCTTCTTATATAATTAAATAACAAATAAACTAATCTTTCATCTTCCATAGATAAATCATTAAAAACATCTAATTTATTTTTTAATTCTTTGTATTTTCCCTTTTCAACTTCTATTATTTTTAGGCTTTCTTCCATAGCATTTTCTATATCTTCAATTCCTTTATGTTCTTCCAAAACAAAACCCTTACCATTTTTTACAAGTATAATTCTTTCATTTCTTTCTATATCTAAGGCTATATAAGTATTTTCTAAAGTATTAATACTTCTTTCAATAGCTCTCATCTTTACCTTATACTCTTTTCTTTTTTTTCTAATATAATTTAATGTCTTTGATTTTTCCTCAATTATTTTCTTATAAGAAAAGTCCTCCATATTATTATCTTTGTAATAGGTATTAACGTAAGCCTTAGTAGCTTTTTCTATAAATCTATTGCTCTCTATACTAATATTCTTTTCAATACTTTTAAGCAATTCTACCTACCTCTTTCATATTTGAATATACTCTTCAATACTTATGTCATGATTTTATATAATAATATGCTTTACCAAAACATAATATACCGAATTTAAAAAACCTATCTTTTAATAAATAGTTAAAACTTTTAAAACAATATATTCAA
>NZ_JAWGSV010000450.1:0-1049 GCF_032552055.1 Clostridium sp. | reverse complement strand
TTTAATAATATTTCAAACTCTATTAAGAGTGTAAATCCTAGAATAAATGATATTAATGAATCATTTGAAAAAGTTGAATCAAATAAGTCTGTAGTACTTGAAAGAGTGCAAGAGGTATCTGCATTATCTGAAGAAATTGCCGCATCTGCAGAGGAAGTTCTTGCATCCTCAGAAGAACTTAAAAATAATGCAAACAACTTATCTACTAGTTCACAAAGTCTTGCTACTAAAACGGCAAGTATGAATGAACTTTTAGATATATTCAATATTTACTAAAAACTGCTTATGGACAAGGTAAATTGAAGAGGTAAGAGTTAAGAGTGAAAAAGCTCCGTTAGGAGTTTTGCAGATTATATAAAACCCCCTATTTAAGAAATAGAGGGTTTTATATATTAATATTAGAAATATTTTTTTAAAATATTTCATGAATTTCATCATTAATTTTTAACTCTTAACTTTTAACTCATTAGCACATTCCGCCACTTCCACCGCCAGAATTTCCGCCACCTCCGCCGCAAAGGTTCATATTACCTTGTGGTTGGGTATTTTGATTAGTTTTTTTATAATAATTAACTATTTCATTAGATCGCGTTCTAAGAGTATCTAAAGTATCTAAGTACTCTTCATTAGTTGGATCAATTTCTGTAGACTTTAAAATATGTTGAATACCTTGATCAAACCAACCTTTTTTAAAATATACAAACCCCATTAAATAGTTCCATTCAGCGGAATTTTGTAAATCCAATAAATTTAATTTACTTTCAGCAATAGAAATATTATTATTATCTATATAAGATCTAATTTCTTTATAAATTCCACCATTTATTAATACGTCATATGCCATATTTGCATCATTTAAGATATTTTCAGCAAGGGGTCTAGAACTAAATGGTTTCCCATCTCTCGAATATTCGTTAAGGATATTTTTATAAGCTCTTTTAATCTCTTCATTTGAAGCATCTTCAGATACACCTAATACTTGATATGGATCCAATACTTTCACATCCTTTATTATTAATTAAAAAATATTTATTCATAATACTTAATAT
>NZ_JAWGSV010000449.1:0-1051 GCF_032552055.1 Clostridium sp. | reverse complement strand
TTTATTAGAAGCATCTAATTATGGTGGAGATAAGAGCTCAGTAACTTCAGTAGTTTTACCAGTTGACTCTCAATACGAAGTAACTTTATTTAAAGAAAACATAGAGTTATTATTCTTTGATAAAAGAGAGTTTATAATTAAAGAGGGTGAAGAAATAACCCATCTAATGTTTTTTGTTGAAGGTAAGGCTAAAGTTTATATGACACTCAAAAATGGTAAATTATTATTGTTAGATTTCTATAAAGAACTAGATACACTTGGAGATATGGAATTAATCACTAATGATATAGCTGCTTGCAATGTAGAAGCAATTGAATCATGTGTTTGCTTAGGAATACCAGTAAAATTTCTTAAAAATAATTATGATAAAGATATAAAG
The DNA here is from genome assembly GCF_032552055.1 of Clostridium sp. Classification (GTDB taxonomy): domain Bacteria; phylum Bacillota; class Clostridia; order Clostridiales; family Clostridiaceae; genus Clostridium. Next base: position 672 of record NZ_JAWGSV010000449.1, on the reverse strand, counting down.
TTATTAAATTTCTTATGTAATTCATTGGGGGAAAAGCTTAAGAGATCTTCTAAAAATTCAACTATTAATTTAATGTATCCTTTGGAAAATAGATTAGCAAGCTATATTATATCTGTTGGTGCCAATAAATATGATAAGGTATTTAGGTTTGATGAGACTCTTACTATAATTTCTGAACTTTTAGGAACAAGTTATAGACACTTACATAGAACACTAAATAAGTTAGGTGATAAAGGTATTCTTTTTAGGAAGGAAGATTCATACTTAATACTCGATTATAATAAGTTAGAAGAGTTAGCAGCAGATATATATAGATAAATTAATTAACATAGAATTCATAGATTTTATATATTTTAAATTTTTACATATGATATAATTATCATAGATAAGTTGTAAAAAAATTCTATAAAATATATTGAAAAAGTGAGGTATACATATGAAGAAGAGAATTATAACTATGATAGCAGCTATGGCTTTAACAGTAGGTTTAGTTGGATGTACTAGCGGAGGCATAAAACTACCAGAGGGAGATGTTAAGATAGTAAATCAATCAACACAAGGTGTAGTTGAACTTTTATTAGAAGCATCTAATTATGGTGGAGATAAGAGCTCAGTAACTTCAGTAGTTTTACCAGTTGACTCTCAATACGAAGTAACTTTATTTAAAGAAAA
>NZ_JAWGSV010000448.1:0-1056 GCF_032552055.1 Clostridium sp. | reverse complement strand
GTGGTATAGTATGGGAATTAAATATCCAGTATTAAATAAAATTAGACCAGGACATAGATGTATTTATAGGGGGAAGGAAGATTTTAATAACGGATTAGGATTTATTCGTGGAAAAGAATATTTTGTAATTGATAGATTGCCACAAATAATAGTATTCAGTACAAATAAATATGATGGCTCAATTGATTTTGGTATATTTGATGGTGGAGATTATTTTATGGAAAATTGGGAGGTAGTAAACGAAAAAAGGTTAATGAATCTACCTGATTTTGATGAAGAAAAAGAAAAAAATTATATTTATGTTGATATGCTTGAAATGAATAGTAGAGTTAAATAGAGTAGAAAATCAATTCTACTCTATTTTTTTCATATCAAATTTAGTCAGCTTTGAATTTTACTGTTTATTATTTTTAAGATATACTTTTAAATAGAAATTAAAATAGAGGTGTATTATGTCAAAAGAGAAATTAATAAAAACAAATGCAATGAGGATTCTTGATTCTAAAAAAATAAATTATGAAATGATATCTTATGCTTGTAATGATGGCCAAATAGATGGCATATCTGTAGCTAAAAAAATTGGGGAGGAAGAGAAAAGAGTATTTAAAACTTTAGTAGCTCAAGGGTCAAGTAAAGAAATTTATGTATATGTAATTCCAGTTGCAGATGAATTAGATTTAAAAAAATCAGCAATTATAACAAAAGAGAAGAAAATAGAGATGATACATGTAAAAGACATCCTTAAATACACAGGTTATATTAGAGGCGGATGCTCTCCAATAGGCTTAAAACGTAACTATAAGATATTTGTACACGAAAGTGCAAAAGATTTAGATTATATTATTTTTAGCGCTGGTAAGATAGGATATCAAATAAAAATGAAACCTTCCGATTTGTTATATATAGTAGAAGGTAAATTTGAAAATTTAATAAAATAGTATTTGGTTCAAATAAAAATAGGAGGATGTTCGCCTATTGGTATGAAAAAGGAATATAAAACCATTATTAATGAATCTGCAAAAGAATTAAATGAAATAGTTTTTAGTGCAGGTAAGA
>NZ_JAWGSV010000447.1:0-1068 GCF_032552055.1 Clostridium sp. | reverse complement strand
GATAAGCTTTAATAGCCTTTTAGCTAGTTATATTGGCAACTACTCATCTACATTTTTAATTCATGTTGTTGGATTAACTATTTTACTTTTAGTACTTCTTATAAAAAAATACAAACTTAGCTTTTCTAAAGACATTCCAATATTTTTGTATAGTGCAGGGATAATAGGAGTTTTTACAGTTTTATTCAACAATTTAAGTTTTAGTGCAATAGGTGCATCTTTAACAATATCCCTTGGTCTTCTTGGACAAACCCTTTCATCACTTCTTATAGATAGTTTTGGGCTAATGAAAATGAAAAAGGTTTCTTTCCAAAGGAAAAAAATCTTTGGATTATCTTTAATAATCTTAGGAATAGTTGTAATGGCTATTTATTAAAAGGAGGATTTATGATTTATTTTTACGTTTTATTAGCAATAATGGCTGGTGTATCAGTTGTTATATCAAGAATTTATAACTCAAGAATAGCAGAGAAAATAGGAACTTTCCAAGGAACATTTATAAATTATGCAACTGGATTAATATCAGCCTTCTTACTCTTTATAATAACTAAAGACTATGCAAATATTAATCTTGAATCCTATTCCAATATACCATTTTATGCATATCTAGGCGGAGGAATAGGAGTTTTGGTTGTTATTCTATCAAATTACACAACCCCAAAAGTATCATCATTTTATTTATCAATATTAGTTTTCTTAGGACAACTTTCTATTGGTATTTTAATAGATTACTACTCTTATAATACAGTTTCCATAGGAAAAATAATTGGAGGATTATTAATTTTATTAGGCTTATCTTATAATATTTTAATAGATAAAAATATTACTTCCGAAGATATTTTAATAGATGAAAAAATTTAGAATTATACTTTTAAAACAAAAAAGACTTAGCGTAATCTCGCTAAGTCTCTTTATTTATATAAACTCTAGTTTTGACCGAAGTATCTATCTAATAATCCCTTGAATGCTTGTCCGTGTCTAGCTTCATCTTTACACATTTCATGAACTGTGTCATGGATTGCATCTAAGTTTAATTCCTTAGCTAATGTAGCTAAATCTTTCTTACCT
>NZ_JAWGSV010000446.1:0-1071 GCF_032552055.1 Clostridium sp. | reverse complement strand
ATCTATAATATAAAGAATAAATATTTTAAAATGCTATCATTAAACAATGTTTTATTGATATTACACTAATTTGTAAAATGTATTTCAATTGAGATTGATAAAAAAATATCAAAGTTTTAATATAAAAGAATATTTTAGTTGCAAAGGGATAAAATATAATATTATTAATTTTATAACATGGGAAAAAGGAGTGGTAAGTATGTCATTAGAAAGTATGATTGTTAAAAAATATTTAAAAAAAGAAGGTCAAATGCCATTTAAAGTCATATTTAAAGATGGAGAAGTACTAAATATGGGGAATGGAGATCCTAAGTTTGCAATTAAAGTAAATGGAGATATCGATAAAAAATTACTACTTACTAGTACATCATTAGCCTTAGGTGAAGCTTATATGGACAAAATGCTAGATATGGAGTCTGGGGACTTATATGATGCGCTAGATATTGTATTAGGGAAGTTAGATGATTTTGAGGTTAACGAGAGTGCATTGAGCAAACTAATATTTACATCAACATCTAAACAGAATCAAAAGAAAGAAGTAGCTTCGCATTATGATATAGGAAATGATTTTTATAGCCTTTGGTTAGATGAAACTATGAGCTATTCCTGTGCATACTTTAAAAATGAAGATGATACTTTATATGAAGCACAAAAAAATAAAATTAATCATATATTAAAAAAAATGCAACTTCAAGAAGGTATGAGCTTACTAGATATAGGATGTGGATGGGGTTACTTACTTATTGAAGCTGCTAAGAAATATAAAGTTCATGGAGTCGGAATTACTTTAAGTGAACAACAGTATTTAAAATTCAAGGAAAGAATTAAGGAAGAGAATTTAGAAGAATATTTAACAGTTGAATTAATGGATTATAGAGATTTAGAAAAGAGTAATTTAAAATTTGATAGAGTTGTAAGTGTAGGAATGCTTGAACATGTTGGAAGAGATAATTACAATCTTTTCTTTAAGAATGTGGATTCAGTGTTAAAAGATCAAGGATTATTTTTGTTACACTATATTAGTGGAAGAAAAGAGCATGCAGGAGATCCATGGATTAAAAAATATATATT
>NZ_JAWGSV010000445.1:0-1079 GCF_032552055.1 Clostridium sp. | reverse complement strand
CAATGGTTCCTTAAATAGTTCTCCATTAACTATAATTTTACTTGAGTCAATCATCATAGACAAATTATTTATAGTAATTGAAAGATATTTTATTGCAGAATGAAGTATAGTTATTATTCCAGCATCGCCTATACTATAGGCTTTTAATATAGTTTCTATTGTTATTTTGCTCTTATCTGCAACTAATTGCTTTAGGTATGTGGTTTCTGAATTATCAAAAAGTATTTGAGATTTTTTTATAATCCAAGCTTCACTTCCATAAGTTTGAAGACAACCTCTTTTACCACATTCACATAATTCACCTTCAGGATGAACAATTATATGTCCTATTTCTCCTACAAGAAAATTATCATCAGCATAAAGTTCTCCATTATACATATATGAACAAAACATTCCTCTACCAACGTGGAAGAATATAAAATTATCGTCAGTACCATTAGAATTAAATAATCTTTCAGCTAATGTCATACACTTAACATTGTTTTCAAAATAAATTGGTAGATTAATTTTATGTAATAAAATTTTAATATCGAAATTTTTCCAAAAGGAATTATTACTAATAATTGATTTAGCTTTTTTATCAAAATGACCAGGAAGTGCTATACCAATTCCTTCTGGGTTATATTCTTCGCAAGATTTCACGAAATTGTTCAATTCACTAGTGTAAAATTCTTCTGTTAAAGTTTTTTCTAAATCATAGCTAGCTAAATGAATAATTTTTTCTTTTAAAATTTTACCAAGATTATCAGTTAAACAAAATGATATATATTTTGGAGATAATTCGCTTCCTATATAAAAACTATGATTAGAAGATATGCCTAACAGTATTTTTTTTCTTCCTGATTTACTTTCTTCAGGTACAACTTCTCCAATTTCATGTATAAGCTTTTCTTGAATCATATTACCAGTGATTTCGCTAACTGTTGCAGGTGTAATTCCAGTTTCCTTTGAAATATCAATTCTAGAAATAGGTCCTTTAGCGTATATTTTATCTAAAATTTTAAATCTTAATTTTTGCTGTTTTTTTGTAAGTTTCATAAAGATCCTCCTTCTTTTAATAATATTATACAGTATTGATT
>NZ_JAWGSV010000444.1:0-1083 GCF_032552055.1 Clostridium sp. | reverse complement strand
GTTTTAAAGATACCCTTACAAAAAATCTATAAAGATTTTTTATAAGCATTCTTTCATTATTAAATTTTTTCATTCTTTAATTAATAAAATGATTAATATTTTATCATATTATTGAATTTTCATCGCATATTTTTTTATAATTAGTAAACATTTCATGTAGTTCAGGGAAGGATCTCTTTAATGAAAGAATTTTATTATCCTTTGACATAAAACAATGCTTACTTGTACCTGTACATCTAATTTCTTTAGTTTTTTTGTCTCTAATTACATAGTTAACAGTTAGTTTAATTCCTGTGTATTCGCCAACTGTAGGTATAATTTCTAAAACATCATTAAAGTGAGTCATTGATTTAAATTCACATTCAATACCTAAAACAGGACTGATTATACCTTTTTCTTCAGTTACATCATAGCCAACTCCTAATGCTTCCATTAGATATACACGAGCTTCTTCAAACCAACGAATATAATTACTATGATGTATTATACCCATTTGATCAGTTTCATAATAATGTGCTTTATGTTCGTATGTTATTAATTCCATAATATACCTCTCATAATTTTTATATCTTATAATATTTCAATAACCTCAACTGTATATTTATCTTCAGGAGCTATTACTTCAACAATATCCCCGACTTTCTTTCCTTTAAGTGCTAAGCCTAAATCAGATTCGATGCTTATACACATATTTTCAGGATCAGAATCCATAACTGTGACTAAAGTAACGATATCTTCAAATTCATCTTCAATGAATTTAATTTTAGCCTTACTATTTATTCCTAGGGTAGAATTATCTATTTCATCATCAGCTATAACAGTAGCTGTAGAAATCATATTTAATAAATATTGTATTCTATTATCATTTTCCCTATAGTTTGCACAAGCTTCTTTATATTCTGCATTTTCAGATCTATCTCCATGAGCAGCAGCTATGGCTTTTTCTTTAGCAATTTCAGCTCTTTTAACAGTCATTCTATATTCTAATTCTTCTCTTAACTTTTTTATATTTTCTTCAGTTAGAGTATTATTCATAATAATTAATCACCTCATAAAAAATATCATGATAACATTATATAATAT
>NZ_JAWGSV010000443.1:0-1083 GCF_032552055.1 Clostridium sp. | reverse complement strand
CTATCTATTAAGGAGGCATTTTGAATGAATAATAAGAAAAATAATAGTAACCCAACTTCTCCAAATTATAAAGAAAAAGTAAGAAATAAAGCTAATGAAAAAACTCCTTTTGGGGAAAATGAACCTTCTCCAAATACTACATATAAATAAAATTAGAAATATAAAAATACCGTTTATAAAAATAAACGGTATTTTTATATTTCTATCCTAGTAATCTATTTACCATATCATTAGCCCCTTGTGCTATTGGTATTATATTTTTAACAAAGGAAATTGTAGTGTTAATACTTGTAAGTAAACTTAAAATCTTTTTAATATTTTCTTTAAACATACTATTTTTAGAGGCTTCTTCACCAATCTTCTGATTAAGCATTATACTTCCAAGTCCCTGTTCAATGGAAAATTTTAATCCATCTATTCCATACATATTATATTCATCTATTTTATAATGCAAATCACTGAGTACATCATTAATAAATGATTTTAATTCTTCATTTACTTCTAATTCACTTAATTCTTCTATTAATATTTCTATCTTTTCTTTAAAGTTAATTAAATTTTCTTCCTCAATATTCTTATATTGATTACATACATCTAGAGCTAAAGCTAATCCATTAATTGATATCAATATTTCTTTAGTAATTATAGTATCTAATTTATGCATTTCTTCATCTAACTCTATTGCCATAATTTTCTTTTCAAAATTAGTCAGAGATATAATTAATTCCTCTTTTGAATTACTTTCAATTTTATTAATTTGTTTCTTTATATTTTCTATTATTTCTATAATTTGAATTATAGATTTAAACATTTTTTCATCATCATTTTTATCTATATTAAAAACTTGAGAAAGTACTGATGCTACTGATCTAAACCTACTTTGTTTATTACTATGGTTACTACAAAATTCTTTTGATTTACTTAAAATTTCGTATAGTCTAACTGCCGGATTAGTTGATAATACCATACCATCCCCTCCATAATATTTATTACAGTTATTACTTGTATACCATAAATCTATTTTTCTCTTTTTTTCATAATATCAATTTAATTTTATTAATTTAATATTGTTATATTATAAAT
>NZ_JAWGSV010000442.1:0-1095 GCF_032552055.1 Clostridium sp. | reverse complement strand
GTGCACCAGGTGCAGTTAATAGTGAAATGGGTTCTATAAGTGGAAGCAGTGCACTACCATGTATTAATAATCATAATTTCAAGAAGATATTTGGAGAAGATTTGGGACTTAAAGTAGAAATAGAAAATGATGCTAATTGTGCTGCATTAGGAGAAGTTTGGCTTGGAGCAGCTAGGTATAATAGCGATGTATTGTTTATTGTATGTGGTACAGGAATTGGTGGAGCTGTAATTAAGGACAAGAAGATACATAAAGGAAAGCACCTATTTGGTGGAGAATTTGGCATCGCAGTTTTAGAAAGTGAAGGTAAAGGAGATGACTTAACCTTTAAAACGTGGAGTAATTTAGGAGCAACAAGTTCTATAGGAAGAAGAATTGCAGAGGCTAAAGGAATTGATAAAAGTGAAATTGATGGTAAAAAAGCTTTTGAAATGGCTGAAGCAGGAGATGAAGATGCTATAAAATCAGTAGAAGATTTCTATTTTTATAATGCTTTAGGTATTTTTAACTTGCAGTATATTTATGATCCTGAAAAAATAATTATTGGAGGAGCCATAAGTGATAGAGAAGATTTTATAGAGAAAATTAATGAAAATCTAGATTTAATTATGAGTAAGATAAAAGTAGCTACTATAAGGCCTAAAATAGCAAGATGTATGTTTAGAAATGATGCAAATTTATTAGGAGCTTTATTTAATTATCTACAAAGAAACTAAATAATATTTTAGTATATAGACCAAAGGAGTTGTCCAAGAAGGATAGCTCCTTTTTAATTTATTAAGAGGTGAATGTCATATTTTGTGAAGCAAAATAATTAGGATCTATGAGTGAAGCGTTAAAAATTAAGGTGAAAAAATCCTAAGAGATTTTTAAATAAAAAGTGCTTGCACTTATTAAGTTTGAAGTTTTGCTCTGCAAAATATCCCTAACTTTTCACCTTTAATTTTTAGTTCTTAACTAATAAAATGCTTTGTATTTCAAAACTATGGTTTTTATAAAATTAGCAACAAATAAAATTGAAAAATATTTTCAAAATTTGAATAATTTCATTTGTTAAAGAGGATAAAATAAAGTTAAGAGGGCGTCTTAGTAGAT
>NZ_JAWGSV010000441.1:0-1104 GCF_032552055.1 Clostridium sp. | reverse complement strand
TAATTCTATTTTAACAAAAGGAGGTTTTATTTACATACTGACCGCTAAAGCTATTCGGAACACACTTGCATAGCAAGTGGTTTTCAATAAGACAAAAAAAGATGATAAATAAAATTAATTATTTATCATCTTTGATTTCTAGATATAATTTGCAACAAAAACAATAATATAAGAAGCGGGAATAAATAATGCTAATGCAGTAAAGGTTCCAACTATCTTACTACCTACCATCCCTATTATGCATCCTCTAAAATCTTCCTCACTACATTTTCCATCTATTACATCATCAGTCATTATAGACAAATGTGGGTCAATAAAAATTGAGGTTAATATTGTTGCTGTACCATTAATAATTGGTGCTAAAGCTAAGCAAGTTGTACTAAATTCAGGTACTAAACTTCCTGCATAAATTGGAGCAAAGGCTCCAGCAGTAATTATTGCCACCGAAATAAAATTATAAAATAAAATTCTTCTAGGTAGGTTTTTAAAATTAATACTTGTAACACTTTCCTTAACAGGTATTGCTATACTATCCTTCATATATTTAATACCGGTCTTTGAAAAGCTATGAATAATTAGTTTAGGTATTGATCTTTCAATAGAAAAATGGTCTACAGCTTTACTAAACATCCTTTGAAATGTTGGTATTAATATGGCACCAACAATAGAAGCTATACCTGATACTAATATTATATAATTAAAAATTTTTAATAGATCATTACTACTTGAGTTGCTTTCTACAAATTTTGTTAATAATGGAACTTGGAATGTAACAGCTGTTCTGGACACTAGCATTAATACATTAAATACAGCAAAAGTAACAGCTATTTTCCCTGTTCTTACACCTACTAATCTAACAGAATAAGCCAAAGTTCCAATTATAGAAATTAAAAAATTCAAAACTAATACAATTATTATCTGAGTATCCATATATTATCCCCTTAACTTTTCATATTATTGAAAATTATAGTTATAATAATTATACTCATTCAAATTCATTATTAAAATAGCATTTTGAAATTGTAATATTTTTGCAATAATTACATTATTAATGTAGATAGTATTTATATACAAAAGGGAGGCTTATACAGCACTCCCCTAATT
>NZ_JAWGSV010000440.1:0-1107 GCF_032552055.1 Clostridium sp. | reverse complement strand
GGCTTAAAATGTGAATGCTTACAGCATACTTTGTCGAGTACATGATCATCAGCTCCTCTATTTGTTACCATTATAGTCTCAAATGAAATATTTGTCAATGAACGAATCTTCTTTATAGTATTAATTTTCATACAATTTTATATATTTAAAAGATATATAAGTTATTAATTATCAATTTTCTTAATGAATTTTTTTACTAATAGATGTGAATAAAAATACAAAGTTAATTAAACATTAAAAATAACTCAACCAGGATTGAGTCATGCTATGGCATCATTAGAAGATGAACTTGGTATTTCTCTATTTGAAAAAGAAGGTCATAATATAGTATTTTCATATAAAATTACAACTTTATATATTGTTGCTTTAGCATCTATTAATATTAATTATTAGTGTAAAAAAAAGCTAATAGTCTTTTAATAACTACTAGCTCATCTAATATAATTTTATAATTTTTTAATTCAATTATTCTATAGAATGATTTTATATGAGGCAGTTGCACAAACAACCAAATATAATATTTAAATTAAATCAACTTTTTCTTCTATTATATTTCCTTAAATTTAACTTATGATAATACCTTCCTAATCAAACCAGAAAAATACCTAGCCGCCACAATCAAAGCCTCTTCATCCAAATTATAAGATGGATGATGCCACTCCTTGCTTCCTCCGACTCCCATCCATACGAAATAGCCTGGAATTTTAGTTTGATATAATGCAAAGTCTTCTCCACCTGCACTTTGTTTTGCTTCTACAACTTTATATCCTAATTCTGTTGCAGCTTCTGTTACTACTTTAGTATATTTATCATCGTTATAAACAGATGGTGCATATGGGTACCATCTAAAGTCTATCTTTGCGCCAAAGGCTGATGCTATTCCTTCTACATTTCTTTTCATTAAATTAGGAATAATATCACGAACATCATTTTGAAATGTTCTTACTGTCCCTTCAAGTTCAGCTTTTGAAGGTATTACATTCCAAGTGTTTCCTGCTTGAAATCTTGTTATACTTATAGCTACATTGCTAAATGGAGTTAAGTTACGACTTACAACTGTTTGTAAGCTAGAAACTATTTGGCTTGCTACTACAATAGGATCAATAC
>NZ_JAWGSV010000439.1:0-1109 GCF_032552055.1 Clostridium sp. | reverse complement strand
GTATATTTATATTTAAAATAACAAATATGTATTTACTATGTAATGATTTTGTAACTTTTTTAAAATAAATGTAAGTATAATTTTATTATAAATGATATGAGGTGTTTACATATGAAGAGATTAATACTAATTTTAATAAGTATAATATTAGTTTTTATAAGTGTACGAGGAGTTTTTTTTAGTTCTATTATTATTAAAGATAATAAAACAATTAATGAAGCCATAGAAGTTTTAAATAATAATAATGATATTGAAACTATTAAAAACAGTATTAAATTAGAAAAAGAAAAATCTAAAGAGAAGGAAGAAATACAAGCTTCTGAAGAAATTAGTTTTTTTCAATTTTATAAGAATACATTGTTTTTAGGTGATTCAATAACAGAAGGATTAATAGATTATGAATTAGTTAATGAGTACAATGTCATAGCTGAAAAAGGAGATAATGTGAAAGATGCAATCAGTAAAATAGATAAGATTAAGCAAATAAATCCTGAAAGTATAGTTCTATTTTATGGCATGAATGATGTAATCGAATTTGATGGTTTAAATGAAAATTTAACAGAAGACAAGTTTAGAGAAATATATAAAAGTTTAATTAATACCATAAGAAGTGAATTGCCAAAAGTAAAAATTTATGCAATTTCTCCTACTAATGTACTGAGTAATGCAATAAATACTAACTATAGATTAACGAATGAAAATATATTTGAATTTAGAAATATTATTAAAGAAGTTTGTAGTGAAACAAATGTAGCATATGTGGATGTAAATTCTAAAATTAGTAGTAGAACAGATTTATATGAGGGAGATGGGATCCATTTTAAATATGAGTTTTATAATATTTGGCTAGAGACGTTAAAGGAAAGCATTTTGATAGGAGAGTAATAAGATGATTAGAGGGAAATATTCAAGGATTTATATTATCGAGATATTATTTGTAGTATTAATTTTTATTTTAGCTTATCCATTTTTAAAAGAAAAGGAATTGAATATAGAAGCTCTAAGTGAGGATATTAATAAGCTTATAACCGAAGATTATAAAAAAGGTACAATAGAAGATTTAAGGAAAATATATGGTGTTTCTACAAATGATATAGATAACTATATAT
>NZ_JAWGSV010000438.1:0-1109 GCF_032552055.1 Clostridium sp. | reverse complement strand
CACTTTAACCACCAAGATAAGCCTCTAATAACCTCTTATCTTGAATCAACTCACTTGCTTTGCCCTCCATACTAACTTCCCCAACTTCAAGTACATATGCATAATCAGCAATCTTTAAAGTTTGAAGAGCATTTTGTTCTATAATTAAAACTGTAGTTCCTTCTGAATTGATTTCTTTTACTATTTCAAATATGGCTTTAACTATAAGTGGAGCTAATCCTAATGATGGTTCATCTAAAAGAAGCACCTTAGGACTTGCCATTAAAGCTCTTGCGATTGCTAACATCTGTTGTTCTCCACCACTTAATGTTCCTGCTAATTGCTTTTTTCTTTCTAACAAAATAGGAAAGTACTTATATACTCTTTCAAAATTTTTAGTAATTTGTTTTTTATTTTTTATAGTAAAAGCCCCAATTCTTAAGTTTTCTTCTACTGTTATATCAGGAAATATTTGTCTACCTTCTGGTGATTGAACTATTCCTAAAGAAGTTATTTTTTCTGGTGCTAAATTAGCAATATCTTTTCCAAAGAAATCTATACTACCTTTTTCTATTGGCACAATTCCTGAAAGTGATTTTAAAGTTGTAGTTTTACCAGCTCCATTAGCACCTAATAGAGCAACTATTTCACCTTCTCTAACTTGTATATTTATTCCCTTTAAAGCCTTTATACTTCCATAGGAAACAGTAAGATTATCTAATTTTAAAATTGTATTACTCATCTTACTCCTCCTTTCCTAAATAAGCTTCTTGAACATCTTTATTAGACTGAATTTCTTTTGGCGTACCTTCTGCTAGTTTTCTACCAAAAGATATTGCACATATTCTATCGCAGATATCCATAACTAATCTCATATCATGCTCAACTAATAAAATATTACATTTGTACTCATCTCTTATACCTTTTATAAGTTTAGCTAATTCAAGTGTTTCAGTATCATTTAATCCTGCTGCAGGCTCATCTAAAATAATTAGTTTTGGATTACTCATAAGAGTTCTACCAAGCTCAATTTTTTTCAAAACTCCATACGGTTGTCCACCTGCAAGTTCATGCTTTTTATTTTCTATCCCTAAAAATCCTAATATTCCTTCAGCCTTGTTTATATTTTC
>NZ_JAWGSV010000437.1:0-1143 GCF_032552055.1 Clostridium sp. | reverse complement strand
ATATTATATTTTTCATTTACATTACAGAGATTATAAAAATATAATTTATTATCTATTAATTCTTCAAAATTTCCTTCTTCAATTATTCTTCCATTCTTCATAACATATATATAATCACACTTACTCAGTAAATTATAAGATAATTGATGAGTGATAACTATAGTTGAAGTATCTTGCAAACTAAGCACGCTATTATTAATTTCATTAGCTGTAATATTGTCTAAGCTAGAAGTAGCTTCATCTAGAATTAGAAACTTAGCTTTACATATTAATGCCCTTGCAATACCTATCCTTTGCCTCTCTCCCCCTGAGAATATACTCCCATTCTCACCTACACTGGTATTTAACCCTTTAGGAAGTCTTTTTATAAATTCTGATAGCCCTGAAGCTTCAATTACATCCATAATTTCTTCATCACTATATTTGTTATATAAAGTTATATTGTTTTTTAAAGTATCATCAAATAGAAATATATTTTGATGAATATATCCTATTGTCTTGTACAAATAACTTGAATCTATTTTAGAGATTTCTATATCATTAATTTTAATTTCTCCATTATTATATTTATAAAAATTTAAAAGTAACTTGGCAATAGTACTTTTACCACTTCCGCTTTCTCCTACAATTGCATATCGTTTACCTTCTTTAAATTTCATATTTATATTGTTTAAAGCCATAACTTCTGAATTTTTGTAATTAAATGATATATTCTTTATTAATATTTCTAAAGGTAAATCTCTAAGATCTTGCCCCTTTTCCTCATGAACCTCTTTATTTATAATTTGTTCTAACTTGTTTCGTATTTTTAAAGTAGAATTTATTTCAGCTAAAATAGCTGGCACTTGTTCTAAAGGTGCTACTACTCCTCCAATAAGTTGAGATAAAGATATTACTAATCCAACAGATATTGCTCCTGTAATAGCAAAATATCCACCAATAACATATGTAATTACATACATTGCATAGCTAAATAACATAGATATCCACCCTGCTAAATATACAGTTTTTCTAGCTTTACATCCACTTTCCTCTCTTATTTTATTCAATTTCGCATTACTTCTTATTATCTTATCTTGAATGTTAAAACTTTTTATTACTTGAAATCCATCAAAAAAATCTTTAATTTGAGAGGTATATCTT
>NZ_JAWGSV010000436.1:0-1152 GCF_032552055.1 Clostridium sp. | reverse complement strand
AAATTTATACAATATACTTTAAACTATATATAAATATGCAGATGTGGCGGAATGGCAGACGCATCATCTTGAGGGGGTGACGGGGGAATCCTCGTGCGGGTTCAAGTCCCGCCATCTGCACCATATTTCTAAAGTAAGTCGATTGAAATAACAATCGACTTTTTTGGATTATTTATTAAAATTATAAATCTCTTGTTTAAGAATAGTTAGATGAGTGAAAAAGATAAGGAGAAAAACTATGAATTATATACCTGCAAAAAGTATTATTTCTAATTATAAAGAAAATAATGAATGGTTTGGTGGCAATTATAATATGAATATTTATAAAGGGTGTTGTCATGGATGTATTTATTGTGATAGTAGAAGTGATTGCTATGGTATAGAGGATTTTGATAGGGTAAGAGTTAAGGAAAATTCAATAAATTTAATTGAGAAAGATTTAAAATCGAAAAGAAAAAAAGGTGTAGTCTCAACTGGGGCAATGAGTGATCCATATAACCCATTTGAGAAAAAGTTTTTATTAACACGTAAGGCGTTAGAATTAATAGATAAATATAATTATGGTGCAGCAATTGATACAAAAAGTGATTTGATTACTAGAGATATAGATGTATTAAAAAGAATTAAAGAACATTCGCCTGTATTGTGTAAAATTACAATAACAACAGCAGATGATGAGCTTAGCAAGAAAATAGAGCCTAATGTTAGCCTATCATCTGAAAGGTTTAAAGCTATTAAGGAATTGTCTGACGCAGGGATTTATACAGGAATTTTATTAATGCCGATTCTTCCTTTTATTAATGATACTGAAGAAAATATAATAAGTATTGTTAGAAAAGCTAAAGAAAATGGGGCTAAATTTATATACCCTGCCTTTGGTGTTACATTAAGATCAAATCAAAGAATGCATTTTTTTGATAAGTTAGACAAAGAATTTCCTGGAATAAAAGAAAGATATATAAGAGAATTCCAAAACAATTATATGTGCTCAAGTCCTAAGGGGAGGGAACTTTATAAGATTTTTACTGAGGAATGTAGGAAGCTTGGAATTATCTATAAAATGAAAGATATAATAGAGGATTATAAAAAGTTATATAAGAATGAGCAAATCAGTCTCTTTGATTTGTAATTATATAATGAATATTTATTGTT
>NZ_JAWGSV010000435.1:0-1164 GCF_032552055.1 Clostridium sp. | reverse complement strand
AACTTCATTAGTTTCACAATCAACAACTTTAGATCCATTAAAAGAAACTAAAAGTCCATTATTTTCATTCATTTTTAATTCTCTAGCTAAATCCATTAATCCAGATGTAGGTCTTCCAGATGCTAAAACCAGTATTGCTCCAAGTTCTTGTGCCTTTATTAAGGCATTTTTTGTCTTTTCTGTAACTACTTTTTTACTATTAGTTAATGTTCCATCAACATCCATGATTATTACTTTTATATCACTCATATTTATTCCCCCATTAGTTATTTTGTTTAATTATACTAATATTAGGAATGTAAGTGAAGGTCTATTCAATTTATGAATAATAATTAATAATGTAAATATTAATCTGAACCAGGCGGAAGAAATGTGGTTTATTTAGCTATATTTGGTATATTGTTAGTAGCTGGAGGTTATTATATTATAACTAGGAAAAAAATAAAAAAATAAATAAATAATAAAATTATTGATGTAGTAAACTTAATATATATGAGTTTACTACATCTACATTTAATTCTTTCATTTTATGTGCAATTTGATTTTCAGTTTCATTTTATTTTTTTGATAGTTTTTTATATGTATTAAGCTTAAAGTTTATATTTCTATCATATTCAAGTTTAAAATAGCATGTATAGATACAATCCAAAAGATATAGTAAAGATAATCTTGTTGAAAAAGATGATATCTTGTTAAAATGATTTTCGTTTGAACTTAAATATAACTGATAGGTTGAGTATTTAGTAAGAGGATTTTCATTTGTTGAAGATATTAAAATAATTGGTGTTTTATTCTTTTTTAATATTTCTGCTATTTTTTTTACTATTCCACCTCTGCCCTCAAAGGATACAATTATTGCAATATGATTTTCATCACTAGTAGAAGCTGTTAAAAGTTGATAATATTCTTCTATAGGAACATTAATAAAAGTTCCTATTTCTTGCATTTGAAATTTAAAGTTTTCTGCAAAATAAATATTTCCGGCAGAAGTATAAAAATCAATGTGTTTATATTTTTTCAAAATATTAGAAATCAATTTTAATTGTTCTAAATCGACTAAATTTAATGAAGATATCAAGGACTTTTCATATAAGTCTTTCATTTTATGTACAATTTGCTTTTCGCTTTCATTGGGTTTAAATGGATAGTTATAGTCTATTAAGC
>NZ_JAWGSV010000434.1:0-1182 GCF_032552055.1 Clostridium sp. | reverse complement strand
ATTTAATAATGATGTCCTACTGATGAACCAAGAATCATTAATTTTCTCGGCTTGCATTTCTTTACATCTTATTTTTTGCATCATTTGATGATAGCTTAGGCTCTTTATATCAGATAACTTTACACACTTCTCATCATCTGTTATTCTAAACACTTCCAATATTATCCCTCTCTTCATTAATCTTATTATTCATCTCCATACCCTTTTCATAAAATTCTGAACCACTTTTATAAATCATCTCTTTGAACTTAGATGTATCTTCTGTGTAAGTTATAGAAGATTCTAGTAAGTTATCCCCCCTAAAAGCACTTACCTGGTGTGCACTATTAGTTGAATCAGCAATAAAATTACTTGCAATACCTCTGCCTAAATGTGTACTCCAATTTTCCATATTTAGAAACATACCATACAGCCTTACTTCTACATTATTACTTCTTAGCAACTTATTTATAAATTCTTTCTTAATTTTTTCAAAATAATAACTGTACATTTTTGAAGTTAATAATTGACCTTTCTTATTTGAAAATAATGCATCACTCCCATCAGTTGCATAATAAGTATTATCAATCAAATGATTTTTTAATAACTTAGGTAAATAATTCCCCACATTATACACAACTTGTTTCCTTTTAGATTTATTTAATGCTTGATTATAATCCTTGTATTTTTCAGATATTATTTCATTATTTATATTTATAGTTAATTTGGTAGTTCCCCAACCAAATGAACTGATAGAACTTCTTCTAGTATTTACAACCTCACTTTTCCTTAATCCACCAAAACATTGAAAAAATACACCTAATGCTATTCTTGGTTCTACTTCTAGTGCTGTTTCGATAAAGGGGATTACAAAATCCTCTTTTAAATGATGTAATCTCTTTTCACTTCTTTTATTTGATGGGTATAAATAATCGCGAAAAATTGTACCATTAATCGGAAGTATGCCTTTTCTGTTTCTATAATTGTTTTCATTATAACTTGGTTTCATTTCATCAAATAACTTAATACCAACTTTATTTAGCAATTCTTTTTTAGATAAAAAGAAATAAAATTTATCCAATGTATTTCTTTCTAACAAAAAATATTTTTCACTACAACCATTAGAAGTTACTGTAGTTAAATAATCTTCTCCATGATATATTTCTAAATTTGAAAAAGTACTTAGTTTATATTTATTATTAT
>NZ_JAWGSV010000433.1:0-1218 GCF_032552055.1 Clostridium sp. | reverse complement strand
ATTCAATGTCTTTAATTGTTTTTTCACTGTGACACTTATGAAACAAAAAAATTATCTATATATAAATAAAGAAGTTGTCACAAAAACAACTCCTTTAAATATAATTGAATCCTTAATCTTCATTTTCATTCTTCAATAGTATCTTTACTAAATCCTGCAATTTCCATCAATACATACATTTTTGCCATTATTATTTTCTAAATCTAATGAAGGCTTATCTTCTTCTAATGCTTTATTTAATGCCATTAAGAATACATCCTCTGGCTGTGCACCAGTAACCTTGAATTTATCATTGAATACAAAAGTTGGTACAGAAGTAATACCATAATTTCTAGCTAAAGCTTCATCTTCTCTAACCTCATTTTTATACTTATCACTATTTAAGAATTTTATAGCCTCTTCTTTATCTAAGCCAACACTCTTTGCAATATCTCCTAATGTATCTATGTCACTGATATTCTTTGAATCAGTAAAATAGGCTTTAAATAGAGCTTCTTTCACTTCTCCCATCTTGTTAAAATCCTTAGCAAAGTGAATTAAACGATGTGCATCAAATGAATTACCTAGAATTAATGTATCGAAATTATACTCTAATCCTAATTCCGCTGCTTGTCTTATTATACCATCGTTATTGATTTTAGCTTCTTCTACACTTATTCCATACTTTTCAGCTATAGTTTCATTAATACTTTTATTATTAACCTTAGGTGCATCTGGACTTAACTCAAAGCTTCTGTACACCACTTCCACCTTATCTTTACCTGAAAACTTATTTAATGCATTTTCAAACCTACGTTTTCCTATATAACAAAATGGACAAAATATATCTGACCAAATTTCTATTTTCATTTTTCTACCTCCTTATTTCTTTAAATAATTTTTTAATTTACTAATAAACACTTCCATATCTTTCATATTTTTAAAAGCTTTTTCAGGAATATAGGCAATTACCGTAAAATCATCTACTAAGAAATAATTCTCATGATATTTATCTAGGATTAAACCTTCCTTCCATGTTGAACCTGTTAGTAATTTATCTTTAAAATTATATATACCAGATTCATTTATATATATTCTATATCCACTATTATCTCTTTTTCCTGAAGTAAGTATTTTCCTAAATATCTTTTTAATAAATTTCGGCAATATTATAAAATTAGTTATTATAAATAATATGATTAAAATTAGAATAATATTTATAGTTTTAACTTCTAACAT
>NZ_JAWGSV010000432.1:0-1218 GCF_032552055.1 Clostridium sp. | reverse complement strand
AAATATTTTAATTATTGAAGATGATAAAGATATTAGTGAAATTTTAAGATTTGCTTTAATGAAAGAAGGATATAAGGTTAAAGTTAATCCTAATGGGTTAGAAGCTGAAGAGGAAATTAAAAGCTTTAAACCAGATTTAATACTTTTAGATATAATGCTAAATGATACAGATGGCTTTAGTGTTTGTAGAAAAATTTATAGTTATAAAATACCGATAATTATGATAACAGCTAGAGTGGATATTATGGACAAGATTTTAGGCTTAGAAATAGGTGCTGAAGATTATATAACAAAGCCTTTTGATATAAGGGAAGTAGTAACTAGAATTAGAGTTGCCCTTAGACGAAGGGAAGAAATTAAAAGAATATCTGCTATTAAAGAAGATAGTGAAATCATTATAAATAATGTAAAAATAGACGAAGGATGTAGAAGTGTTTATATAGATAATGTAGAAGTTCAATTAAAACCTAAAGAATTTGATTTATTACTATTTTTATCAAAGAATTCTAATAAAGTTTTTTCAAGGGATCAATTATTAGATTTAGTGTGGGGTTATGATTTTATTGGAGATACCAGAACAATAGATGTACATGTAACAAGAATTAGAAAGAAGTTAGGAAATAGTTTAAATATAGAGACTATTTTCGGAGTTGGATATATTTTAAAGGTGAAGCATGGTAACGATTAGAAAGAAATACGGAATATTATTAGTTTCTATATTTGTATTATCAGTAATATCTTTAAATTTAATTATGGATAAGTTTTTTGATAAAAGTTTTAAGGAGTTAGTAGCACAGGATATGAAAGAAATTTATAATATTTCATTTAAAAATTTAGATGATTATTTCGCCTTAAATAGTATTGAAAAAGATAATATAAAAAAAGAGGATTTTGATTCTAAGATTATGAAGTTTATTGCAGATAGAGCTAATACTCAAGGTGTTTTTTATGATATAGAAGGTGAAGTTATTTCAACAGGATTAACTAATAGTTCAGTTGTTGATTTAAATATATTTAAGGATTTACCACCATCTTTTTATGAAACTAAAAATAATAAAACAATGGTGGATATAGAGAATAAGAATGGAACTATATTAGGTAAATTAAGTATTCCTATATATTCTAGTAATAATCAACTAGGAGTATTAGTTTTAATTAAAGATTATACTAGTGATTATTTAAGAGATTTAAATATAAAAAAACTATTAAATATAATAG
>NZ_JAWGSV010000431.1:0-1240 GCF_032552055.1 Clostridium sp. | reverse complement strand
GCAAAACTAATTACAAAAAAGCACTTTTTTATTTTGCAATCCTTGGAATGCTTATTCACATAATAGTATTTTTTATATTTACTATTAATCCACCTAAGTATGATTATTTTAAAGATAGTACTACAGGTGAATATGGGATTTTTAATACTAAATCTTAAGAGTGTATATTATATTTTAAGTTTATAAATTATTGTTTATATTTTGAAATAGTAGGATAAACTAATTTTAATAAATTTTAGAATGGAGAATATTTATGGAAATTAGACTTGGATATGTTGCTATTTCAAATGTACTAGGAAAGAAAGTCACTAGCTCTAGCACAGTGACTTTTTCAAATTATTCAAAAATTACAACTGAAGAAAAAAGATTAGAAAAGTTAAAAAATGTTGCCCTATCTAATCTTATAGCTCTAGAAGAGTTATTAAAATATAATATTAAGAATAATATTCACTTTTATAGAATAACTTCAGCTTTAATTCCTTTAGTGACACATCCTGATGTTGGATACTGGGGACATAGAGAAATTTATAAAAAAGATTTTAAGTACATAGGAAAACTTATAAGGGATTCTAATATGAGAGTAGATACTCATCCTGATGAATTCAATGTAATAAACAGTAATAATCCTCAAGTAGTAGAAAATACAGAAATTAATTTAAGCAGACAAGTAGAATGGTTTGAGGATATGGACTATAAAGATGGAAAAATGGTTATTCATGTTGGAGGAGCTACTGGCGGTAAAGAAAAAGCAATAAAAAGATTTATTGATAACTTCTCAAAAATGTCGAGCTTAATAAAGAAAAGACTTATGATTGAAAATGATGATAAGACTTACACTGCTAAAGAAACATTACAGTTATGCAAACTTATAAATATTCCCATGGTTTTAGATATCCATCACCATAATTGTAATAATGAAGGTAATGAAATAACAGAAATATTAGAAGATATACTTAATACCTGGAATAATGAAGATTTACCACCTAAAATGCATTTTTCATCGCCTAAAGATTCAAATTTAGTAGATAAAGTTGATAAAAAGCATTCAGACTTTATTAATGCCTCAGATTTCATAAATTTTATAGAAAAGTTAAGACCCTTTAATAGGAATGTTGATGTAATGCTAGAATGCAAAGAAAAGGATGTAGCTTTATTTAAATTAGTTAAGGATATACAAGAAATAAATTCAAAGATAAAATGGAAAGATGAAACAACAATAATATTATAAAGTTATTAGAAT
>NZ_JAWGSV010000430.1:0-1253 GCF_032552055.1 Clostridium sp. | reverse complement strand
GATGTACTTAAAGATAAAACTTTTTTTACTTCTAAATTAGACACATCTATAGAATACATATAGTTTTTTTCTGCCGTATTTGAAAATAATATAAAATTATTATATATAACAAAGCTATCAACAGGATAATCTGTTAATTTAAAGTTGGCAGAAGCATCGATTTTTAGGCAATATAACTTATTGCCATCTTCAATGTTTTTATAAAATATTGAATTGTTGTTTAGTATAAACTCACTTGCTTGTTTTGATGATAATAATTTTTTCTCAGTAGTCTTTAGGTTAAATGAATAAATACCCTTACTTAATGAGTCTATGTAATATAAAAAATCGTTTTGATAAACTAAGTTAAGAGTAGAGTTATTTATAGCCTTAGTTATTTCTTTCTTTTGATAATCTAATTTATAAACACCTTTATCACCAGATATTGATGAAAAATATATGTAGTTACCATCTGATACTAATGAATCTACTGAATAGTCAAAGATTTCTTTAATAAGGGATTCATTTATAGTAGTAGTATCTTCTTTTATTTCAGCAACTGAAAGTTTATTATCATTATTAGGATCAGGGAAGAATAATAAGTTTCCTAAAAAGGAGTATTTAGTATAATCAGAAGTTTTACCTGATAGAACTATTCTCTTTGAAGTATCTATTTCTTTTTTATATGATGTAGTTAAAGTTGTTTTGTTTTCCTCTAAAGATGTCTGGTCATCAGCTTCTGAACAACCTACGAATAAAAAAGAAGAAGACATAATAATTGCAATTATTTTTTTGATCATAAAAATCCCCCTAAAATTTCACTGTTATAATATACATTATATATTAATATCGAATATATATTAAGAAAAGTAATACATTAAGACAAATAATAAATTACAATATAAGCCATATAGTACCTAAAAAGTAAATTAACTTTCCCGGGTGTATCATTATATAAAATTTAAAGAATAAATTAGAATAAATTAGTCTGATAAAAATAATTTTTAATAATGATATAATTGAGTATTTGAAGGATAAAATAATCGTGATATTATAAATAGCGTCGTCGGGAACGGCGGTTAACTGAGAGAGAAAATTGTAAAACAAAAGTGTTGACAATTTAAAACTCAAATGTTATTATAAATGAGCAAGTTGCTTAAGACTTGCAAATGAGATCTTTGAAAATTGAACAGAATAAAGTTAAGTAAAATAAACCAGCAATTCTTTTAAGTCTTAAAATTAAGACTCAAAGTAATTTGAGCAAAAGATTAAAC
>NZ_JAWGSV010000429.1:0-1271 GCF_032552055.1 Clostridium sp. | reverse complement strand
ATCTATCTATCTATCTATCTATCTATCTATCTATCTATCTATCTATCTATCTATCTATCTATCTATCTATCTATCTATCTATAATAAATAACTATTTATTTTTATTTACTGTTTTAAGTATTCTAAGTAATTTGATTCTATATTTTAAATACTATTCTTAGTAAAAATATAAAAATAGCCCTAGCATACAATACGCACACTAGGACTAAATATTATATAATTCTAATACTATTTAATAGCTTAGAGATAAAATAAAAGCGCTTTTATTAATAACTTATATTTCACTAATTAATTTAAATTAATTTTTCATTATTCATTCTTAATTTTTCATTTCTTTTCTATACTGTAATCTTAGTAGTTTCTTTAGTAACTACTTGAGCAGATGCTTTTTCAACTAAATCACCAGCCTCAGTTTTTATAAGCTTCTTATCAATTATTGAATCCATTAAAGATGTTATCTTATCTTCTTCATAATCTTCTCTAACATCTTTAATATTAATACTATGCTTCTTTCCAGAAACATCTTTAAAACCTAAAGTTGCAGTTCTTTGAATCATATTTTTTACTCCTTCCACATTTAATTTAAAAATATTATTTTATATTAGGATCTACCTCTTCTATGCTCTAGTAATAACATAGCTTTGCTCCTTTTTTATAGTTGTAACACTATAATCTAAAAGCTCATCAATTGCATCAGATAAATTTACTAAATCCTCATCCGTTGCAGAAACAGAAATATTTTTAAAGTTTTGTCCTTTAAAAACATCCTTTCCAGTAGAATTAACGCCAACCTTGTAGCTAACTGCTAAAGAATTTTCAACTAAAACTGAACTTGCTGCCATAATTATCACCTCCCTCATCCATATAAATATGTTATAAAGCTTTATAATAAAAGTAAGTTATTATAAAGAATATATTAGCTTCTATAAGGTTAAAAAGTATATAAGCAAATAAAAATATAAAGAGTTCTTAAAATAATTAGAGCTCTTTATTTTTTTATAATTTTAAATTTATTATAAACCAAGTTTACTCTAGTTAAAAAAGTAGCTATCCAAATGGGTAATATCCAAGATAAGAGGTAATATCTGTTTAAGTAATAGTTGTAAATTGACTCAGTACTGGAGCAAATTAGAATTAAAATACATCTTTCAAAACTCAGACGAGCTGAGTTTTTTCCTTTAGTAGGCATGAAATCCTCAGTTTTTATAAATTTTATATTTAAGATTAGAGCTAGTATCTGCTTTGGTGAATTGGAGCGAAGCGACTTGAAC
>NZ_JAWGSV010000428.1:0-1300 GCF_032552055.1 Clostridium sp. | reverse complement strand
GGTATAAATATGGAAAAAATAGAAATGGAGAAGAATAGTGAGGAGATTTAAGATATTTAATAAGATAAAAGAATATTTAGACAAAAATATAATTTTTAAAGTAAGTATATGTGTAATCTTAGTAGTTATGTTAGTTGCCGTATTAATTTCAGGAAGTATTTATTCAAATCATTTAAATAAAAAGAACCTTTCACTTGTAGTGACAAGGAGTAATGATGAGGATTTAACTAATAAAAAAGAAGAAGAAAAAAGAAAAGAAGAAAAAAAGAAAATAGAAGATGAAAAAAAGGTTAAACTGCAAGATCTTAGGGATAAAATTAAGGAATTAGATGAAAATGTTGATTTAACTATTACAGAAGAAGATATTGATAAGGAAATTTTATATTACGAAAAAATATATAATGAGCTATTAAAATTAGAAGAAGAAAAAGAAGAAGATAGTAGCGAAAGTAATGAATATGAAGATATATATGATTCTGGTTATAATAATGACAATAGCAATGGTTGGGGACAAGGGGATGTAGTTACACCACCAACAACTCCAACACCAGATCCAACGCCAGATCCGACACCGAATCCGACACCGGATCCGAAGCCAGATCCAACGCCAAATCCGACACCGAATCCGACACCGGATCCGAAGCCAGATCCAACGCCAGATCCGACACCGAATCCAACACCGGATCCAACACCAGACTCTACTCCAGATAATATTGTAAATCCTACAACACTAGCAGAATAACAATAAATTTCATATATAAATAATTAAGCTATATAGTATTAAGTATAAATATTTGATACTATATAGTTTTTTTATTTATTAATATTCATCCAAACATATTTTTGATTTGTCTCTGGATCAGTTTCAATAAATCCATCTTTACTTATTTCATAGTTATTTTTTTCAATTTTCCATTGGAAGCTTTGAGTTGAAGTCTCAAAGGTAGTTTTTAAATTATTAACAGTTAATTCTCCTCCATCTGTAAAATTTTTTATCTCTCCTTCTTGTGTTATTATTTGATTTAATGTATATACCCCATCTAAGTCTTTAGCTGAATCTTTAATATTTGGTGCACCGATGGTAAACGCTAAAATAGCTATACATATTGTTAGAACTATGGCTTTTTTGAGACTTATCATGTAATTTCCCCCTTTTATTAATTATGTGATATTTCATAAATTAATCTTTTATTTGATTATACACATATAATAAATAAAAATAAACATTATTTACCAGTGAGTAAAATATTACTTTATTATTTTAAGAATTTTATCCTTGATGGCAGAAGAAGTATGGAAT
>NZ_JAWGSV010000427.1:0-1324 GCF_032552055.1 Clostridium sp. | reverse complement strand
CTTCATGTGGAGTTTTCTTAAAAAGTATCGAAGCAAAATCTTTCATTTTGAGTGAATCACTTTCACAGAGTCCAGCAATTCCCTACTACATATGAAGTTTAAAAGAACTAATTCAGGCGCGTAGCAGTACTTAGCTCCCACTTTGAGAATATAGGAATGTTATCAATGTTAGCGATGAGATAAAATAAAAATGTTATTACCAAATGAATAACATTTAGTAATAACATTTTATATTAAGCGGTTTCCACGCCTTTTCTCTTTTTAACTTTTTTTGCAGCTTTTAATTGAGGTCTAACTTCACCTTCAGCCACTCTTATAACTTCTGGAGATTTTTTATCATTTATACATTCATCATTAATAACAACTTTAGATATACTTTCATCAGAAGGAATATCAAACATTATTTCAGTCATTATTTCTTCTACTATTGATCTTAAACCTCTTGCTCCAGTTTTTCTCTTAATAGCTTCATCAGCAATTGCTTTTAATGATTCATCAGTAAAGTTTAATTCAACGTTATCTATTTCAAATAACTTCTTATATTGCTTTACTAAAGCATTTCTTGGTTCAGTTAAGATATTAACTAAAGCAGCGTTATCTAATGATTCTAAAGTAACTACTACTGGTAATCTTCCAACAAACTCAGGTATAAGACCAAATCTTAATAAATCTCCTGGCATTATATCTTGAAGAAGCTTACCTACATCTTTAGTATGCTTAGATGTTATATTGGCTCCAAAACCTATTGAACTTTTTTCAGTTCTTTTTTCTATTATTCTATCAATTCCATCAAATGCACCACCACATATAAATAGTATATTAGATGTATTTATTTGTAGGAATTCTTGATGTGGATGTTTTCTTCCACCTTGTGGAGGAACTGAAGCTGTTGTACCTTCAAGAATTTTTAATAATGCTTGTTGTACTCCTTCTCCAGATACATCTCTTGTTATAGATGGATTTTCTGATTTTCTTGCAATCTTATCTATTTCATCTATATAAATAATACCTTTTTCTGCTCTTTCTATATCATAATCTGCATTTTGAATTAATTTTAAAAGTATGTTTTCTACATCTTCACCAACATATCCTGCCTCAGTTAAAGTTGTAGCATCTGCTATAGCAAATGGAACATTTAAAAACTTAGCTAAAGTTTGAGCTAAAAGAGTTTTACCTGAACCTGTAGGTCCTAATAACAGTATGTTACTCTTTTGAAGTTCAACTTCATCATCTACTAAATTGGAATTAATTCTCTTATAATGATTATATACAGCAACAGATAGTGACTTTTTAGCCTTTTCTTGACCAATTCCATACGGATCTA
>NZ_JAWGSV010000426.1:0-1327 GCF_032552055.1 Clostridium sp. | reverse complement strand
TAATAATATACATGGACCCATATTTGACAAAAAAGAGTGGCTTTTATTTAATTATTCGATATGCTATAATTATCATTGCGCAAAAATAAAGGATGATTTTTTAATGTGAAAACTAAAAAATAATATTTTATTAGGGGGAAAGGATGAGTAATATTAATATAGATATTAACGTCGAAGCAAATAAAAAAGAAAGTAAAATTATATATGAATTTTTTAAAAGAAGCTTAGATATTATTGCTTCAATTTGTGGTTTAATTTTATTAAGTCCTGTTTTATTAATTGTAAGTATATTAATAAAAATGGAATCTAAAGGACCTGTTTTTTTTATGCAGAAAAGAATAGGCCTTAATGGAAAAGAATTCAATATGTATAAATTTAGATCTATGGGGATAAATGCAGAAGAATTAAAGGAAAAATTAAAAGATAAAAATGAGATGTCTGGACCTATGTTTAAAATTAAAGATGATCCTAGAATAACTAAAATTGGTAAATTTATAAGAAAGACAAGCATAGATGAACTGCCACAACTAGTAAATGTTTTAAAGGGAGAAATGAGTCTAGTTGGACCTAGACCAAGTTTGCCGAATGAGGTTAAGGAATTTGAAAAATGGATGCTTAGGCGTCTAGATGTAAAGCCTGGTATTACTTGTTACTGGCAAGTGATGGGAAGAAATAAAATTGGCTTTGAAGACTGGATGAAGCTTGATGTTAAATATGTAAAAGACAGAAGTTTTTGGTTAGATATGAAGCTTATATTTAAGACGTTTTTTGTCTTATTTGGAGATGAAAATGCAGCTTAATATATGAAAATAGCAGTTGAATTATTTGCCAATACTTATTTAGTGTTAAGAGTTATATACTTTAATGAACTTGACACTTATGCAGAAATTAGAGGATTAAATATAAAGGATATAATTTAAGGTTTAGGATTAAATCTAAGAATAGGAAGTTGATATAACTATCCATTCTTTGAATATAGTGGGATTGTAGTTATGGATGGTGATTTAGACAGCTTCCCCACCACAAATGCTTAAAAAGGGAAGTTGTTGGCATTTTATTGGCGTAAATAAGGTGGTAAATGAAGAAAAAATATAAAGTTTAATATTTTAGAATTGGGCTGGACTTTGCGGTATTTATTAAGTCTATTTTTTAAGTGCTATCTACTAAATATTATCAAAATAAGATATGTTGTCTTAATAAGCCTTATAGTAGGGATACTGATTGCTTGAGTTACTAATGAGGAACTTATTTATTCTTATATATTTAAAAAAATATACAATTATTTATTTCTAAAAGAAAAAGAGAATAATATATAAATGGAAGAAGC
>NZ_JAWGSV010000425.1:0-1330 GCF_032552055.1 Clostridium sp. | reverse complement strand
CTGCATAGCAAGGCTATTTTCATATAAAAAACTACAGTCCCTATATTTCTTACTTTTTTAATTTCACCTTTAATTAAGATAATAATTATAACTAGGGAGATCTTCTTATAGTAAAATCTCTATATTAATCTTAAATATAACACCTTAAATACAACTCATTTTAATAAAAAAGGCTCCATGTATAATTTCCATGAAACCTTTATAACTCTTTGTTTGCTATTAATATTAAACGCTTTATTATATATAATTGTTTTCTTTTCTAAATTGTGTATCATATAACTTCTTATATAATCCACCTTCATCTAACAATTTATTATGATTTCCTGACTGAACTATTCTTCCATCCTCAAAAACTAGAATGTTATCTGCTGATAAAATTGTAGTTAGCTTATGAGCTATAACTATATTTGTCCTACCTTTTAGTAATGGAACTAAAGCTTTTTGTATATACATTTCTGATACAGAATCTATGGCAGATGTAGCCTCATCAAGAATTAAAATCTTTGGATTCTTTAATATTACTCTTACTATAGAAATACGTTGCTTTTCTCCTCCCGATAGCTTAATGCCTCTATTGCCTACTACTGTTTTATATTTGTCTGGTATAGACATAATAAAATCATGAATGTATGCAGCTTTACATGCTTCAACTAACTCTTCATTAGTAGCATCTTCATTTCCATATCTTAGGTTAGCTTCAATTGTATCATTAAATAAATATGGTTCTTGCATAACTATACCTATTTGTCTACGAAGAGATTGAAGCGTTACATCTCTTGTATCATGTCCATCTATCTTTATACTACCTGATGAAACTTCATAAAGTCTTGGTATAAGATTAGTTAACGTAGTTTTTTCCACTCCACTAGCCCCTACTAAGGCAGTCATTGTTCCAGAGTTAATAGAGAAATTAATATCATGTAACACTTGAAGGTCCTTTTTATATGCAACTGACTTACTTAGCTATATATTTTTTAGCCACTCAACTGCTAACTTAAACCAAGTACCTACATGTGGGCTTATATGATTGGCTTCATCTTTTCTTGCAGTAACTTCTTCACAAAGACTTAATCCATGTACACCAGTTGGATATATATGTAACTCAAATGGCACATTATTTTCCTTTAAAGAATTTGCAAATCTTAATGAATTTTGCACAGGAACTGCTCCATCATCAAAAGTATGCCATAAAAATGTTTGTGGAGTATCCTTAGATACCAATTTTTCCAAAGAAAGTTCTTCCCTTTCCTCTTCACTTGCATTTTCTCCTAATAAACAGTCAAAAGAACCTTTATGAGAAAATTCTCCATTAGTTATAACTGGATAAGAG
>NZ_JAWGSV010000424.1:0-1344 GCF_032552055.1 Clostridium sp. | reverse complement strand
ATATAAATATATTTAAAATTTGCAGAAAATTATAAATATAGTAGGCTATTATTCATCATAATAACCTACTATTATTTTACTTATTTAACTTTTCAATGTATTCTTTTATTGTTTTATTAGATAACTTAAACTTTTCTAATTCTTCAGCAGTCATATCTATCTCTACAACTTCCTTAACACCTTCAGCATTTAAAACTGCAGGTACCCCAGAAAATACATCAGTTTCTCCATATTCTCCATCTAATAGTGTAGAAACAGGAATAATTTTATTTTCATCATTAATAATAGCTTTTATTATCC
Source organism: Clostridium sp. (assembly GCF_032552055.1). GTDB lineage: Bacteria > Bacillota > Clostridia > Clostridiales > Clostridiaceae > Clostridium. The sequence continues at coordinate 1,044 of NZ_JAWGSV010000424.1, read as the reverse complement.
CTACAGTGGAAGATGCTATAGCATAATATGTCGTTCCTTTTCTATTATATACTTCCCATCCCGCTCTAGCTGTATCTAGAACTAATTTATCTAAATCTATATCCCCTACTCTATCCTTATTATCTTCTATTACTTTTCTAAAAGGCTTTCCTCCAATATATACATGAGACCATGGAACCATTTGAGAATCTCCATGCTCTCCCATTGAATAAGCTTGAACACTTCTTGGATCTACATTAAATATATCTCCTATAAAATTCTTTAATCTTGCTGAATCTACTGATGTTCCAGATCCTATTACATGGTTCTTTGGTAACCCTGATAACTTATACACATAATATGATATTATATCCACAGGATTAGAGACTATTATAAAATGTCCTTTAAATCCACTTTCCATTATAGGATTTACAATTGATTCTGTTATTTTAGCTGATAGATCTAATGTATCTAATCTTGTTTGACCTGGTTTAGGAGGTGCTCCAGCTGTAATTACTACTATATCCACATCTCCACACTCTTCATATGATCCTACTCTAATCTTTGTATTTCTATTTAAATACTCTATACAATGTTTCAAATCCATTACTTCTCCAAGAGCCTTTTCCCTATTAATATCTATCATAATTACTTCATCACATACTCCTTGAGTAATCAGACTAAAAGCTGTACTAGAACCTACTAGTCCAGTTCCAACTATGGCTACTTTTCTTCTTTTTGAAAACATATTATCTCCTCCAACTAAATTAATTTTAAGCTATATTTAACTTTTTATTTCTGCAGTTATAAAACTTCTTATATAACTTATTATACTCTAACAATATTTTTAATAAACAAAAAAATCCTAAACTTACGTTTAGGATTTTGGTGCGTTATCAGGGGATCGAACCCGGGACACCCTGATTAAGAGTCAGGTGCTCTACCAACTGAGCTAATAACGCATATTAACCTGGCAACGTTCTACTCTCCCACACAGTCGCCCGTGCAGTACCATCGACGCTGTAGAGCTTAACTTTCCTGTTCGGAATGGAAAGGAGTGTTTCC
>NZ_JAWGSV010000423.1:0-1348 GCF_032552055.1 Clostridium sp. | reverse complement strand
CTCTAGTTAAGGGTGCTTTTTATCTTCGCTTTGAAATTTCTTTAGATCTCTATAAGAAGAAAATAGCTTTAAAACACGTTCGGGTTTGTCTTTAAAATATTTTATAAACTTATATTGTAAGATACTTATTAAAATTAAAATTGCAGCTAGCTGTAGTAGCAATATAATTATTCTAAATAACATATAATCACCTCACCTAATTATTGACAAAATATGTAGATATTATATAATCAATATATAATGATTAGGAGGTATATAGCATGGGTGTATTCGGAAGTAAAGAGGATAAAATTCAAAAAGCACAAGAAAAAGAGAAAAAAGAATTAGAAAAATTTATGAATAGATATAATTTAAAAAATTTATCAATTGAAGATTTAGAAGTTTTGAAAAGAATATCAACGGATCTAGCGGGTAATGGATTTTTTAAAATAGGTATGGCATTATCATTTTCTAAGGCAGAGGAACAAGCAAAGGTAACTTACTTAAGTGCTTTAGTAGAACAAAATTGGCTAGTTATAAAACAGTTAGGGGATTTAAATAATAAATTGGATATGTTGATTAAAAAAGAATAGTAATATAGTCTATATACATATATTTAGTTGGAGAGAAGAAGCTGCTATAAAATAGTAGCTTTATTTTTTATCCTAAATGTTAATAAAGTTTATCATGAAATTTTGCGTGACATTCTCTACATAAGACTACTAGATCTTTTAAATCCTCATTTCCTATATTTTCATAGGTGTTATGATGGACATTTAAATTATCAGTCTTGCAACAAAGTTGGCATCTATTACCTGCTCTATCTAAAGCTTTTAATCTAATCTCTTTCCAATGCTCACCATTTAAGTACTCTTTATATTCTATTTTTCTTTTATCTTTTTTAGATAGTTCTATAAAATCTTTATATATTCTATCGTTCTTTCTCTCTAAGAACATTTTATCTTTTATATCTTCATTTTTAGAAACTAATATTGAACATAAAATTGATACAAAAATTACTATAATGACTAGTAATATAAAATACATATAATCACCTTCTATATAATTATTTCCTTAAATATGGTAAAATATACATGAGGGGTGGGAGAATGGTTAAAGTAGGTATCAGTTTTAAAGAGACAGGTGATGATGTAGAATTGTTGGAATACTTAAGAGAAAAAGCGAGGATAATAGGTACATCAGCTTATATTAAGCAACTCATATATGAAAAAATGTTAGAAGATAAGAAGAAGGAAAAATAAATTTCCTTCTTTTTTTATTGTATTGAAAACCACTGGCTATGCCAGTGGATAAAATGGCTTAAGCTCTGAACAGAAAAAACTCCTATGATATAATTGCAACGACTGAC
>NZ_JAWGSV010000422.1:0-1360 GCF_032552055.1 Clostridium sp. | reverse complement strand
CTATAGCAATCGGTGTTTTGTTCTTACTGACAATCCTCTTTCCACAATGTTTACAAACAAAATGTCGTGCAAATAGATTTTTAGGTTTGTGTTTACAAGAATTTTCCACCATAATCACCTCGTACATTTTTTTAATTTAGTATAAAATATAAATAATCTGTTATTCGCCATATAATACAATTACGAGTTAATTATAACATATTTTAGTAAATACCTTTTCAAAGAACATTTTTTCTTAGTTAGTTCGCAATAATTTCATATTACGCACTATATCTATAAATCTATATTTCCTAAATAATCCTATAAAAATAACTGTCTATAAATAGACCTTTTATCTATTTGTAAAACATCCTTTTAGCATTTTGAAATATTTAACTATCTAATTATTTTCATCTAATAATGAATAAATTACTATACCTTTTTATAATTTCTAAGATTTTGAATTAAAAATAAATAAATATAATCAGCACCTAATCCCAAAATCATCCCTAAGCAAACAGTTAAATATATATTAATGTTTGATAAAGTAATAAATATTATTATAGTACTTATATTTAAAGTTAATCCTATTATAAAATCAAACATGTTAAAACTACTATCTTTTTCAAATTTATTTTTACACTCTGGACATTTCATATATCTTCACTCCATCTTTTTTATTTCTGATAATCCTATAACTCCAAATCTCATAAACTCGCAACTATTACTTTTAGTATGACTTAACATTATACATTCCTATTTAATAATCTATTAATTTCGATTTTCAATTTATCTATCATTATTTTAAGTTCATCATCCTTCAGTCGCTTTTCATCATTCCACATATCCTCTTTTGGTAACCACCATACTGGCCCCTTTTCTGGAGTATCTCCTGTAGCCCTTGGAAATAGGTGCCAATGAACATGAGTATCACCGTTTCCAAGTAACTCATAATTCATCTTTTCAGGTTTAAAAACATTATAAACTGCTTCTGATACTATACTCATCTCTTCAAGATATTTCATTTTAAATTCATAGGATAAATAATGTAACTCTGTAACATGTTCTTTACATAAAAATAATGTATATCCCATAAAATGTTGATGATCCCCAATAACAACATAACCTGTTTCAAGCTCCGTAACAAAATATGGATTTTCTCCTTCTTTAATCATACTTATTCTTTTACAAATTAAGCACCCCATATATATCCCCCTTATACCTATAAAATTTATCTTACTATTTATTTTATCTCATTAATAATTTAAAAATCTCATTTCCTATCTTTAACCCTCTAACTCTTAAAGCATATTAAATTCTATATCAAATTCATCTTATCCTATATAGAATAACATTAATACAATTATATACTATATATATT
>NZ_JAWGSV010000421.1:0-1362 GCF_032552055.1 Clostridium sp. | reverse complement strand
TGCGATTGGCAGTTATTCAGAGCACGAGTAGTGCCGCCAGTATCATGCCCTTATAGGGCTTAATCAAGCCACCAGCTAAGCTGGTGGTACATGACTTTTATTACAAATGTAATTTTTAATGGTTCTCATAAAATTATAATAAAAACTAAATTTATTATAATTACATTCACTATATATAATATTATTTACTTATTAGGTGTAATATGTTAATTAGGGATGACGTAAATCATTATGTGTAAAAGATAGGGGTAAGTTATAAAACCAGCATTAGTAAAAATTGATATGCAAAATTGGTTTTTTAGAAGTGAAGATAGGGGAGTAAAGCTTAAAGAGTTAATCAAATCTGTTAATGAACTTATAGAAATTACATCTTTTAATAACATTCCATTTATCAAGTTATAACTATACATAAAGGTGCTGTCGCACAAACAGCTCCTTGGAATATGGTTATGAAGAAACATAAATTTTCAGCTCTATTAGAAGATAGTGCTGAAGTGGAGTTATTACAAGCAATAATATTGGATTAGTCTCATGAAGTTATAGTAAAAAATAGGCAGAGTACTTTTATAAGAACTAACTTTGAGGAAAATTTAAGAAGTAAAAGTATTGATACTATTATAATAGGCGAGGATTTTATCCTCGGGTGTGTTAGGAGAACAACAATTGATGCTTATGAAAGATATTTTAATGAAATAGTTGCAAAGGATGCTTCCTTCAGTCATATGAAATTTCAAGAGGGAGCAATATTAGAAGTTATTAAATATGAGCAGGAGAAGTTAATATTTAATAATAAGAAAATAATTGAGTATATAAAAAATAGAAAGATGCTATTAAAAGAAAAAGAAAAAGAAATATAGAATTATGGGTTGCTTTAGCAACCCATTGGTGCATCTAGAGGGGCTCGAACCCCCGACCACTGGATTCGAAGTCCAACGCTCTATCCAACTGAGCTATAGATGCATAAAATATTTTAGATATATTATAATATTAAAGTGATTAATTTTCTAGTTCATATATAAATAATTTGAAAATATTAGAAGATTACTTATGAAGTTAATATAAACTTATCCATGTGTATCAATATATATAAATTTAAGAAAAAGCTATAAATTTTAAGTAATATATACATAATTTAAGATAAATAAAGTAGAAATATATTCATTAATTTTGAGCTGTGATACAATAGTCAATGTTCTTGGGAAACGGTGTCAAAGAAAATGAAAAATAAATGTTGACAACAAAAACTCAAGGTGATAATATATAGAAGTCGCTTGAGGGCGACAGAGAAAATGGTCTTTGAAAATTGAACAGAATAAAGTTAAGTAAAATAAACCAGCAATTCTTTTAAGTCTTAAAATTAAG
>NZ_JAWGSV010000420.1:0-1369 GCF_032552055.1 Clostridium sp. | reverse complement strand
TAGAACGCTATTAGTAATCATTCCAGTATGATCGTACTGCACATTTCCATCTATGTCTATAAATAAAGTTCTTGGAACTGCATTTTAATAGTATGTCATAGCTGCATCACTATCTAAATCATAAACTATATTCATATCATATCCTTCTTCCTCTATAAAGGCCTTTGCAGTCTCTTTTGTCTCTCTCATTCCATCAGTAAGATTAACCATTAATATTTCTATATCTTCATCTTTATAATTCTTCATAGCTTCATCAAAATATGGCATTTCTGCTTTACATGGAGGGCACCAACTTGCCCAAAAGTTTACTACTACGTTTTTCTTTCCAATAAAATCTGATAATTTCACTTCATTATTATCTTCATCATAAACAGTAAAATCTTTTGCTTTTTCTAAAGGTTTATCTTCTTTAGTACTCCCAATACTAGCATTATTCCCACTACTTACTTTTGTTCCCTCTTCTTCATATACACCAGTTAGATAATCATAACCTAATTTTCCTAAAAATATCAATAGCCCCATTAAAATCACTATCAATATAACTTTTAACTTTTTCATACACTTAATCTCCTATTTATTTTAACTAGCTCAATTTTTCATATAGAACTTTACACATTTTCTTTTTCTACTATTAATTATTTTCTCTTCATCTTAATTTTGTTCCCTTATCTATTATCTCTATACAACTATTATTAAAATTACGAGAGATAATTTGTTTTTCTTCACTCTATTTCTTAATTAAATATCTAAGTTGCTCTATTATTCTTTACATTATTAAATACCTTAATAAATACCTTATTAAATTTATTTTTTCGTATCCCTATCAAAAAATGATAAAATTAATCCTAATCCTGAAATCCCAATAGATAGTAATATAAAATTATTATTTTCATCAATAGGACATACACCCTCTGGCAAACGACTTCTAGAAATATATATCAAAACTATATTTAATACGCTTAATACTATCCCTATATTTATTAGATAATTGCTAAGCTTTTTTATATTTAAATTTCCGTTATACTTACTTAATACTTTTTTCATAATTCCTCTTCCTTTTATATTATTTAACTTACAAATAGTTTAAATAAATTCTATTCTAATCAAGAATTCTATCTATCCTTATATTATTTAACTTATACGAAACTTAACATAGATAATAACATATTTAAATATCCAGTCATCATCATTACACCTACAATTATTAAGATTATACCTGATATTTTATTTATAATATTGTAATTTCTTTTTATAAAGTTAAATGTACTTTTTAATGAATCAATTAATAAAGCAGATAGTATAAATGGAATCCCAAATCCTAAGCTATATGTTAGTAGCATTAGTACACCTTCCATAATATGACTTGAAT
>NZ_JAWGSV010000419.1:0-1393 GCF_032552055.1 Clostridium sp. | reverse complement strand
ATTATGGAGTTAGGAATATGAGTCAAGGTAGTTTAATGAAAAGCTTTATTGGCTTTTTAATGGGGCCGGTAGTCGGGGCTGCAATAGGATTTTTTACAACAATAGTGACAACATGGATATTAAATCCAGAAGAAATAGGAAAATCATCTTCGGTTACTGTATTTATGACAATTACAACATTGTTTATATATTTTGGTTTAGATCAAGCATTTATAAGAGAATTTAATGAGTCCAAAGATAAAAAACAGTTATTTTGGACTTCACTTAAATTTCCACTAATGCTATCTATGATAATTTCTATAGTAAGTGTTGGATTTAGTAGAGAGTTATCTATTATACTTTTTAATGAAGTTAATTTATATGGAGTGATTTTAATATTATTAATGATTCCATTTACAACAATTGATAGATATAGTATGTTAATCTTAAGGATGGAAGAAAAAGCGAAATTATATTCTTTTATACAGATAATTAACAAAATTCTAAATTTAATATTACTAGTATTTTACTTATTGTGTATAAATAGAAGTTATACTAGCATAGTTTTTGCTATGAGTATATCTAACATATTAACTGCTTTAATAGGAGTTTATTATACTAAAGATTATTGGATAAATAGACATAAAACAAATAAACAATTATTATTTAAGTTGATTAGATATGGAATACCATTAGTTCCAACTATGATTCTTACATCGTTATTTAACTCTATGGATAGAATAGCGCTATTAAAATGGAGTGATTTTAATGAAGTTGGTATATATACAGTACTCTTTAAAATTACTATGGTAATTTCTATTATACAAGCGGCTTTTTCTAGCTTTTGGACTCCAGTTTCTCAAAGATGGTATTCTGAGAAGGTTAGTAACGAAAAAATAATAGAGATTGGATATATTATGTGCTCTGTTGTATCAATATTATATATATTATTAATGATATTTAAAGATGTAATAGTATCTCTATTATTACCAGTTGACTATAGAGAATTTTCTTTGATAATACCATTGCTAGCGTATGTTCCACTTATGTCAATATTGTCCTTAACTACATGCGTGGGTATTAATTATAGTAGAAGAACAGAATTAAATATAGTGCCAGCTCTTATTGCATTAGGAGCAAATTATTTTGGTAATAAGATTTTAGTGCCAAACTTGGGTGCTGTAGGTGCGTCTATATCATCAGCTATATCATATACTATATTTTTTATTGTAATAACATATTTATCTAGGAGAGTATGGTTTAAATTTAAAATAAGTAACTTTGTAATAAATATAGGTATAACTATAGTTGTAAGTTTAAATGGGATATTTATTAATAATACTATAATAACAATAATTTGTTTTTTTATAGTAATATTTTATAATATGAAATATTACAAAATATTACTAGATAG
>NZ_JAWGSV010000418.1:0-1397 GCF_032552055.1 Clostridium sp. | reverse complement strand
TGCATAAACCCGAATGTAAATCTATGTAAATAACCACTTGCAAAACCTTATATTCTCTTTATACATATACATTACTCATTAAATCTCCTTATAATATTGTCGAAACTTTATACATTATTATCTTATTAATATTTTATTCAATTTTATGCATTATTATAAAAAACAATTAATCATTTTATCATTCCCCATAATTTTTAGTTCCAAAATTTGTTAACATACATATATTGCTATTAGAAATTTATTTAAAGCAATATTTAGGAGTGATATTTTTGACACAAAAAAAAGAAAGACATCTATTCCTAGGTGGAAATACTTATAGGGGCTTTCATTCCTTTTACAATTACATTATTAATAAAGAGACTGCTAATAGAGTTTTATGTTTAAAAGGAGGTCCTGGTGCTGGCAAGTCTCATTTAATGAAAAAGGTTGGAGCTCACTTTTTAGATAAAGGTTACTCTGTAGAATATCATCATTGTTCTTCTGACAGTAATTCTTTAGATGGAGTAGTAGTTCCTGACCTTAAAATAGCACTATTAGATGGTACATCACCTCATATGATTGATCCTATTTATCCTGGTGCTGTAGATGAAATTATAAATCTGGGGATTGCCTTAAATAATGATGCTCTTTCTTTAAATAAAAAATATTTAATTAATATCTATAAGGAAATAAGTACTAACTTCCAGAGAGCTTATAAATTCCTTGCAGCTGCAAAGCCTATTCATGAAGATTGGAGTAAGCTAAATTCTAAAGCCTTAGATTACAGTAAATTTATTACTATATGTGAAAGTCTTAAAGAAGAAGTTTTTATTAAGCAAAAATCTGGGTTCGGTGATGAAAGACATCTATTTGCATCGGCATTTACACCCAATGGCATTATCACCTTTGCAGAAGACTTAGTTTCTGAATATACTAATACCTTTATCTTAAAAGGAGGTCCTGGCTTTAGCAAAAGTAAAATCCTAAAAGAATTAGGAAGTCTTGCTCAGAAGAAGGGCTACTTCGTTGAATACCTACATGACCCTTTTAATCCAGATAGAATAGAGCATATTTTAATACCTGAAATATCTACTTCAATTGTTACAGAAAATGAAATTAGCAAGAGTTCATTTAAAGGAAAGACTTATAATATAGAAGATTTCTGCAATTCATCTATACTCTTAAGTAATAAATTTGAAGTTGAATATGATAAGAATCATTTTGAGGAGTTAATTAATAAGGCACTCTTCTTAATATCAGAAGCCCACAGAATACATGATGACTTAGAAAGTCATTATATAAAGACATTAGATTTCACTATATTAGATAGTGTTTATAATGACGTAATTGAAAAACTAGAAAAATATATATAAAAAATAAACTCAGCTGATGTAAGAACAAATCTAAGTTCTTACAAC
>NZ_JAWGSV010000417.1:0-1406 GCF_032552055.1 Clostridium sp. | reverse complement strand
CTTTTATCCTTCATAGAAGAACTCTTCATCTGGCACTTTTTCTCCTATTGATTTAGCATTTTCAGCTTCTAGAATCTTAAAATAATTAATATAATCTTCTTTATTATCCTGTGATGGCACAAAAGTAATATTACTTTTTTCAATTGATTTTTCAAGGATAGTTACATCTACCTGTGATCCATTATCTACAGAGAAAGTTGCAGCATCCTTTTTATTTTCATTAACCCAATTTATTGAACTTTCTACTTCTTTTAATAGCTCTTTAACAAACTTATTATCATTGCTAATTAAATCTTCTTTAATAATTAGACTTGCTTGTGGAAATCCATTTTCACTATTAAATTTTTCCTTCCAAATATCATTTAGGCTTCCAATAACTTTAATATCTTGATTTTTACTTAGTATAGTAGTTAATGCCGGTTCAGGAACCACTGCATATTTTGCTTTTCCACCTAATATGGCTGGTGCAAGTTCTGTTGCCCCACCTACATAACTATATGTAACATCATTAATATTAAGTTCTTTTAATAAAGCTTTAAAAACTATATCTGGAGTTAGTCCATTACCAATGTTATATACTTCCTTACCACTTAAGCTCTCAATATCTATTTCACCTTCAGTTGAAATTAAATATAAAGCTCCAAAACCAGTAGTCCCTACAAGTTTATAACCTAAACCCTTATTATAAGCTTGCGCTGCTAGATTAGATGGAACTATTGCTATATCCGGTTCTCCCTTCATAACTGATGCAGCTAAAGTATCTGCTGTATTTTCAATTGAATAATTAATATTATATTTTTTATCAACTTGAATATTTTCTTTTATCATCTTCGATATTGCAGTTGAAGGTACTCCATTAGGTGCTACAAAAGATATATCTGTTTTTACAATCTCTTCTTCTGTCTTAGCACAGCCTACAAATGACAATGCCATAATAGACAGTGTTATTAAACTAATTATAATTTTACTTCTTTTCTTCATGTCTATTCCCCCTTATAAATTTATTATAGCATTTTTTTAATATTAATAAAGAATTTGGGAAACAGTTTATTTATAAGGTATAGTTAACCCCTTAATGAAGTAACTTGTTTGACATTTACAAATTTTGTAATTATAATATTCTTATAATAATTGAAAGGGTTGAAATTATGATAGAAAATAAAGTTAATCTTTTAGTTAGGAATAGTAACAATTTAGAAAATGTTAAATCCAGCTTTTTGGCTGGTGTTTTTAAAAGATGTAATGCCTTAACATTAACACTAAAGGGTCTTGAAGCAGATGTTGATAAAATTAATAATTGCATAGATATAATTAAAAATAACTCTAGTGCATTATCTAACTTTAGAGGAAATAATTTATTAACTACTGCAGTTAATTTATCAATTTTAGATAATCCTGAGGAAAGC
>NZ_JAWGSV010000416.1:0-1410 GCF_032552055.1 Clostridium sp. | reverse complement strand
TTTGCGATTGGCAGTTATTCAGAGCACGAGTAGTGCCGCCAGTATCATGCCCTTATAGGGCTTAATCAAGCCACCAGCTAAGCTGGTGGTACATGACTATAATTATTTAATTAAGTTCTTAATAATAAAATAAGATATTTAACTAGTTACAACTATTTTTAACATATAAATTTTTATTGTATATAATATATAAAAGCGATATTCGAAAAAAGGAGATACTAATGTCCTATAATGAAATTTTAAAAGGCTTTAGCTTTGATAAGGAAGTTGAAAGATTAGAAAAACAAGCTTTACTGGGAGTAAATAAAGAACTTAAGGCTTTAAAATCTTTAGGTATACAAGAGGACTCTTTAATACTTGAAGTAGGAAGTGGACCAGGAATATATACTAAAATCTTATTAGATAAGTTCAAAAATTCAGAAATAGTATGCTTAGATAATAATGCAGAGATGTTAAAGCATTCATATGAATTATTACATGATGATTATAAAGATAGAGTTAGTTTCATTAATGATGATATAATGAGATCATCTCTTCCTGGTAATTATTTTGATGTTGTGATTGCAAGATTTGTATTTCAACATTTATCCTATCCAGAAAGAGCTTTAAAAGAAATATATAGAGTTTTAAAACCTGGTGGCAAAGTAATAATAATTGACGTTGATAGTGGATTATGGGGATTAACATATCCAAATAATCAGCTTATAAATAATCTTAATAATCAATTATCTGCTTTTCAATCAAATAAAAATGGAAATAGAGAAATAGGAAGAGTAATCTTAACTATGCTTAAATTGTTAAGGTTTAAGAACTTAGATATTGAGGCCTTAATAAATCATAGTGAAATACTTGGAAAAGATAATTTTAGGCATAATTTTGATATTGAAAAAGTCAAAGATAAGAACTTATACAATATGATGAAAAGTTATAATGATTTTTTTGATTTAAAGCATTCTTCTATTATGATTTTGAAGTTAGTATTTTATGGAGAGAAATAGCATAGTGACTCAAAGTATAAGAAGTGGATAAAATCACTTCTTTTTGTTATAATTAAAGGATAATTACTTTTAAGGTGGAGACTATGTTGAAAAATGATTTAATTAATAAATTTAGAAAAAGTACTTCTGGAAATAAAGAAGTTGCAGGTAAAAGGATTATAAATGAAGGTTTAATCAGTTCTTTTAACGTTGAAAAAGATAATAATGAAATAATTATAAATAGTAGTGTTATTTCTGAAAATTATTTCAGTGAATATAGTACTAAATTAAAAATAGATATTGCAAGTAAAGATATCATTTCAACTCATTGTACTTGCCAAGATTACGTTAATTATGAGCTTAAAAGAAAGAATTATTGTTGCAAGCACTTACACGCAATATTTTATAATTTCTTAACTAATCTTGAAAATTA
>NZ_JAWGSV010000415.1:0-1427 GCF_032552055.1 Clostridium sp. | reverse complement strand
CTTATTACCTTCTCTTTTATTATAACTTATAATATTGTATAAGTGGAATAATATTGTTTTATTGAAAAATGCTACTATTATCAATATAAATAGTAGCATTTGTAAATCACTTATCTATAATAATTATATTTTTTTAATCACCATAAGAAACTTTTTCAAAACTCTCTTTATCTAATTCTATCTTTTGGATAATATCACATAATTCTATTATTGGAATAATTTTATCTGTACCATATTTTAAAAACCATTGTCCTTTTTCAAAACATAATTTCAACTCTATTCCATCTATTAACGTTTTTCTATCATTTACTTCTAAATCAACCTTCCAACAAACTATACAGTCAAATGTCATATAAGGATGCTCATGTTTAAATAAATTGCTTAACAAAAATTCTACTTCAACAAGTAAAGTTTCTTCCTCCCTATTTAAACATATTAAATCAGTTGTAGATTGTAGTGAATAGTGTGCAATAGAATCAATTATATTTATATATTTTCTAAATTTAGAATTACTTAATAAAGCTGATAATAATAACGCTACCTGTGCTTCGTTATCTGGAATTCTCTTTATTGCTACATTTTCTAAACTTAAACTTTCTAATTTACTAAACTCCCTAATTCTCTTTTTTAAATTTATGCTTTTTTCTTTTACAGCAAAATTAATTTCTTCTTGCTTTCTCATTTTAAAATATGTAGTTTGCGTACTAGGTAAAATATCATTATTTATTATTTCTCTGACCATAGTATATATCCATTTTGCTTTAGGATCATCTTCATTACTAACATTGTTTCTATCTGCAGTAAGTTCAAAGTTTTGCGAATTCACTAATAAATGAAAATGATGAAAATTAGGGTCTGATATAAGACTTCCTTTTTTTGTGAATGGAATAAAATCTTTTGCTAAATATATTCCAAATCGCCCTTTTAATCTTTCACTTTGCCTTAACTTGCATATTGCTTTTCTACAATTAACACCTGATACTGTTCCATACATCTGAAATGAAACATATTCTCCATTTATATTAGTACTCCTATGATATGGTCCAAAATGCCTACAGTAATTTACTGATCTTTTATATACTTTTTCATTCTCATCTATTACTGGATTCTCTTGAGGAGGAAAGAATTGATGAGCCCCTGCAATTTCTTCTTTAATATCAAGAATAGCATCATTAATAAATATTCTTGGTGCTACTTGCATGTTCTTTACATAGCAATTTAACTCAGGATATGTAGCGAATATATTCTTAAAGCTTCCGCCAGCTGTGAACCAAAGTATATAATCTTTTAACGTTTCTAAATTATAATACTTTTCTGGGTTATCAACTAAATATCCTTCTATAATTATTTTTGTTCCATCATTTCCTACAATAGGCTCCTCCCGTCTTATTGTATAAGTTGGAATTTCATTAACGCTCAAGTAATAC
>NZ_JAWGSV010000414.1:0-1428 GCF_032552055.1 Clostridium sp. | reverse complement strand
GATTCATACTTAATATTCTATGAATTTAGAGCATTAATATTAGTTTTAAACCCTCTCTAAGCTTGAATTCCCTGAATATTCAATAATTAAAAAAATCAAAATTATTTGTATAATTTAAGCAGTGGATTATATATAATTTTTATTTTGATATTATTCTAAATAAAAATAGACTTTGGAATAAATCCAAAGCCTATTTTACTTTATTTATTGTCTTCGATTAAAGCTTCAATCCTAGCTCTACATCTGCCAGCACCACAAAATCCTGTGCCTGCTCCAGTAGCTTCTCTTACTTTTTCAAAAGTATCTGCTCCATCTTTTATTGCATTAATTATAGTATCTTTTTCCACACCTTTACAAAGACAAATTAAATCCATTAGTACACCTCATTACATTTTCTTAAATTCAACTAAATTATACAACATTTTTGCAAATAATAAAAGTTATTATCAAAAAATTATTGTTCTTGCTTTTATGATCCTAATATTCTAGAGATAATTGGTATAGTTATTATTGATAATAAGGTAGTTACAAATACAAGCATAGCTGAATATTCTTTTTCTTTATTAAAATCAGCAGCAAAAATTGATGTCATAGCTGCTGCTGGCATAGCTTGAATAATTATTATAGTATTCATAACAATTGAGTTATCTTTTAAAAGATATCTAGTAATTGTAAATAAGACTAATGGAATAATTATCAACTTTATTAATGCACCATAATATATAGTTTTTTCTTTAAATATATCTTTTACTCTTACTTTAGAAAGTATATTACCAACAATAATCATTGAAATAGGTGCTGTCATTTCACCTACTATTTTACTTGTATCTATAATAGCTGTAGGAAGCTTAATATTAAATGTCATAATTACAATTCCAATATAGACAGCAATAATTGCAGGATTAATTAAAACCTTCTTTATATTTTCTTTAGATGTAGATCCAGTAAATAATATAATTCCATATGTCCAAAGGGCTATTGTAAATACCATATTAAATATTGAAGTATAAACTACGCCTTCGGCTCCATAGATACTATTTATAATTGGAAAACCTATAAATCCACAATTAGAAAATGCATTACCAAACTGTAATATTTTCCTCTTTTCTCCCTTTAATGGCTTTAATAATATATATGAAATTATCCCTCCTACTATAAAAAATATAGTACTATATATAAAAGCTTTTATTATATCCCCCTTAATTTCTTCACTAAAAGTAAAGCTAAAAGAATTAATAACTAATAAAGGTAAGGTTATTTGTAATAATATCTTTCTTAATCCCTTGTTTACTTCTTCATTTATTATTTTTTTCTTTGCCCCATAGACACCTATTAATATAATTAAAAATAATGCTATTATCTTATTTAATACAACCATCTTTTCTCCTAAAATTTGCATTCTTACTATTTAATAATATTATATATATG
>NZ_JAWGSV010000413.1:0-1428 GCF_032552055.1 Clostridium sp. | reverse complement strand
GTTTTATCTGACATAAATATTCCTCCTGAAATTAAAGATTCTAAATTGATATAATAATCTCTAATTGATGAGAAACTATTTACCTAAATGAAACTTTTTATTGTTAGCAACTTTGCTACTCATTTATAATAACATATTTTTTGTTTAATAGCAACCTTTTTTGTAAATAATATTGTTTATAACCAGTTTTTTTATAATTAAACTAGTCTTAGGCAAGTTTTATCAATACCTAATCCACTCTACTTCACTCTTCCAATGTTCTTGTAGGGCTCTAGCATCAACCTTTTTACAAATATATTTTCACCCCCGCAATATCCCTTAGTATCATTAAGATATTTAGGTGCTAGTGATTCTTTTATATAACCATATTCTTAAGAAATATCTGTACTTTAGGATGCTTCATCATGAAACATTTTTTCTACTTAGGATTGTTATATACTACTTAAATATTTATATCTTTTTACTTGTTAAAATTTTAAATTTATATACACCATATAAGCTTAATCCATTTTTTATATCTATTTTTCTCTTACTTGTTTATTGCTAAAATATTAAATTCTATATTCCCTTACTTATGATACGGTTCTCCGTATCGTATTGAAGTGAGGTTTTTTATTTTTTTCAAGATAACTAGTACCTACACCTTACTAATTATCTTTATAAGTAATCAATCAAAATGCACTTATTAAGAGTTTAAATTCTTAACAAGTGCACCTATTGCTATTATTTAAAATAATTTATTCTAATTAGATATTGATTCTTTATTTATGACATCACTATCATCTTCTATAGCTTCCTCAATTGTGTTTATTATATAGATTGGGCTAATTGATTTTTTTAACATATTTATATTTTTAAAAATACTATTTTCAACACTATCCTTATATGATTTCAAATTAACTGTATCTCCATTTGTTTTTAATTGTAAAGTTAATCTATAATCATAGTTTTTAATTCTTAAAATTAAATTATTTACAATAGGTATATATAATTTAGCATTAGATATTAAAGTTCCTATGAATGTAATTACTATCATTACTAATGTAAATCCATCAGTACTAAACATAGTGCTTTTATTAAATCCATCAAACACTTCTTTAAATGCTATAATTAAATATACTATTGCAACTATAAATAGAATCCAGTCCCAAGTTTTTTTAACCACCTTTAACACTCATATATACTTATATTTCAATTATAACATAGTTGTGTAATTTATTTTAATACCTCTCGTCATATACCTATTATTTTTATTAAACATATTTTTCTATATCTCCTTATTACTAGCTTCTTAATCTTTATCTAAAAGCAAAAAAGGCTATACTCTATTAACTAAGATATAACCCCTTAACAATCTATTTCAGAATATAAATTATGATTTATCTAATATATTTATTATTTCTCTTATACTCTCGATAACCTCTATAG
>NZ_JAWGSV010000412.1:0-1434 GCF_032552055.1 Clostridium sp. | reverse complement strand
GAATATAGAAGTTTAATTATATTAAAATATGAAATGGATTTAAGTTATAAGGAGATTTCAGTTTTATTAGGGCTAGATGAGAATACAGTTAAAGTGTATTTATACAGAGCAAGAAATAATTTTAAGAAGGAGTGGAATAAGATAAATGAAGGATATAGATAATTTTTTAGATGAGAAAAAGTTAAAAAAGTCTATTAGAAGGGCTAAGATTAAGTTAACTATAAAAATAATAGTAATTTCAGTAATAGTTTTTATTATGGGAAGTTTACTTAATAATAAATTATCATTAAAATATAGTGAATTATCATATGAAAAGCGAGAAGCAATAGTTAAATTAACTATACCTAATGGATATATAAGTGAATCGAATGATTTGTTAGGTTTACTAGGTGGAACTAGTTTTCAAAAGATTTCAAAAAGCATTGCAGGTAGAAAAATTATTATTGATGATTCAATAGTTAAGTTTGGTATCAATGGAAATGAGAGATTTAGTAGATTCGATAGAGTAGTTGGGTCTGGAACAGGTAATTACAATAGCGATTGGCCAGTGAATACTAATGGATATGGATATAAGAAATTAAGGTTTTTTCATCCTGAGTTACAATATAAAGATTACCAAAATGATTTAGATTATATTGATAAAATACCAGATGGAAAGATTCTTGAGGTAGCAATTTCTTTCGATAGACCTTATAAAATATCAGATTTATATATGATTCAAAATAAATTAAGCAATAATGATATAACGTGGTTATGGTTAGATGAATTTACAAAGATAAAAATAGATGAGTTTAAATATGCAATCGAAAATTATGATTCTAAATCCGCTGGCATAGAAGAAATAGAGACTATTGGAATAGAATGCTATGATTCTAAAACTTTTAATAGAAATGATTATAATGAAAAATATGATGAGTTAATAGAATTTCTTGATAAAAGTCCTTATATGACTCATAAAGAATTATATGATGAAATAATGGAAAGAGGGATGACTTCGGCTGATGATGCAGAAATTTTAGGAGTAGTAGTTCATGGAACTAAGGAAGAGTTAAAAGAAATAGTAGGATTACCAATAATAAAAGCTAGTTCTTTTGGAATAATTACAGAACCAGTATATTAAAAAAGGAGCTGTTTTTTGAAACAGCTCCTTTGATATTTTTCATCTTAAGAATTAATCCAATCAACAACTCCTGGAGTTAAAGATGCAACATCATCTTTAGCTACTTTTGTTACGAAAAGTAAATCACCTGATTCTAAAAATGGTTTTATCTTTTCAGATATTTCATTTGCATTAGAAGTAGATTTAACTAGGTAGCTATCAGGCATAAAGTTAGCCCAAGCACCAAAAGATTTTATAGTTGCAACTATATCATAATCATCACGATGATGGTGATGATGCTCATGATCGTGATCATGACCTTCACAGCCACATGA
>NZ_JAWGSV010000411.1:0-1439 GCF_032552055.1 Clostridium sp. | reverse complement strand
TCTTTTTGATGTATAATTATGTCAATAAGACTATACATATGGAGGCTATATATGAAATACGAAGTTATATTATTTGATGCAGATGAAACATTATTTGATTTTAAAAAATCTGAAAAACAAGCTTTTGAAAACAGTATTCGTGAATTTAATATGGATTATGATGAAAACTATCATTTAAAAGTTTATGAAGAAATAAATAAAAATATATGGTTAGAATTTGAACAAGGATTAATAACACAAAAGAAACTAAAGGTTGAAAGATTCAAAAGATTATCTGAAAAGTTAAATACCCCTTTTGATCCAGAAGAGTTCTCTAATGCATATATAAGACATCTAGCTAATGCTTCTTTCTTATATGAAGATAGCATTGAATTAATAAAAGAATTAAGTAAAAAATATAGGTTAGCTATTGTTACAAATGGTCTTAAAGACGTACAGTCTAAAAGAATAGGACAATCTATCATAGCTGAATATTTTGAGACAATGGTTATTTCTGAAGAAGTTCAAATATCAAAACCTAATCCTGAAATATTTGAAATTGCTCTAAATAGATTAAACTTTAATGATAAGAGTAAAGTTTTAATGATAGGTGATAGCTTAACTTCAGATATAAAAGGCGGAATCAACTTTGAGATTGATACTTGTTGGGTAAACCTAAATAAAGTTAAGAATTCAACATCAATTAAACCTACCTACGAAATATCAAATTTAAAAGATTTAACTAAAATATTAAACAACAAATAGGAATACTATTAATAACTCCTCATTATAGACATATATTAAGATGGATATTATACTGAAAAAAATATAAATTTTATAGTATTGACATAAAACTCAATGTTTAAATTTAGGGAGAGTAAATAAGTTTATTTTTATATAAATCTATCTACTCTCCCTAATATTAAATTTTCTTATCAAAATAACTTCTATATAGTCAATTTATATTCATATCTAGCATTAAAATATATTAAGGTATCACCCACCAATAGAATCTATTATCCATTTATTAGTACCCTTTTCTTTAATCAAGGTATAATGTTTATTATGTTCACCACTACCCTCAACTGATTTATTATCATCTTTATATTTTATATAATAGTCAACAGTATATATTTTAACATCATCTCTTGATAAATCTTTTCTTAAACTTCCTTTTCCATCATGCATATACGCATTATAAAGAACCTCATCAGTAATTAGTTCTATATTAATTAATTTCATGGTTTCTATATTGTCTATATAGTAATCTGGCATTTCATAAGTAACAGTACTACTTAATTTATCGATATTATGCATATCTTTGTATTTTATATAATTTTTAATTACTTTTTCAGGTGTATTGGAACTTTTTATAAATATAAAAAATATACTTAATATAAATATAACGGAAATTATTATAATCTTTAATTTCTTATTCATATTATTTCCCACCTTATAAC
>NZ_JAWGSV010000410.1:0-1439 GCF_032552055.1 Clostridium sp. | reverse complement strand
GCCTCTGTATATGCAGAGGCCTTTTTTATGATTATTATATTGAGTTTAATATTAAATATAAAAGGAAAACTAAAGAGGTTAAATAAACTGCTGGAGATATTTCTTTTCTTTTATTAGTAAAGAACTTAATAAGAGTATAAGATATAAAACCAAATGCTATACCATCTATAATACTGAAGGTAAAAGGTATTAAAATTATAGTTAAAAAGCAAGGTATAGCTTCAGATACATCCGAAAAATTTATATTGGTTATTCCTTTAATCATAAGGCTACCTATAATAATTAAAATAGGAGCAATTACTTCGTTAGGTATTAAACTTATAAAAGGTATAAATAGTAAAGATAATAATATAAGTAATGAACAAATAAAAGAAGTTAAACCAGTTTTACCACCTTCAGCAATACCAGCAGTACCTTCAACAGTTGATACAGAAGGACTTGTTCCAAGCAATCCACAGGTTATATTAGATAAAGCAATAGCTCTTAATGCTTTGTTTTGTTTCTCTGGTGCTTGCAATAACTTTGAAACTTGTCCATGTAGCAATCCTATGTTTTCAAAAACAATAACCAAAGTTAGTGAAAATGTAGCAATCCAAAATTCAACTGTGAAAAATTTACCAAAGTCTATATTAAAGAATATTTCATTATAAGCATTAAAATTGGGAAGGGTAAAGCTTATAGTGGACAAATCTACAAAGTTAAAGACAATTGCTAAAATTGTTCCAACAATAATACTGATTAGAAAACTTCCTTTTATATTTTTTACAAATAAAATAATTGTTAAAAATAACATAAATATAAAAAACATAACCCTTGGATCGGATAAATCAGATATTTTTACCATTGTTGTAGCATCTGATGTTATAATTCCACCTTTTTGTAAGCCTAAGAATGTAATAAACAACCCTATACCAATAGTAATGGACTCTTTTAAAGAATTTGGGATAGATTTATCTAAAATTTTAGCTAATGGAGTTATTGATATAAGTAAAAATAATATACCAGAAATAACTACACTGGCCAAAGCTTCATTATAATTTAAATTCATAGTCAAAACTATTGTATAAGTAAATAATGCATTAATTCCCATGCCGGGCATTATAATTAATGGGGTATTACTTAGGAATGCAATTAAAAAACAACCTACAAAGGAAGCAAATATTGTTGCAATAATGAGAGGTTCTTCATTTATTCCAGAATCACTTAATATACTTGCATTAACTATAATTATATAAACTGCTGCAAAAAAAGATGTAAAAGCAGCAATAGCTTCTGTTTTAAAAGTTGTATTATGCTCTTTTAATTTAAAAAAGTTATTCATTTTTATTAACCTCATTTCTTAAAGTGGTAAGTTATAATTATATTATCAAATATAGCTATTTCTTTAATATTGTTTTCATAAGAAGCTATATTATTCATAACAAATAATTATATAATAT
>NZ_JAWGSV010000409.1:0-1454 GCF_032552055.1 Clostridium sp. | reverse complement strand
TAATATAATATTCAAGGCTAATTAAACTAACGAAAAGAATATAAAAAATTAATTATATGCAAACATAAATAAAAAATGCTGTAAATATTAGATAATTACAGCATTTTTATATTTTTAATATTATAATTTATATATTTTTTCTCTATTGTTTACAACATTCTTAGTAGCATTTCTTGTATCATATACAACCTTAGCTCTATCTACTATTTCTTCATATTCGTAAACTGTGTGTCCAGTAGTAATAACTACTATATCTGATTCATCTATTACTTCCTTCCAGTCTACTGAATGATAAGTTTTGCCCTTATACTTAGCTGTATCACAGAATGGATCGTTAACTATAACTTCTGCACCATTCTTTTCTAGTAATTCTATTACCTTAAATGATGGTGATTCTCTATAGTCATCTATATCATTCTTATAAGCTAATCCCATAACTAAAACTTTTGCTCCATTTAATGCTTTCTTTTGTTTATTTAATATCTTCATGATATTTTCTAAAACAAAGTCTGGCATCTTGTCATTTATCATACCTGAAGTTTCAATAAGTTGAGTATGGTAATCATATTCCTTAGCCTTCCATTCTAAGTAGAAAGGATCTAGAGGAATACAGTGTCCGCCAAGTCCTGGACCTGGATAAAATGGCATAAATCCATATGGCTTAGTTTTAGCTGCATCTATAACTTCCCATACATCTATTCCCATTCTGTTACATAAAATAGCCATTTCATTAGCTAATCCTATATTTATATTTCTAAAAGTATTTTCTAATATCTTTTCCATTTCAGCTACTGCTGGTGAAGAAACTCTATGAATTTCTCCTTCTAATACATTTTCATATAAAGCAGCTGCAACTTCAGTACATTCTTCAGTACATCCACCTACTACCTTTGGAGTATTTTTAGTGTTGTAGTGCTTGTTACCTGGATCTACTCTTTCTGGTGAGAATGCTAAGAAGAAATCTTCTCCACATTTTAATCCGCTCTTTTCAAGTATTGGCTTTAATACTTCTTCTGTAGTTCCTGGATAAGTAGTACTTTCAAGGATTACTATCATTCCCTTATGAAGATATTTTGCAACATTTTCAGTTGATTTTACTACATAAGATAAATCTGGTTGCTTATATAAGTCAAGTGGAGTTGGAACACAAATACATACTGTATCTACATCATTTATAAAACTAAAGTCAGTAGTTGCTCTTAATACTCCCTTTTCTGTTAATTCACTTAATTCTGTATCTACTACATCACCAATATAGTTTTGGCCCTTATTTACCATTTCTACCTTTTGATCTTGAACATCAAAACCTATAGTTTCATATCCAGCCTTTGCTTTTTCAACTGCTAAAGGTAATCCAACGTAACCTAAACCTACTACACCAACTTTTGCAGTTTTATTATTAATTTTTTCTAATAATTGATCCTTTAAAACTGACATTGTTCTTCCTCCTAAAT
>NZ_JAWGSV010000408.1:0-1470 GCF_032552055.1 Clostridium sp. | reverse complement strand
ATATTGGATAGCTATATAGAAGTGGGTTATATGATATTAACTATATAGGGTAAGTTTATTAATAGTTAGAATTAGGAATGATTAACCATATCATAAGTAAATGGGCTTATTAAATAACAACTTAAGCTAATGAGTTATATAGCTTAAGTTGTTTTTTTATTTAAAGAATACTTTAGCAATTTATGAACAGCATTATAAAAAGTTAAGTGATATATTAGAATTACCACGTGGGAAAAGGATGGTGATAATTTGAATTATAGTGATGCCATATCACGATGTATTGAGTTTATTGAGGAAAATATAAAAAGTGATTTAACTCCAGAAGTAATAGCGAGTAGCAGTGGATATTCTGTTTTTCATTTTTTAAGAGTATTTAATATTAATAAAGGAATGACTTTAATGGAGTATGTAAAGAAGAGAAGACTTTCATTAGCTGCTATTGATTTATTTAAAGGTGAGAGAATAATAGATATTGCACTTGATTATGGTTTTAAAACACATAATGGTTTTTCTAAAGCATTCAAAAAGGAATTTGGTTTTAATCCTAAACAATATGTGAAATGTATGGGAAATTATTTTAATAAAGAATCAAAATTAGAACTTGGAGGTTATATTATGAATCCTGTTATTATGAAAAAAGCAGCATTTAAGGTTGCTGGCTATGGTATTAAAACTAATATTACTAATAGTAATTATACTAAAGATATAGCTTCATTTTGGAGTAATTATGATGGCGAAAATTTAGAAAGTAAAATGTACAAAATATTAAATCCTCCAAGGCATGGTGAAGTTGGGATATGTGTTCCAGAAAGTGGAGTAAGTGGAGATGCATTATATTTACTTGGTGTTATAATTGATAATTTTGATAATGTTACTAATGATATGATAACAGTTGAAGTTCCAGAAGCAACTTATGCTGTTTTTACAACACTGCCAGTAGACACATCTAAGAATCAGGATAACAACGACTTTCCAGAGGCAATAAAGAATACTTGGAAATATATATTTGAAGAGTGGTTTAAAGATAGTGAATATGTTTTTGATGAAAGTAAATTTGATTTCGAATTTTATGATGAGAGATGTCATGGACGAAAAGATACTGTAATGGAAATTTATGTACCAATACAGAAAAGATAAATTACTGTTTTTATAATATAAGATAAAAAATGTAGAAGATAAAAATGTAGGGTATGAAAACATACGGAAAACATGTTTTGACACCCTACTATATAGTTCTAGTTGCTTCGGAACCCTGTAACATTAATTTATTATCACTTATAAGTAGTACATTTCTTCTTAAGAGAAGTTAAGTAATACAAGTAGTCTAGATTAATATATAAAATTATACTTTTGAGTTTGTACCATAATTACATAGAAAACATGTAGAATAATAAAATATAAAAAACTCATATGCAACCGTTATGGAGAATCGTAATATAAATAAGGTTAATAGTCTACTAGTGATAATAC
>NZ_JAWGSV010000407.1:0-1471 GCF_032552055.1 Clostridium sp. | reverse complement strand
CATATATACTTAATTTTATAAAAAAATAAGAATTTATAACAAGAAATAAAGCGATTCTTAGCTCTCACTTTGAGAAGATGGAGTATTAGCAATGGTAGCAATCGGATAAATTAATATAATATTAAAGGCAAGAAAGGTAAAGTATGTTTGATATATATACAATAGGTCATTCAAATTATTCCATGGAAAAATTAATAGAGATGTTAAGGTATTATAATATTAATACTGTTGTAGATATTAGGGGAACTCCATATTCTAAATATAATGTACATTTTGATAAGGAAAGAATTCAGCATACCTTAACAAAGGAAGGCTTTATATATATTTATATGGCAAAAGAACTTGCAGCAAAGAGAATAAATAAAGTTTCTTATAATGCTGAAGGTTATTCTGATTTTGAAAAAGTAGTAGAAGAAGAGGATTTTAAAAGAGGGATAGAAAGATTAAAGGATGGATGCAGAAAAGGATATAGAATAGTATTACTTGGAGCTATGCAAGATCCAATAAGATGTCATAGAAGTATTTTAGTAGGTAGACCACTTAAAGAAGCTGGTTTTAATGTTATGCATATATTAGATGACTTAAGTATTAAGAATCAAGATTATATAGATGAAAGATTGCTTGATAAATACTTTCCAGATAGAAATCAATTAACTATAGATGCATTATTAGGAAATGAAATGACTAGGGAAGAAATGATAAATGAAGGTTATAGAATAGCCAATAAGGAAATTGGTTATAGGATTGAAAATTTACCTATTAAAAAATAGTAGTTAAAGGAGGAAGGAAATTGAGATATGTAATAGTGTGTGTAGTAAAAGGTGAAGGTGGAAGATTTAATAATGAAATGAGGAAAGATATATTTAAAAAGTTTAATGCTAGGTCGTCTAAACTTCCAGCTCATTTTACTATTAAGGCTCCTTTTGAATACGAAGGCAACATAAGAGAATTAGAGGAAGCCTTATATAAATTTAGTAAAGAAGAAGAAACAGCTACTTTTACTATGGATAAATATAATCATTTTGATGATAGAGTAATCTATATGGATGTTAATATGTCAAAAGAAGGAAAAGAACTTCATAATAGACTTATAGATTTACTAAGTAGCTTCGATTATATTAATTTTAATAAAAAGGATGGAAAAGATAAAATCTTTCATGTAACATTAACATCGAAAAGAGTTCCTCCAAAATTTGATAAGATTTGGAATTATGTTAATCAGTATTCTTTTAATTTCAATTGCAATTTTGATAATGTTAGCATTTTTAAATGGGAAGATAGTACATGGAAACTTTATAGAGAATTTAAATTAGGATTAAAATAACTTAAATAATCACATTGTTAAAAATTAGTATCGAATTTTGATAGATACTAATTTTTTTGTTATACAAATGGTTAATGATTATTAAGATGATATTAATAATAGTAAATAAATACTGTATAATCAAAATAATGAGGATAAAGATAATAT
>NZ_JAWGSV010000406.1:0-1508 GCF_032552055.1 Clostridium sp. | reverse complement strand
CTATTTGCCTTAATATTACTATAAAACTATCTGTAATATCACCTACTCTGTCCCCCCCATAAACAGGTATAATTAAAAAGCCTATCATCTTGCTTTTAATTCCTATTGCAATGTAAATTAGTAATGCAAATATAATAAAAATAATATATAAAATTTTATTTCCTTTTACTATTGCATTATGATTCAATTCACTTCTCTTACTAATTCTTGCTATATAGCCTATTAATATAAAGTTAACAGCCAAATCAACTATCATTAATATATTGGCTAAATTAATAGCCTCAACAGATGGATTTAAAAAAGATGTTCCTAAAAACTCTCCAGCAATAGCCATAATAGGTGGCATTAATATATATCTTATCCATTGAACCCACAAAAACATACTTATTGTTATTGGCGTTTTAACTTTTTTTATATCTATACTTGATATAAAGGCAACATATAAAAGTAAAAATACTATTGGAAATAAAATCATCAAATTATATCCATCAGAAAAATTATAGTAATTAATTAATGTAATAATGAAACTAACTATCGCTGATATAAATATTACTATATTAAAATAGCTTTTCCTGACTTTCATATTTATTTCCCTATACTTTCTTTTAATTTGTTGTAAAACTTCAAATTTTCTAACTCATTAACTTTTATTTTCTTATTACATATTTCATTAAATTCATCAAATTTAATATTATGATACCAATTATATATTCTGTCCCCTAAGTCTTCATAATTATCATCAAATACAAATGCTATTCCCTTAGATATTTCCTCCATATAGGTATTTTTATATACCATTATTGGTAATTTTAAATTTAATGCATAATGATATTTTATTGAAACTGCAGTATCTAGTGCCATATCATTATATCCATATAAATTATTAATTATATCAGCTTTATCTAGTAGTTTTCCTGTTTCCTCCACATCGAAACTACTTAAAAACTCAACATTTTCTATATTATTAGTAATAGCAAAATCTCTTAATACATCTGATCCAATTCCAAAATATTGAATTATAAATCTTTTATCATTTGAAAGAGACTTTAATAATTTTTTATCATTATCATAAAATCTTACATATCCAATAAAGCTTATCCTTAAAGGTTCATTAATATCCTTAAGCCCTTCTCTTATAGTACAATTATCAATAATTTTATGGTTAATACTATTCATTAATATATAATGAAACTTAGGTAAAAATTTTTCAAATCCCCTTGATGATATAGTTGTAAACTTGCTTTTTTTTACTAATTCATTCATAAGCTTGAACTTTAACTTATTATCTAATCTTGCATAATCTCTTATATTTACTACATATCTATTTTTTAGATTTCTTATAAGGTAATCTGAAAATAAAAATGCTGTCTCCGTTCCCCATGTAATAACAAAATCATACTTATTCTTTTTTAAAATACTTTTTGCATAGCTTCCAAATTTATAATACATTCTTATCTTTTTAAATCTATTCCATTCTCTATCTATTTTTAATTCAAATCTATAAATGT
>NZ_JAWGSV010000405.1:0-1510 GCF_032552055.1 Clostridium sp. | reverse complement strand
ACTCTGGATATACTGGGACAGCAAATGTTCTATGAGAAAGGTACTCTGAAACTGGCATATCTCCTTCTTTATATCCTAGATTCTTATAGCATTTTTGAAGATGTAATGGTACAGGATAATATACTCCTGTTGCAATACCTGCTTCTTTTAACTTTTCTAGTACTTCTTCTCTATGTTCTGATTGCAGAACATACATATGGTAAACTGGTTCTACATAATCTCTAGTTACTGGAGTTACTAAATCAGTATTCTGTAGTGCTTCATTATAAATTCCAGCTATTTCTCTTCTCTTAGCATTCCAATTATCTATTTCTTTTATTTTAACATTTAAAATAGCTGCTTGAATAGCATCTAATCTTGAGTTATATCCTATTAAATAATTATAATATTTTAATGGATTATAAACTGTATCGTTAGCTCCTTCAGCTTTTTGAACTTCTTCTTCTATATTGTTTAGTAAGTTGTATGCCTTTTGACCATTTTCTCCACTTCCATGAGCCTTAAGTGCTTTTGCTATTATTGCAATATCATCGTTATTAGTAACAATCATACCACCATCTCCAGCACAGCCTAGGTTCTTAGTTGGGAAAAATGAAAATACTGCAGCATCTCCTAAAGAACCAACATTTCTTCCTTTATACTTTCCTCCAATTGCTTGGCAAGCATCTTCTATTACTAAAAGATTATGCTTCTTTGCAATTTCGTTTATTTCATCCATATCTGCACATTGGCCAAAGATATGAACTGGCATTATAGCCTTAGTTTTAGAAGTTATTTTTTCTTCTATCTTAGTTACATCTATATTAAAAGTATCTTTATTTACATCTACAAATATTGGAGTTCCTCCTACTGCTGATATAGCTTCAGCTGTAGCAAAGAATGTAAATGGAGTTGTTATTACTTCATCTCCTTCTCCTATTCCCATAGCCTTTAATGCTATTACTAATCCATCTGTTCCATTACCTACTGATATAGCATGTTTTACGCCTACATATTCAGCAAAGGCTTTCTCAAAATCTATTACAGTTTTGCCCATTATGTAATTAGCTGAAGTTAATATCCCAAGAGTTGCCTCTTTTAATTCCTCTGCCAATGATTCATATTGAGCTTTTAAATCTATTAAAGGTATATTCATTATTATACGCTCCTTTTTTGTTTAAAAATAAAACTAACAGTACTATTTTACCACAATTGTTGGCATATACAAACTTTTTTGCTTTAAATTCTTAGACTATTCTTATTTTAAATGATAATATATTATTATGTATTTTATCAATTAATTAAGGAGTGTTTTCTATGCTTGATATAGTAACCAATAAACTTTATATTAAATTACTTTATATATTTATAAGCTTTTCTTTTGCTACAGTTATATCAGATTTACCTTTCTTTAATCTTATTAATAAAGTAGTTCTATTAATTGCTTTTCTATATGTGGCAATAAACTTTATTGAAATTATTTTAAGAAGAAGAAAACCTTATATTTTCGAAATTTTTCTATATATATTTC
>NZ_JAWGSV010000404.1:0-1510 GCF_032552055.1 Clostridium sp. | reverse complement strand
TATAAATATATTTAATAATAGTAGTAGTAGGGGCTGTTGAAATGTTGATAAGTATCCCTAGCCCTTTAAAACACTAGTTTATTTACAAAAAAATATTGTGGATAAGTAAAGCAAAAAATCAGTGTCTTATCCACAGTATTAACAATTAATATTGTTTTTAGTAGTTATCAACAATTAATTTTATAAACTTATGTACAGTTGTTGATTAATTTTGAGTTAGCTTCTTTGTTATATCATTTACGGTGTGTTGTAGGCTCTCATCAGTGTTTAAAGAATCAGAAATTTTTTCATAAGCATGTATAACAGTGGTATGATCTCTACCACCAAATTCTTCTCCGATTTTAGGTAGGGACATATCTGTTAACTTTCTACTTAAATACATAGCAATTTGTCTAGGATAAGCTATATTTCTAGTTCTTCTTTGAGATTTTAAATCTTCAATTCTTAAATTAAAGTAAGCAGCAACAACATCTTGAATAACATCAATAGTTACATTTTTATTTTGCTTATTTGAAATAATATCTTTAAGAGCCTCTCCAGCCAATTCAACTGTAATAGGTCTATTTGTAAGAGATGAATAAGCTACAATTCTTATTAATGCGCCTTCAAGTTCTCTTATATTAGATTTAATTTTGGTAGCGATATATACCATAACTTCATTTGCAACATTAAGTTTTTCTACATCAGCTTTCTTTTTAAGAATAGCCATTCTAGTTTCAAAGTCTGGTGCTTGAATATCAGCTATTAACCCCCACTCGAATCTAGATCTAAGTCTATCTTCTAATGTAGGAATTTCCTTCGGTGGTCTATCTGAGGAAAGAATAATTTGTTTATTAGCGCCATGCAATTCATTAAATGTATGGAAGAATTCTTCTTGTGTTCTTTCCTTACCAGCAATAAATTGAATATCATCTATTAAAAGAATATCTACTTTTCTATACTTATTTCTAAACTCATCATTTTTGTCATCCCTTATTGCATTAATTAGCTCATTAGTAAACTTTTCAGACGAAACGTATACCACTTTTGTATTAGGATTATTTTGTAATGCATAATGACCAATTGCATGCATTAAGTGAGTTTTTCCAAGACCTACTCCTCCATAGATAAATAGCGGATTATAAGCCTTAGCAGGGGCTTCAGCAACAGCTAAAGATGCAGCATGAGCAAATCTATTACTATTACCAATGACAAAAGAATCAAAAGTATACTTAGGATTCAATGTACTAGACATTTCGTCATTTACAGTAATGTTTGATTTATCATCTGTAGATTTATTTTTATCTTCCTTTTCATCAACTTCTTGGATATCAGACGCTACGATGAATTCTACATTATAGTGTTTAGAGCAAGCAGCTTCTATAGAATTTACAACTAAATCCTTATATCTCTTTTCCAAAATATCTTGAGTAAAGGAATTTGGCACACTAACTCTTATTATATTGGAAGATATAGAAATCGGTTCGCAACTTTTAATCCAAGTATTAAAACTAACTTCACTCATTTCACC
>NZ_JAWGSV010000403.1:0-1512 GCF_032552055.1 Clostridium sp. | reverse complement strand
AATCTAATCAAATCCGTATTATGAGTTAACACTAGAACATTCTTATTTTCTAAAAATTTAATTATTGCAAATGCGATCTTATTCTTATATATAGAGTCAAAACTTGATATAGGGTCATCTAACACAATAATGTCTGAATTAGAACGCTTAGCTTTTAAAAGTTCAAATGATAAAGAAATAAAATTTTGTTCTCCATTACTTAACTTAAAATCTTCTCTATCTTTCATATCAAGTAAAGATTGTCCACTTAAAAACAGTCTAAATCTACTGCCATCATCTTGATCTCTTTTAAGTTCTATATTTTTCCCTATATTTTCACTTACAATTTGTTTAATAAAAAGTAATTCATCATCCGTAATTTGTGGTTGCTCTTTTAATATATTTTTATATTCATAATATCTTTCTCTTAGGTCGCTATCAATTAGACAATCTTTAAATAAATGATAAATATCACATTTAATTATCTCTATAAATTTCTTTATTTCATTAATCAATAAATTAATATCATCAATACTTCCATTAGTAATAGAAGCATATAGAGTATTTTTTATTTCGAACGGATCAAAAATTTTTTTATCAACTAAACTTATTATTTCATCTAGTATTTTTTTAGTTTCTTTATCTAAAGATTCTATAAATGTTTTTTTCTCATTTTTCTTTTTTTCTATAAGTCCTTCTCCATCACCTAACATACTATCACAAACAATACACTCATGCTTATAATCAAATTTATCTAATATAGTTATTGCTACACTAGTTTCTTCTATTTTTTTTATATTTTGATTTAAATTGATTCTTTTAATGTTAAGAAGTCTAGATATTATAGATTTATTATCTGTAAAGTTCTCAATAATAAATTTATACTTTGTTTCGTCATATTTATGTATAATATCATTAGCAATAGAGATTTTTTCTATTTTATTAATAAAGTCTCCTCTATCAATTCTGCTTCCTTTTGATTGCTTATTACTTAATTCTATAACATATCTTTGTATATTTAAATCATCGATATGACTAATTAACCCATTTTTAGAACTAGATATCCCAAATTTATCTTTTAAACCCTTACTTAGTTTCTCAACAAAAAGGTTTTTAAACTCTTTATCAAGATATTTCTTTAGTTCGCATTCTTTCTTAATATTTTCCCCTATAAGATAATCACTTGCATCTCCTTTAATTATATTTCTATCATTTTGATCATTTATTATATGAAAGATATCACAATTTTCTTTTATATATAAGTTATTATTATACTCAACCTCAAACTCCATACCTATTTCATTTATTTCTTTGTCAAGAGTTTTAGCTAAACTAGTTTTTCCTGTTCCATTAGGCCCATATAATACTGCTATTCTAGACCTAGAAACTTTTTTAAACTCAATAATATTGTTCTTATTAAAATCTAAAAATGTCTCATTAAAAATATCTTGTCTTTTTAATTTCTTAAATATTAATTTATTATCCATTTTACCCCTCTTTTTAATAGTGAATTTATCTTCCAATATTTATATA
>NZ_JAWGSV010000402.1:0-1518 GCF_032552055.1 Clostridium sp. | reverse complement strand
TTTAATACTATTGATATTTATTTTCAAGAAAATAATATGAATACCAGTAGTGTAGCCTTTAATTTTCTTAGATTTCTTATTTATAAATTAAAGTTGTTTACTTTTATTAAATTTATTAAAATAAATAAACCACCAATAACACATATATGCTTATTGATGGTTTATGATAGTTTATAAGTTAATACTATGCTTTAACTTCTTTTATATTTGATTTTTTACCTAAATTAATTGCTATAGCAGCAATTGAACAAGTAATTATAGCCGCTAGTAAAATAGACATTTTCACTATATTTAGTATATCATCATTACCTGCAAATGCTATTTCAGATACAAAT
The DNA here is from genome assembly GCF_032552055.1 of Clostridium sp. Taxonomy (GTDB): domain Bacteria; phylum Bacillota; class Clostridia; order Clostridiales; family Clostridiaceae; genus Clostridium. Next base: position 1,183 of record NZ_JAWGSV010000402.1, on the reverse strand, counting down.
ATAGACATAGTGAAACCTATTCCTGCAAGCATTCCAACACACATTATATCATACCATTTAACATCCCTAGGTTTTTCTATAATCTTAAATTTAGATAAAACAGATGTAAATAATAATATGCCTAAAGGCTTTCCTACTACTAGTCCAATTATTATACCTAAAGAAACCTTTAACGCGCCTTCTGGAATTGATGAAATATTCATATTTATTGCAGTATTAGAAAATGCAAATAAAGGAAGAATAATTAAATTAGCATAAGGTGCTAATACATGTTCAATTCTAATCAGTGTACATTGAAGTGTATCCTTGTCACACTTACTAATTGGTAATGTGATAGCTAATAAAACACCACTTATAGTTGCATGTATTCCACTTGCATATATGCAAAGCCATAAGATAAATCCTAATATAAAATAAGGTGTAAGTCTTTCTTTTTTATCAATCTTTCTTAATGATAGTAAAAGTATAAATGTTATAGCTCCTAAAGCTAAAGGCATTAATTTTACTCCTGATGAATAAAATATTCCTATAACTGCAATAGAAATTAAATCATCAACAACAGCTAATGTTAATAAAAATACCTTTAATGACTTGCTAAGCTTATTCTTAAATATCATAAATGCTCCAATAGCAAATGCTATATCTGTTGATATTGGTACACCTACTCCGCCAGCATATGGTGTATTTCTATTAATAATGAAAAATATAATAGCAGGTATAGTTACTCCTCCGATAGCTGCGATAACAGGGAAAGAAGCTCTTTTAATATCTGATAAATGTCCTCTTATAACTTCCATTTTAATTTCGCAACCAACAACTAAGAAGAAAATCGCCATTAAAAAGTCATTTATAAACTTATGCAAATTAAATCCTGGTAATATCTCTATATGATGAAATATGTTGTCATAATAAACTTTAAAAGGGCTATTTGCGATTATTAATGCAAATATAGTTGCAATTAAAAGTAATAATCCTGGTAGGGCCTCCCACTCAATAATTTTTTTGAAATTAATTAAATTGCTTCTTTCTTCATTTGTAAAATCCATTTCGTCCTCCGTCTGTCAATAATTCTTAATTTTTTTATCTTAAAAACACATAATTATACCTTTTGGAAAAATACATGAATGTATACTTCCAAAAGGTATATCCTTGCGCAAGTACTATTATATCAACTATATATTAC
>NZ_JAWGSV010000401.1:0-1521 GCF_032552055.1 Clostridium sp. | reverse complement strand
AATCAAAGCTGCTACTATAAAACCAAGACTACTTATATCTAGTTGAATATTTAATGTTGAGTTTCTATTTATTTTCTTTCTAGCATTTTCATTTGATTCTAAAATCATATTAACAAGATATTGAGGATTTATTCGTCCGACCTCCTGCATTGACGGTAAGGTAGTATTCCCCTCTATTAAAGAAAAGATAGATAACATCAGTACTACAATACCTTCAATAAACATTACATCTTTAATTGGAGTACCACTAACATTAGAAATAATACTTCCTAAAACAAACAAAGTTAATGAACTAATAATAAAAATAAAACTGAACTTTAAAAAGCTATTAGATTTAGTTTTTATCATAATAATCAACCTCCATATTCTCTTTTTCAATTAAATATTAACACTTACACCTATTAATCTCAACAGCTTAAGAGTCTATTTAAACATTTTCAATTATTAATATAACAAAATATACCTTTTCTTTTTAGTATAGTATTATTATTATAAAGTTTTTCATCATTAATTTTATTAATTAGGTAATTCCATTAAATAACTGCTAAATTTTTCATTTAAAAACATTTATAAACGCAGTTCAAAATGAAAGGATACTATAGCTAATCTATTATATTTACTTGTTTTGCCTTTATTCAGGATTTGATAATTAAATCTAAGAATAGTATATTAAAGTAAATGATAATCACTATCGATTGGAGAGATAAAAATGAACAATTTTATGATTGATATTAGAAACAAGACTAATGTATTGCATAAAGCAGCTGAAAGTTCAGGCTTTACAAAAAAATTATTAAACAAAGAAGCTTCAAAAGAAAGCTATATAGAGTATATATATAATTTATATTTTGTATATGAAGCAATCGAACATAACTTAGATAAATTAGAAAATAATGAATCTATTAAACCATTTATAACTAAAGAAATATATAGATCTGCTGAAATAAAAAAAGATATTGAAGCTCTTAATAAAGATAATAAAATAGAAAAATTAGCTTCAACTATTGCATATGTAGACAGGGTTAATTCTACAGTAGAAAAAAATCCAAAATATATAATAGCTCATGCATATACTAGGTTCTTAGCTGATTTATTTGGTGGTAGGATATTCTATTCAATACTTAAAGAACATTATAACTTAGAGGATAATTCTTTAAACTATTATGTTTATAAAGATTTAAAAGATATGAAGGCTTATGTAATGAATTATCATAATATGTTAAATACTTTAGAATTAACTGATACAGAAAAGGAAGAATTCTTAATTGAAATCTCAAACTCATATATATACAATATGGCTATATCTAATGAGCTTGACGCAAAAAACAATTAAGTCATAACAAATGGGGCTATTTATTAAACAGCCCCATTTGTAATTAATAATTAAAAATTATCGTTGTAATTCTGGAAGAATTACTAAAATAAATTACTTTTTAAAACTCCATTAGGAGTTTTTTCATTAATTTTTCATTATTCATTCTTAATTTTAAATTATACATCAATACTATATTTATTATATAT
>NZ_JAWGSV010000400.1:0-1530 GCF_032552055.1 Clostridium sp. | reverse complement strand
CTTTCCTGTAATTGTATAAAAATAATATTTAAACTTATTCTATTATAGGTGTAAATTATTAATTGAAACATATATATTATATAATTTAACTTTATGGAGGAAATATGAGGATACCAGAACATGTTGGAATAATTCCTGACGGTAATAGACGTTGGGCTTTATCAAATGATCTAACAAAAGAAAAAGGATATGAATATGGGATAACCCCCGGCCTAGAATTATTTAAACTTTGTCAGAAGGAGAATATAAAAGAAATAACCTTCTATGGTTTTACTATAGATAACACAAAACGTCCTTCTGAGCAAAAGCTTGCATTTATCAAAGCTTGCATTGACTCTGTCATGATATTAACAAAAGAAAATTGTGAAATATTAGTAATTGGTAATACCGAATCTAAAAATTTCCCAAAAGAGTTACTTTTATTTACTACTAGGCAAAAGTTTGGATCTGGTGGTATTAAGGTAAACTTCTTAATACACTATGGTTGGGAATGGGACTTGAATTTGTTAAAAGAATCTAATTCATCTAAAAAGCATATTTTACCTTATATACATTCAGAAGATATTTCTAGAATTGACCTTATTATAAGGTGGGGAGGTAGAAGAAGGCTTAGTGGCTTTTTGCCAGTTCAGTCTGTTTACTCTGATTTATATGTAATAGATTCTTATTGGCCAGATTTCACTTCTAAAGATTTCTATACTGCCTTAGAGTGGTATAATGATCAAGATGTGACTCTTGGTGGTTAAATAAACTAATTTTATGGAAATATAATTATTTAATCACTTTTAGCTGCGTAAAATAACCTATGTACGCTTCAAATGATTCTATAATAAATTTTATAATAAAAGAGTAATACTCAATAGAATATTACTCTTAACCAATTCTGTAATATTTTTCTACAACCTCTCTCGTAAAACCATAATCAATTATTGTTGGTCTTCCATTGATTATACCCCAACTACTCCTTCTAATTAAATCACTCAATAATAAATTATATTTATATTGGATATTCTGAAATTCTCTTAATCTAAATAGTTCTTCATAGCTTCCAACTTTAAAATAATCAAGTATATACCTGAAATCTCTTATCTTATCTGCTTTTCTCATTATTAATGTATTAAAATATTCTGATACTTCGATAACTTCTGCAAATAAATCAGAAGAATCTAATGATGAGATTCTATATTCACTCATATTTTGTGCAATTCCAGCTCTATTTTTTGCAACTTTTATAACATATCCATTTCCTAAATCAAATACATTTCGTGATGAACCAGAACCAATGTATCTATAGCTCCATTGTCTCATATTGAACATAATTAATCACTCATTTCTATCTTTTGTTTATAATAATCTAAATATAAATGTAAAAGAATATTGTATATATATGTTTCAACAAATAATCTACATATTTAGTAATTACTTTATCTTTAGTGAAAAATAGTTTTAAAAGTAAATTACATAAATTGAAAGCATATATTTTTTAATTTTTATATAAGTTGTTGGTGTAATTGCCTAATTAAAATATTT
>NZ_JAWGSV010000399.1:0-1545 GCF_032552055.1 Clostridium sp. | reverse complement strand
TCCTAATGCTGTTCCAAAGCTTCCTCCGCCTAAAAAAGCCACTTTACTCATTCTTATTCCTTCCTTTCCTTAAATTCCATTTGAATACCTGTACCACTAAAATCAAAACTATCTCTTAATTGATTCTCAAGATATCTTTCATATGAGAAATGTCTTGCACCAGAATCATTAACAAAGAATACAAACTTCGGTGGTTTAGTAGCAACTTGTGTTGCATAATAAATCTTCATTCTCTTAAGTCCAACTATAGGTGGTTCTTTCATAAGAACTGCCTTATTAATTACCTCATTTAATATACCAGTTGCTATTCTCTTTGAATAGTTTTCATAACATTCTTTTGCTATTTCTAAAACTTTATGAGTTCTTTGACCAGTTTTTGCTGATATAAATAAGTATTTAGCATATTTTAAGAATTTTAATTTCATTTGTAAATCTTCTTTATATCTTTGCATTGTCTTATCATCTTTTTCAATAAGATCCCATTTATTAACTATAACCATTATAGCTTTATTCATCTCATGAGCATAACCTATTATTTTTTCATCTTGCTCTGTTACACCCTCTGTAGCATCAATCATTAAAATACATACATCTGCTCTTTCTATAGCTGTATATGTTCTAATAACTGAGTATCTTTCAATTTCTTCTTTAACCTTACTTTTTCTTCTAAGACCAGCTGTATCTACTAAAATAAACTTTCCAATATCCGTTTCTAAAGTACTATCTATAGAATCTCTAGTAGTTCCAGGAATATTAGAAACTATTAATCTTTCTTCACCTAAAAGCTTATTAATTAATGAAGACTTACCTACATTTGGTTTTCCTATCATTGCTATTCTTATATATTCATCATCTTCGTCTTCTTCGTTATACTTATCAAAGTTTTCTACTACTCTATCTAGCATATCTCCAAGTCCTAATCCTTGAGATGCTGATATAGTAATAGGATCACCTATACCTAAATTATAGAACTCCCAAGCATTATCTTCTTCTTTTAAAGAATCTACCTTATTTACTACTAAAACTACTTCTTTCTTGCTTTTTCTAAGCATTACAGCTACTTCATGGTCTGCTGGAGTTAATCCTTCTTTACCATCAACCACAAAAACAATAACGTCTGCAGTTTCTATAGCTATGTTAGCTTGCCTTCTCATTTGCTTTACAATTATATCTTCTCTTTCAGGTTCAATACCACCTGTATCTATCATAGTAAAGTTGTAATTTAACCATTCTGCCTGAGCGTAAACTCTATCCCTCGTTACACCAGGAGTATCTTGTACTATAGATATTCTGTGTCCTGCTAATTTATTAAATAATGTCGATTTACCCACGTTAGGTCTTCCAACTATGGCAACTATCGGTTTACCCATTTTTAATCCTCCTTGAAATTTGTATTTATTAAGTCAATTATATCAGTTCCTATTAATACTCCCTACTAATAGAATAGTATCTCCAAAAAGGCTTCTTGTAACCTTACTTAAACTATACTCATATTAGTATAATACTTAATTTCAATAGATTTCTATTAAATCTTATATAAGGGGC
>NZ_JAWGSV010000398.1:0-1571 GCF_032552055.1 Clostridium sp. | reverse complement strand
CCCTTTAGGTGCTATCTTAATAGATAATACTTATAAAAAATTGCTTAAATAATAATTTATAAAAAAAGAAAGACAATTAATTTTGTCTTTCTTTTTTGCTTATAATACCTTTTATTATTAAATTTATTCTACTTCCTGCCTTTTTAAAGCAAAAAGCAATTGCTTCAATATATCCTTTATTAACTTTTATCTTTACTTCATTAATTATTAAGAATATACCTACAGTTAATGGTACTATGTAGTAACTAATTCTATATAAAAGCAATGCCAGTAAAACTTCCTCTTTATTAATACCCAAGTTTGTTAGCCCTATTATAAAGGATAAATCAAATCCCCCTAGCCCTCCAGGCATCATACTTACAATCCCTATTGCCGTTGACACTACATAAATAGGAAATACCTTAGTTAATGTAATCTCAGAACCTAGAACTCTTAAAATACTAAATAATAAAAATGCCATGGTTGTCCATTCTATTATTGAAAGAAACATAATTTTTATTGTTTTAAAATAGTTCTTTTCTCTATTTTTCTTTAACTTAATTAAATTATAAATTAGCAAAATAGGTGTATATAATCCAGCCAATAATATTCCTATATTTACAGGATTATAAAAATTTATATTTCTACTATAAAATATTGAATATAATAAACAAAGAGTTGAGAATCCAGTAAAATTTAGTAATACTACTTTAGATACTTCTTTTACTAAAGTTGTCTTATCCTTAATATATGGTGAATATAAATAACTCTTAAGTGCAATGGCTGCTGTTCCACCAAATCCAATAATGCTTGATATAGAACTAGCTATCCAAGAAGACTTATATAGTTTTTTATTATCTAATTTTATTTCACAAGTTTCCTTAATAACAAAGTCATATAGAGAAAGAGGTAAATATGCAAATATACCTAGTATAGTAATATAACTTAAGGTTAATATTGTTAATTTCTCTCTATATCCATAGAATATTTTTAAGTCAAAATCATGAAATAACTTTCTAAACTGAAGGACTAAAATTAAACTCACTATAAAAATAAACAATATCTTTAGTATTGATTTATGTTTTTCCTCTACTTTAATTAACATTGCGTTCTCCCCACTAATTTATAATACGTGTAAATACTCAACTTAATAAGTATACATCAATTATAAAATAAATTCAAAAGAATTATTATTATCCCCATATTAGGCTTAAGATATCATACTTTATTATATTTGTAAACATTTCCCTTGTTTTTAGTAACACTTACTACTTATCTTCATATAATTATTAATATCTATTAGCTTTAATGCTAATCCATATAAATTCATCTCCTTCATTAATTATAGGTGGGCAATTGCCCACCCTTATTGTTTTCATATATTTATTTCTATCTTCTTAAATGCTACTTCCTTACTAACTCTTGATGTTTCTATATTTATCTTAATTTTAAATATATTAGGACATCTTTCTTTTCTCCATATCTTCATAAATTTTGAAGTTGCTTCAAAACTTGAATAGTACTTTTCCTCAAAAAAATCATAGAATTCAAGAAATTCTATTTTGCTTTTATTATCTATGACTATATTTGTA
>NZ_JAWGSV010000397.1:0-1572 GCF_032552055.1 Clostridium sp. | reverse complement strand
CTATGGAAGAAAGTAGAGAACAATGGGGATCTAAAATTGGATTTATTATTGCAGCCATAGGATCAGCAGTTGGCCTAGGCAATATTTGGAGGTTTCCCTACATAGCATACACAAATGGTGGAGGAGCATTTTTAATACCGTATTTCTTCGCTATCTTTACAGCAGGAATTCCATTATTAATCTTAGAATATGGATTAGGGCATAAGTTTAAAGGGTCAACACCTTTGGCTATAGCAAAAGTTAATAAGAAATGGGAATGGTTAGGCTGGTGGCCAACTATTAATGCTTTTATTATTTTAACTTATTATTCAATGATTTTAAGTTGGGCTGCAAATTACTTGTGGTTCAGTTTTAATAAGAGTTGGGGAAGTGATACTAATCAGTTTTTCCATACAGATTTTATAAAATTATCATCATCACCTTTTGAATTTGGTGGTTTTGTAGTTCCAATATTAATAGGGATATTAGTGGTTTGGTCAATAAACTGGTTTATTTGCTATAAAGGAGTTAAAAAAGGAATTGAAAAAGCTAATAAAGTTCTATTACCAACTTTAGTGATAATTATGATAATTATAGCTATTAGAGCAATAAACTTAGAAGGTGCATCTATTGGTTTAAATACATTATTTACACCAGATTGGTCTAAAGTATTTGACCCTAAAGTTTGGGTAGCAGCTTACGGACAAGTATTTTTCTCATTAAGTTTAGCAATGGGAATTATGATAACTTATTCTAGTTACTTGCCAAAGAAAACTGATATAAATAATAGTGCATTTATGACTGCTTTTGCAAATTGTGGTTTTGAATTCTTATCAGCTATAGCAGTATTTTCAATATTAGGATTTATGGCAAATATAAAGGGAATTCCAATGAGTGAAGTAGTTTCAAGTGGAGTTGGATTAGCGTTTGTAGTTTTCCCGGCAGTATTTAGTGAAATGGGAGCTGTAGGAACATTCTTAGGAGTGTTATTCTTTATTTGTCTTTTATTTGCGGGGGTAACTTCTTCAGTATCATTAATAGAAGCAGTTTCAGCTCCATTTATAGATAAGTTTGGATGGGGTAGAAATAAGGTAGTTGCAGTTATATGTATAATTGGAATAACAATTGGTAGTCTTTACTCAACAGGAGCAGGATTATACTTATTAGATATTATAGATAACTTTATAAATAACTATGGAATAGTAGTTGTTGGATTATTAGAAGTTGTATTAATTGGATGGATATCTAATGCAGACGTAGTAAGAGAACATACTAATGAAATATCATATTTTAAAATTGGTAAGTGGTGGAATATATGTGTTAAATTTGTAACTCCAGCTATACTATTGTTTATGTTAGTGCAAAGTGTATTAACTGAAATAAAGACACCGTATGGAGGATATCAACTTCCAGCATTATTTGCTTATGGATGGAGCATAATTGGATTTGGAATAATACTAGCATTAATAATAAGTAAAAAGAAATGGAAAAAAGGCAACTTATTAGATAATAATTCATTAGAATTATAAATTGATAAAATTAAAAAGAAAACTTTATATATAATATATCTTAAATAAAAAGGGGGATTAGATA
>NZ_JAWGSV010000396.1:0-1609 GCF_032552055.1 Clostridium sp. | reverse complement strand
GTGTATTAATTGTAAATAAAAGTTCTTGTTATTTACAAAAAAATGGTCTCCTTGGAACCAGAAAACCATTTTTGTATTTAGAAAATTATAAAGGCTTTATAATTTAAAGAATTCTTTATAATAAATTTTTAAGGTTAGGACTTTGTAATTCTTTTAGATGCTGGGCTGTTGAGCGTAATGCATGAAGAGTAGCTAAAGATTCTGCTCTGTCATCTCCTCGAATATATAAGGAAAGTTTTAAAGAATCATTTTTTATTAAATCATAGTCTACATGATTTAAGTATATAGCTGGTATATCAGCTTTTTCAGTTATTAAGTTTAGAAGATTTACTGATTTCTCATAAGCACCTTCTTCATCATAATCATTTAATGAAGTTTCAATATCATCACAATTAAGGACTATCTCATTACATAAATCAATGAACTTATAGTTTAGAAAAAATAATACAGCTAGTAATACTGCAAAAAGGATAACTGATATGTAGGTATTTTTCATATTCGAGCCTCACCATCCTTATGCAATTGATATATAAACTTTCCATTAGTATCTGTCATTGCAATTACAACATCCTCAATTGAACTTACATGATGTTTTTTTAATTCTTTCATTATCCAATCACTATCTTGTTTTGATTTAGTTAATGTATTTTTATTAATTTTTCCATCAAGGACATAAATTACAGGCAATTGAGGCCTTTTTCTGCCTTGTGAGTTATTGCTACTTTGGCTTTCAACACCATTTTGACTACTACTACTTGAACTATTTGAAGTTAAGAATGACATTTGTCCGTTGTTTTCTAGTATTCCAAATTCAATTTCACTTAAATCAAAGTATCCAGCCAGTCTTATTTCTTCCATAAGCTCATCTAAATTAATTTGTTGTTTTTTTAGGGAATCAAAACAGATCTTTCCTCTAGAAATTAAGATGCAAGGCTCACCTTCGAGTATTTGCCTAGCTTTTTGGCTTTTTAATTGAATTAAAGAAAGTATAGTTTTGATAAAAAGTAAAGTTATTATTGGAATTATACCTAAAATTAATGGAAGCCTAGTGTCTTGCATAGGAAGAGCGGCTAAGTCAGAAATCATAATTGTTATTACAAATTCATAAGGTTGTAATTCTCCAACTTGTCTTTTACCCATAAGTCTTATGACTAATATAACTAAGGCATATAAAAATATAGTACGTATTAAGACAATAAACATAAAACTAACCACCTCTAAATTATTATTCCATTTAAGTATGGATTTATACTGATGAGGTTATAGTTATAAATGGATAGAATAAGTTGGAAGAATTTCAAAATATATTGGTTAATAATGTAGCAATTTTAAAGAAAAATTATAGTATTATTTAGAAGGAAATATAAAAAACTTCGTAATATATGATAGAAGTGCTTTTGAGTATATAATATAAAGTATAGAGATATTAATAAGTAGTAATGAGATATATGGAGGCAAAGATATGATTTGTAAGATTAAATATAATAATAAAGAATATATTGCAGAAAGGGGTACTACATATAAGAAATTTATTGATAGTAAATTAAAAATTAATTCTTATGATGTAGCATTATGCAAGTTAAATAATAAATATTTTGAATTATATAAG
>NZ_JAWGSV010000395.1:0-1641 GCF_032552055.1 Clostridium sp. | reverse complement strand
CTCTTATAGGTACAAAATCTGTCTTCCATAATACCCCTCAATTCCATATAGTGTATATTAGTATTTATAATCTACTTAAAATACAACATTAATTAGTATTATAGTTATATTATATAAAAAAATTAAGGTTGGTTACACACCAACCTCAAATATTATAATATAATACAAATCAATCCGCCACTGCCTTCATTTATTATCTTTTGTAAAGTTTTTTGTATCTTAACTTGTACGTCTTCAGGCATTTTGTATAACTTATTTTGTAATCCTTCCTTAATCAATACTTCTAAAGGCTTACCAAACATATTACTTTGCCATAATGATTGAGGGTCGCTATCAAATTGTTCCATAAGTGATTTTACAAGTTCTTCACTCTCTTTTTCAGATCCCATAATAGGACTGATTTCTGTCTTTATATTCGCCTTAATAAAATGTAATGATGGAGCAGAAGCTTTTAATTTAACTCCAAACCTATTGCCTTGCTTAACCATTTCAGGTTCTTCAAACTTCATTTCAGCTAATTGAGGTGGAACTAAACCATAACCACTTTCTCTAACATCAATTAAAGCATCCTTAACCTTATCGTATTCTTTCTTAGCAAAATTTAAATCCTTAATTATTGATAATAAGTCACTTTCAGATTTTACATCTAAATCACAAATATCACTTAAAATATTATAGAATATTCCATCTTTAGGTTTCATTTTTAAAGTTGCTTTTCCTTCACCTAAGTTTACTTGACTTATTTCAATAGGAGCTATATTTTCCTCATCTTTAAACATTTCAGCTATAGCTTTTACATCTCTTACTCTACTTATACTTTCACACATATTTTTTACTATATTAAAGAAATCTTTTTTAAGCCAATTATCACACTCTAATCTTTCTATCCAAGTTGGCATATCTATGTTAATTTCTCTAACCGGGAATTCCTTAAGTACATGTTTAAATACATCTTCTACATCATCTTCATTCATATTTGCTACATCCATCACTTGGACTGAAACATCATATTTTTCTTCTAGTTCTTTTTTCAATGTTCTTGTTTCTGGAGAGTTTATATGTTTAGTATTAAGTACAACTATAAAAGGCTTCTTGATAGCTTTTAATTCTTCTATTACTCTCTCCTCAGCTTCTAAGTACTCATTTCTTTCAATGCCTGTAATACTACCATCAGTCGTTACTACAAGACCTATAGTTGAATGATCAGTTATAACTTTTCTTGTTCCTATTTCTGCAGCATCTTCGAAAGGAATTTCATATTCATACCATGGAGTATTTACCATCTTTGTATCTTCTCCATCCATATATCCTATTGCCCCTTTTACTATATAACCAACACAATCAACCATTCTTACTTTAAACTTTATTTCTTCATCAATAGTAATTTCTACTGCCTCATTAGGTACAAATTTAGGTTCTGTTGTATGAATGCTCTTTCCTGATCCACTTTGAGGCAACTCATCCTTTGCTCTTTCCTTCTTATAATTATTATCAATCTTTGGTATTACCATAAGGTCCATAAACTTTTTAATAAATGTTGATTTACCAGTTCTAACAGGGCCTACAACACCTACGTAAATGTCACCTTGTGTTCTTTCAGCTATATCTTTATATATATTAAAGCTGTCCACGGTGTACCTC
>NZ_JAWGSV010000394.1:0-1669 GCF_032552055.1 Clostridium sp. | reverse complement strand
TTAGATGGAGCAACAGGAATCACTGGTAAAAGAATAACAGAAAAAGAAACAGATGCTCTTTGGTATGTTGATAAAATAAATGATTATTTAATAAATAATATAAATTCTTCTAAGAGCCTTAAAGATATTATGAAATCTGCTATTAGAGAAGTAAAAGAAAGTTACATTACATATGATGAATACGAAAATCTAGATGAAGTAGATTATCCTTGTGCTGCAATAGCATTAGTAAGATTTAATAGCAAGGAATTAGAGTATTATGTAATGGGAGATTGTACTTTAATATATAAAGAAAAAGATGATAATGCAGTAGAGATAGTAGATAAGAGAATAATAGAATTAGAAGAAAAAATATTAGATTCTATGGTAAAAGTATCTAGGGAGAAGGAAGTATCAATTTTAGAAGCTAGAAAATATTGTGATAATGAAGTGCTTGATGTTAGAAAGATGAAAAATAGGATTAATGGATATTGGATATTAGAGCTAAATGAAGAGGCTATTGATAATGGATTATATGGAAAGATATATATATCTAAAGAGGTATCTATTAGCTTAACTTCGGATGGATTCTCTCAATATTATGATACTTTTAATTTAGCAAAAGGATATTCAGATTTTATTGATATTGTTAAAGAAACTAACATAGACGATTTATATAATAATTTATACTTAAGTCAAGAGGAAGATAGCCAATGCAATAACTATCCAAGATTAAAAAAGAGGGATGATTCAAGTATAATATACTTCGAGGTATAATATAATATTAACATTGTAAAGGAGTCTTTAACATATTATGATCTATCTCGGTCGCAGGCTACAAGTCGACCAACGCAATATGTTAAAGACTTCTTGAATAAATTTAAATTTAGTAATTCCGAAGGAATTACATCCATAATTCTTCATTCTTCATTAATTAAGGTAGTCTTTGAATATCTTAATTATCTATGTAGTTTTTAACATTTTCCAATACAGAATCATCACCTACATAAACTATAATATCATCAGTATTAATTATAAAATATGGGCCAGGTGACAAGAATAGGTCTCCATTTCGTTTAACTGCAATGATTGTTGCCTTTGTATTATGCCAGAAGTTTAATTCACCAATGCTTTTACCTACAGCTACACTATCTTTTTTAACTATATTTTCAAAAGGAATAATAGAACCAACATTTCTAAGTTGAGTGGCAAATTCTATAATTGATGTAATATTTTTTTCAAGTTTATTATCAATTTCATTTCTCATTTTAATTAAATCAAAGGTTTCATTATTTAAATTCGTAAAATCTGACTTAGTCTTAAATTTATATAAAAATTCTTTTGCTGCATTCTTATTATTAATTATAATACCACTTTTTTCATTTACAGTAACAACATCCATATCCTTAAGTAAGGCTAAAGATCTTCTTATTGTCTCTGGAGAAACATTGTAAATGCTTACTAAAGTAGTTCTTCCAGTGATTTTTTCGCCTTCAAGGAATTCATTATTTATTATTCTATGAGCAATATCAACTGCAATTTTAATATAGTTTGGTGTCTTAGTTTGTTTAGACAAAATTAACCACTCCTTTACAATAAGAATTCTAACACACTAGATAAGGAAAATCAGCAAATTTCATAATATAGTTTAAGTTTTTATATAAAAACTTTTAGAATAATAATATACAAT
>NZ_JAWGSV010000393.1:0-1689 GCF_032552055.1 Clostridium sp. | reverse complement strand
CTACTTCAGATAACTATATATGTAGTATTTCAGGTCTTGATTTTTATAAAGCATTATCTGAAGGAGAAATTGAAGGTATATGGGAGTGTAAGAATCCTCCGGCTCTTAATATAGGAGAAAATAGATTATTTGATTTAGGTGGAAAAAATTTAGTGGCTTTAAATGTAGGGAAAAATAGTGAGGCAATAAAAGGGTTTATGGCTTTTGCCTCAACTAATAAAGAACTACTATCAAAAGAAATTATAAAAAAAGACTTCCTTCCTAGTTCTTTATATGCTTTAAACGTAAAACTAGTAGATGGAAGTAATATTAAAGGGAGTAGCCCTTTATTAGTATTAATGAATACAATAGAAAGGGCTCCAGCCATCACTAATATTGATGAGTTTAAAGATATTATCCTACAATTTATAAATCAAAAAGTATAAATCTTTTTATAAGCTTCCAAAGTTTTTATGGCAGTGTTTTTCCATGAAAACTGGAGGCTTTTTTTATAGCCTTCTTCAGCTAAATTATTTTTAAGATTATCATCATTTAATAATTTAACAAGGGCTTCTTCCAATTCATTTATATTAAATGGATTTATTAATAAAGCTGAATCAGCAGTTACTTCAGGGATGGAAGTAATATTTGAAGTAATAACAGGAGTCTTACAACTCATTGCCTCAAGGGGAGGTAGCCCAAATCCTTCATAAGTTGATGGATATATAAAAGCTTCAGATCCACTATATAAGCTTGGAAGCAACTCTTCTGAAATGAAATCAGTGAAAATAATATTATCTCTAGAGGATAAACCTTTAGAAAGTTCAAGTAGTTTTTTTCCTTCATCTCTAAGAGAACCTGCCAAAAGAAGGGAGTGTTCTACTTTTAAATCTTTTTTTATTTTATCAAAGGCTAATATCAGATTTTTAGCGTTCTTTCTTGAACTAAATCCTCCTATGTATAGGATATAAGGAGTAGTAAAGTTATATTTGCTATTAATTAATTTTCTGCAGGCTTCTTTATCCAAAGGTTTAAAGTTTGAGTTAGCAGCTAGAGGGGTGACGAAAATTTTATCTTCTGAAATATGATTAAAGAATTTTAAAATATCCTTTTTAGAATACTCAGACACAGTAAGTATTCCTTTAGCATTATCTATAATGCTTGGCATATTCTTTAAAAACCTTTCTAAATAGCCTCTTCCTGTTGTCTCAGGTAATACATATGGAATTAAATCATGAATTGTTACAACGCAATTAGAGCTATAATTTTCACATAATCCAATCCCGTTTTGAGGTATATGGTGGATATCAATTTTATTATTTTTTATATAGCTTGGAAAATAGTAATTTTCATAAAAACCACCATGTTTTTTGGATGTCAAAATAATTTTACTATTCATTTTTTTAAAATCTTCATAGTTTTTTCCGCTCCAGAAAATAGAATAATTATTTTCTTGGTCTATATTTAAAAGTTCCCTTAGCAAATTTTCAGTATATGTGCCTATTCCTGTACCATTATAAAGGTTAATACCCCTAGCATCTATTGAGAGATTCATAGCTATCCTCCAAAATCATGATATATATATGATTCAATTAATAATCTATAGTCTTTAATATTATAAGTTTAAACCTTACTTGTAAATTATCTAAATTGAAAGCATATATACTATACTTATTAAGAAATATTTTTATATATAACAGTTTGCTATCA
>NZ_JAWGSV010000392.1:0-1693 GCF_032552055.1 Clostridium sp. | reverse complement strand
ATATAGGAGTATTCTCTAATTCTAAATATGAAAAAAGAGGTAAAACAAGATCGTTTTTTATATCTCAGAAAGATATCGATTTATATAAAAAAACCTATTTTTTTAAATTTGATGAAGATTATAAAAAAGTAAGTGCATTGGCTAAAATATATGGAGTTAAATCTGATTACTTAATTAAAAATATTGATAATTTATATTATCTTGGAGCGTGTTATTATTCATCAATAAATAGTGTTAAAGATTTATTAAGTAATAATTATTACATGAATGAAAATAAAAAATATAAAGAAAAAAAATACTCTATATATAATTTAGAATTTGAACATATTGCAAGAACACTCTATATAACGAATACTACTTTACTAAAATTAATAGAAGAAGGAGAATTTCCATTAACTGAAACTGTAGTTAAAGAAGGCGAATTTAGATATGTTATCAAGGAAGAAGATATAGAAAAGTATAAGAAAAAACATTTTTTTGCTTTTAGTAACAAGTATTGTGCTATTTCAGAATTGGCATCAGAATACGGATGTCATGCTGAATGGATACGAAAAAATATTTCAAAAGTTTATAACTATGGAAATAGAAATTATTGTTTAAAAGAAGAAGGAGTAAAAATATGTGAGGAAAAAGCTAAAAGGGAAAAACTATATAATCTTGTTATAAATAATGATAAAGAGGCAACATATAAATATTATTGCTATTACTATAGAAATAGAATAAATATTAATAATAATTATTCAGAAACAATAGACTTATTTGATAAATTTATAAAGATAGAGATAAATAAGTCTAAATCAAATAGATTAATTTCTATTGTGCATAGAAATGGGAATGCACTTATTGAATTATGTAATAAATTGGACAAAAGAAAAAAGGAATTATTTGATTTGAATTCGTTTGAACATGAAAAGTTATTATTTGAAGAGATCAAAAAAAATGATTCTACATCAATTTGCTTAGGTAAATTCTCTAATTATGTAAAATTACAAAAAAAAGATAAATGCAAGTATGATACTACAATTAGGAGGAAAGCAAGAAAAAGTAAGGTTGATAAACTAGCGTATAGCAATGAACTGTTTATGAAATATGCTGAATATGTTTTAAATTATTCATTGCATATTAATTATGCAATAGATAATCCTAAGTATGCTCAAATATGGCTATATTCATTATTTCACTTTTGTACTGCATGGAGATCAAGTGATATATTGTCATTTCCATCATTTTCAGAAGGAGCTGAGTTTCAGAAAGATATTTTTTGGTTTAAGAATAATAAATTAAACAATTATGAAGTTGAATTAATAATTAATATGTTTACGGATAATCATTTTGTGGCTCATAAAACTGGTAATAAAATAATATTTCAAGTGTTTAAACCTTATAAGTTAGTATTTTCTACATTACTTTTATTGTGTGAAAAACATAGAGTAGAAAATTCTGAAGAAGCATTATTTTATTGTTTTAAAAAATATAATCCCAATGGAAAAGACATAAAGAAATTTTTAGAAAAGAGTGATAACTTACCTAATTTCACTAGTATAGCACTCAATAGAAGTTTTATAAGTAATTATTATGAATATACATCAAGTAAAACAGAATTACACAAATTAGCTTATTTTTTATCTAGAAAATTAAGGGGACATGTTAGCAACGATATGACAGCAGAATATATAAATTCGTTGCCTGTTGA
>NZ_JAWGSV010000391.1:0-1774 GCF_032552055.1 Clostridium sp. | reverse complement strand
GTCTACTAGTGATAATACTTGGTTAGTTCATTTTATATATTAAAATAGCAGATCTAAGGAAAAAATGAGAGAAATAACAGGAAATTATTTCTAAATATGCTATAATAGTGTATATTAATGTTTGTTGATACAGACAATGTGTCGAGTTTTATAATTAAGTTCAAGGAAATTAAATGATTTTATACAAAGAAATTTTAAATAGTAAGTTAAGTATCAAGAATTACGGTATTTAAACAAAAATTTTGCGTTATTTAGAACTGGTAGCCTTCGTACTGATTTGTGTTTAAAGCTGGAATTATACATCGCAGTTCACTTTTAAAGTGATTTCACTATAATTACAGCATAAAATAAATAAATTTAAAGGAGAATTAAAATGAGCAAATTTGAAAATGCAATGAGACTTTTGGAGGAACGTTGTGGAAATGACAAAGAGGAAGTTATTGCCCTTGCGACAATAGCATTATCCTCAACGGCTGCCGGTAATCCTCGTCCTGCTGTCCGTATGGTATGTGCTTATTATGAAGACGGTATATTTTATGTTTCTACAGACGCAAGAAAGAATAAAATGCTGCAAATTGAAAAGAACAACGAGGTTTCCGTAAGTGGGTTTGGTTGGTATGCTCTGCAAGGAAGGGCTGAAAATCTCGGGTGGGTAAAGGACGAAAAAAATGCAGAAATTAGAGAGAAATTTAAGAAAATTTTCGATTGGTTCGATGAAGATGGCGACGAGGATAACCCTAACTCAATAGTTTTACGTATCTCCCTGACAGAGGGAACGATTACTGACAATGAAGAAAAATACGGTGAATGGCAATATGAAATTGATTTTATCAATAAAACGGCGAAATAAATCTTAAAATAATAAGTGGGTTGTAACTTGAAAGCAAAAAAAACATCACTACTTAATTATCATTATTTTAAAACTTAGTTTTCTTAAACCCAACATTAAATAGCTTATTGTTGGGTTTTTAATAGGTCTCTTTACATTACTTATATAGAAAAACTTTTAAATCATCTTTATTATCAAGTGTAGCTAGCAAAACATTTTTTATACTAGTTTGATATAAACTTTTTAATTTAGAGATAAGCCAGTCTTCATCCTTATTAAGTTCTTTTAGTTCCTTTAAATTAATTTTACCATCTTTAATAACTGTCTTTGAAAAATTAAAGGGTTCCATTTCTATTTGTAAAGACGAAGGGGTAATAGGTTCGTATTTTGGTTGTAGAAAAACAGAGATTTTACCATCAGGTTCCCAAGTTGCTAAAGCTACTTTTTTTACATCATCTACTTTTTCTTTACGTAATTCTTCTAATAATATATCAATTGATATTCTTGCTTTTTTTAAACCTTTATACAGGATTTCACCATTCTGAACAAGGGTAATTGGCGAATTATTTAAAAATCTCCTAAGAATAGGGGATTTAAGCATACTAAGAATGCAGCTCAAATATAGTAAGGTTAAAACAAGAGTTGTAATAATGGAGCCTTTTAATCCAAGTTTCTCATCAGATAAGGGATGAGCAATAATATTCCCAATTACTAAAGTAATAACAAAGTCAAGGAGCCTTAATTGAGAAATTGAACGCTGGCCTAATAGCTTTGCAATAATTAGTAAAAAGGAAAAAGCAATAATAGCACGAAGTATCCAGTCAAATGTTGTAAGTGTTTCTTGACTATATAGAAAGTTCATATAAAATAGCTCCTTTACCTAAAGAATTTAATACTTATAATATTTTAACCATTAACTTATAAAAAAATTAAAAGAAATATATC
>NZ_JAWGSV010000390.1:0-1777 GCF_032552055.1 Clostridium sp. | reverse complement strand
TATCAATTCATTACATTTCTTTTTTAGTCTTTTTATCTTGAAGAATATTTATAAATAAAACTATAGCTAAGACAATTAATGCTAATAAAGAAACTTCAATTATTTCAATAGAATTTTTTAATAGGTTTATTTCTTTATAAGTATTGAATACTAGGGCTAATATATAAGTGAAAATAGAATAAATTATATATTTTATTACATATTCTATAATTATTTTAAATTTTGCAGTGTAAATTTCTTTTCTATCTATAGGAATAATGTCATATTTTCGTAATATGAATACTTTTTTTCCTTGTTCTTTTATCCAAAAAAGATGAGAATTTAAATACATTATTAGATAAATTATACCTAAGATTAGGGGATAGGTAATAAAGGAAAGAGGTTCAGCTTCAAGACCATTACCAAAGATTACTTTATGTCTAGTGATATCTGACTGAACTGTAATAAAGTAAAAAAATAAAAAACCAAACAATATTAGACCTTGATAATTGTATTTTATTCTTTCTTTTTCTTTATCTATAAAACTCATATTTATGCCTCCTTAAAGTAAATCGCTAATAGTAAATTTCTTATTTAAAGATCTTTCAATCTTATTTCTTCTAAACTCATCTTCAAGAGCTTCCTTAGTATCATTAATCATAATCTCTCCATTATCAAGAAGTATTATATAATCAGCGATTTTATCAAGATCACTAGTTATGTGAGTAGACATAAGAATTCCGATATCCTCGTTTAATATATCTTGCAACATATTTATAAAGTCTTTTCTAAATACAGGATCGAATCCTGCAGTAGGTTCATCTAATAGAAGAAATTTTGGACTATGCCCCATGGCAAAGCATATTTGAAACTTCATTTTCATACCTTTTGAAAATTGATATAGGGGCTGTCCTTTAGGTAAGTTCATCTTATCTAGCCAAAGATAGAAGCTATTCATATCCCAATTTTTAAAGTACTCACCAAGCAATAATCCATTTTCATAAGGTGTTTTATCGAGAAAGAATGTGAGTTTTTCAGATACTAAACCTATTTCTTCTTTTGCCTTAGCTGGATTTTCCTTAATATCTATATTATTTACTAGGACTTTTCCTGTAAAGTCATCATCAATTCCTGCTAAGATATTAATAAGAGTAGTTTTACCTGAACCATTGATACCTATAAGTCCTGTTAGATATCCTGATTCAATATTAAAAGAAATAGATTTTAATGAGAAATTTTTATAATTTTTATTAACATCTTCGCATTTTATTATATAAGGCATTTTTATTATCTCCCTTCATATAAAGTCTTTAAAATATCTTGCATATCTAATAATTCAAGACCTAGTTTTTTACCTTCTTGAATCAAATTATCAAATTGATCTTCGAATTCTTTAAATTGGGCTTCTTTAAGTTTTTCACGATTTGGTTCTTTTATATAAAATCCTTTTCCAGGTACTGAGTATATTAATTCTTCTTTTTCTAATTCTTCATAGGCACGTTTTGTTGTAATAACACTGATTTGCAAATCTCTTGCTAAAGATCTAATAGAAGGTAACATATCACCTGGGATAATTTCTTCTTTAATTATTGAGTTTTTTATTGATTTAATTATTTGTTCATAAATCGAAAGATTACTTTCAGTATCTAAAATAATATTCATTAAAAACCTTCTTCCTTATCTGGTATTTGCCTATATACATCTTCAAAAGAAAGGGATTTTTTTATAATAGGAGATGTACATTTATAAATTATATAGCTATTTATTATAAATATAATTCTTTAACTCCAGAAGAAAT
>NZ_JAWGSV010000389.1:0-1795 GCF_032552055.1 Clostridium sp. | reverse complement strand
CCATCTATATTAATTATATACTTTTATATAAAAATTAAAAAGTGTAACTAGTAATATTATTTACTAATTACACTTAAAAATACTAATAAATTGGACTTGAAGTTATACTACTATCATTATCTCTTGGTGCATAAATATTTACTTTACCAAAACTTGTAGTATTAATAGTATAGACATCAGTTTGTGGATTACCTAATATTTCATAGGATAATCCTCCATATCTAGATGGGGCTAAAGAACCTACTTCATTTCCTATAACAGGCGCTTTAGATAATGGATAAACTCTCCAGCTAGGAATAACATTTTTTAAATTTAAATATTTTTTATTGCCACTATTTGATGATGAGCTTCCACCATATAAAGGACTCGCTGTTATGGTGCTATCATTATCTCTTGGTGCATAGATATTTACTGTCCCATAACTTTCAGTATATATTGTATATACATCAGTTTGAGGATTAGCACTTATCTTATAAGATAGTCCTCCAAAATTAGAAGTTAGGACAAATCCTACTTCATTACCTATTACCGGTGCCTTAGTTAACGGATATACTCTCCACCTACTTACATGACTTAATAAATTTAAATATTTGTTTGCATTGTTACCAGGGTTACTTGGAACTTGTGGAGTACCAGGATTTGTTACCACTGATCCTGTTAATCCCTTTACAATAGCTGTAGATATTTTATCTGGATTATAAATAGACATATCACTAGAGTCAATAAAACATGTTTCAATAAGCATTGATTTTGCTACTATACTTCCAACTAAAGCAAGAGCTGAACCATCCTTTACCCCTCTATTAACATATCCTATATTATTCATTTCTTTTAAAATTGATACTGCTTCACTTAATTGAGTTCCATTTTTAGTATATATTTCAGTTCCTCTACCTCCACCAGCATTTAGGTGGATAGATACTGAAATATTAGGATTTGCAGCATTAGCAGCACTTATTCTTCTACTTAAACTATTAGAAACACTAGTTGCATAATCTGGAGAAACTACAATAACAGTATGACCTAACTTTTCAAGTTTAGCCTTTACAGCTTTCCCTATTTCCCTAGTTAGGTTTTCCTCTCTATATCCATTCCCTGCTGCTCCTGTATCCGGACCTGACAGGCAATGTCCGTAATCTAGGGCTAATCTCATACTAATCACCTCTATACATAAAATGCAAGCTTCATAGTATTGCCATTATTAATTTTTCATAATGTTCCTAAGTGTACCTATCATATATAAAGAACCAGAGGCTAAAATTAAGTCATCTTCCTTAGCTTTAGATTTAGCATAATTAATTGCATCTGAATAATCATTGAAGGCAATACAATTATCATTGTACTTCTTAACTATGTTCTTCAATTCCTCTGCCCCCTCAGCTCTAACTGAATTTGCAGTTAATGTATATACTTCAGTTGCTAATGGGGCCAAAACCTTAACCATCTTTTCTACTTCTTTATCTGCTAGTACACCTAGAACCAAATAAAGCTTGCTATATATAAAGTATTCACTTAAATTACTTTTTAAAAATTCCACCCCAGAAGCATTATGTGCTCCATCTAAAACAATATAAGGATTCCTACTTAAAACTTCTAGTCTTCCATTCCATTTTACTTTTTCAACTGCAGATTTGACTTTATCTAAATCTAATTTAATATACTTAAGATTGTCTAACTCTTTTACACCTTCTATAGCTAAAGATAGATTTATAATTTGGTGCTTTCCTAATAATGATAAATTTAACTCTTCATCTTTACCTTTTAATTTAACTAAAACTCTTTGAGAATTTTTTTT
>NZ_JAWGSV010000388.1:0-1811 GCF_032552055.1 Clostridium sp. | reverse complement strand
AAATATAAGTGATATAAGCATAGCAGTACAAGCGAACATAGATGTAACAAATGTTATAGCTAATACTGCGGTTACAATAAACAATAAATTAGAAAAGATAAACATAAGAAGTTTAATGGATGTTTAATAGATGGAAGAATATAAAAGAATAGCTCCTACAACATTAACAAGTGAAGAAAAGACACTATATAAAAATTCCAATTGAGCTATAATAAAGACAATCCGTATGAATAATATAAGAGATAATGAAATAGAAACATCACTATCATTTGATGGTGTTATTTTTTTGTTAAAAATAGCATCTAAAGAAATTTTAATAATGAATAAGGTTATTTTAATGAATATTTTAAAAGGTAAAGAAAATGAAGTAAATATCAACATTTCTGGAATATAACTATTGGAGGATTTAAAGTGGAAAATATTATAAATTATATTGATAATACATAAAAATGGTAGATTTTATCCAGTATATAAACAAGATAGAATATATGGTATAATATACCAAAAAGGGGTTATACATATGAAAAAGAAATTTAAAATAGTTCTATCAACGATATTAAATTTAAATATATGGCTTTGGGTATATACTTATTTTAATAATAAAAATATTGAGAAATATGCTAGTACTAATGTAAAAAGTAATGAAATTAAAGGAAGCACTATAGTTGCATTTGGAGATAGTATTACAGAAGGGGTTTATATTAATAATGATGTGAAATGGACTAGTTTATTATCAAAAGACTTAAATGCAAATGTTATTAATAGTGGTATTGCAGGAGATAGTACTAAAAATGGTTTGAAAAGAATCAAAAAAGATGTAATTGAAAAGAAACCAGATTATGTTCTTATTAATTTTGGTATGAATGACCACTATTTTAAAAAGCAAAATAAAGAAATGGTATCAATAGAACAATATAAAAAGAATATAAAGAAAATGATAGCTGAAATAAAAAGAGCGGAAGCTATGCCAATTATTGTTTTACCCCATATGGTAATTGAAGGGGAAAAGGGCAATGGAAATATGGATGATAAATCAAGCTATTATTATAGTAGGCACCCTTCAAAGTGGTATGATGAAGTGGGTGGTGCTAATAAGCAATTAAAACTATATAACGATAAAGCAAAAAAAGTTGCACAAGAGTACAATGTTAAAGTAATAGACATATATAACGAGAGTGAAGAAGTTGACTTATATAAAATATTAAGAACTGAAGAAAATTCAGGTGATGATGATGGAGTTCATCTTTCAAAGGAAGGAATGAAGTTTTATTCAGAAGTCATAGGTAGGGAGATAAAAC
Organism: Clostridium sp.; assembly: GCF_032552055.1. Taxonomy (GTDB): domain Bacteria; phylum Bacillota; class Clostridia; order Clostridiales; family Clostridiaceae; genus Clostridium. Next base: position 513 of record NZ_JAWGSV010000388.1, on the reverse strand, counting down.
AACTTTATAGCGTTTCGCAATAGATAATTATTGCGCATTAACTAAATAAAAAATACCAGGTAGAAAAGCAGTATGTAATAGATCTATTTGGTATTTTTGTTAACTCAAATAAAGATGATAAATTAAAGAAAAGTATTTTGTAGTAGCAACTGAAATACTTCTTTATGTTAATAGTGTTGGAGTTAGAATACAAGGATTAGTTAATATAAGAAATAAAGATGTTGCTTTATTTAATACACCTATAGGATCAGAAAAGAAGAAAATGAAAGTACTACAGATACTTATATTGTTAAATCAGGGGGTAATCTAAGAGGTATTGCTTACAAGTGGATATTATTCAAACTTTAAGCTCTCTTTAATTAGAGTGCTTTTTACATTATTATAAGAAATATTATAATTAATAATAAACACATAATAGATAGTTTTACGCATAGCTCTACTTCTATATAAGATTTTATTATAATAATCACATCATTAAATTACTGTCAACTTTTTAAATTTTCTAATAAAATT
>NZ_JAWGSV010000387.1:0-1811 GCF_032552055.1 Clostridium sp. | reverse complement strand
GTATAGTATTTAATTCAAAAATACTTTTCAATAATTATTATAAATCTAAAGAAGGAATAACAATAGTAAAAATATAAATTTTTAGATAAGATTACATAATTTTAGTTTATTTTTACAAATAAGAAATATATAATTTATATTATTAGAAGTAAATAAAATATGAAATGGAAGTAGAGTAATGAAGAAATTATCAGTAACAAATGATTTTAAGAGTATAGTGCTAAATGACACAAAGCTAATAGATGTTAGAGCTCCAATTGAATTTGAAAAAGGAGCAATGATAAATGCAGTAAACATGCCAATTTTGAATAATGAGGAAAGGCATATTATAGGTATATGTTATAAGGAAAAAGGTAACGAAGAAGCAACAAAACTTGGTTATGAAATAGTGTCAGGAGAAATTAAAGAGGCTAGGGTAAAGGCATGGACAGAATTTACAAATGAAAATCCAAATTCTATGATTTATTGCTTTAGGGGAGGATCACGTTCAACTATAGCACAACAATGGATATATGAAGAAACGGGAAAAGATATAGTGAAATTAGATGGAGGATATAAGGCTTTTCGTAATTACCTTATAAATTCATTAGATCCAAAAGAGATAAAATCAAAACCGCTAATATTATCTGGATATACAGGTTCAGGGAAAACAATATTATTGCATAAAATAAATAATTCAATAGATTTAGAAGGCCTAGCTCACCATAGAGGATCTACCTTTGGTCATCATATTACACCTCAGCCAACACAAATTAACTTTGAAAATAATTTAGCTTATAGCTTAATTAAACATAAAAATAATAACTATAAATATATGGTTCTAGAAGATGAGGGGAAAAATATAGGAAAGAGTTTTATTCCAAAGTTATTTTTTGAATATATGAAAAGTGGAGATGTGATATTTTTAGAAGCTTCACTTAATGAAAGAATAGATAATATATTAGAAGAATATGTGATAAATGGACAAGAAGAGCATAGAGAAGTATTTAAAAATGAAGAACTTGCTTTAGAAGCTTGGTTAAATGATATGATAGCAAGTATGGAAAGAGTTAAGGGGAAGCTTGGTGACAGAATACATACAATAGTTAATGAACTTAAACTGGCATACAATGAACAGTTAACAACTAATAAGATAGATAAACATAGAAATTGGATAGAGTTATTTTTAACTCAGTACTATGATCCTATGTATAAACATTCTTTATTAAAATCTAATAGAAATATAGTTTACAAGGGAAATAGAAGCGAAGTAATGGAGTATATCGAAAAGTTGGAGAGATAGTTTGCTTACTAATAAAGAGGTATAAATAAGGTTAGAATTATTAATGGTTAATCGCATCTGTAGAGAGTCAGAATTACTAGAAAAAACATTAAGAATTAATGTTTGATTTTTAAAGCTCAGTATGCTTTGTATAATATATTTTTAGTATAAGTAAAAAGAAATCAATATCAAGTTTTTATTAAAGAAAATTTTAATTAGTGTAATAATAAAGCAAATACAGGTTAATAATTAAATCATTAAGATATTATGGTTATTAGGATAGATATAAATCTATCCTATTTTTTATAAGTTTTTTGTTTGTTTTTTAATAATATTAAGCTTTCAATACTTAGAGAAGATACGATAACTGAAGATTTTATAACCTTAAAACTGACTTTGCAGGGTTAGTTTTATAAAAATTTATTACTTATGATAAGGTGAAGTGTATCTGTGGAAAATCAAAATAATTTTATATATAAGATGCTTCTAATATATGTAGATAAAGTATCAAAGTTTTTATTTAGGGGTAGACTTTTGCGTTATTCTTTGG
>NZ_JAWGSV010000386.1:0-1822 GCF_032552055.1 Clostridium sp. | reverse complement strand
TTCTAATACTATGGTGATAGGATATTCTGATGGTTATTTAGGATATATATTAGATAAGAATGTAAGTGATAGCAGTTATGAGTATATAGTAAATACAATTTCTATGGAAGAAACAAATAAAATAATAGAGAATATGAAATTGAATCAATAATTAATTTAAGTAAAGAAAAAAATATGGATGTAATTTCTATAACAGATCACAATTGTGTAGCAGGAGTTAAAGAAGCAATTAAGATTGGACAAGTTAATGGTATTAAGGTTATTCTGGGGATAGAAATAGATTGTAAATTTGAAGTGTAAGATTTACATGTATTAGGATATAATATAGATTTTAAATTAGATAAATATATAAAGTTAGAAAATGAAGTAAGTTTTATGTAGAATAAGGTAACTATAAAAAGATTGGAATTATCAAATAAATATACTGGCTTAGAATTAGATTACAAAGAACTCAAAAAAATTCAAAAGGAAAATGATTACTGGTGCTATGATGTGTGAAACACTACTTAGCAAAGAAGAATATTTCAATAATAAGTAGTCGTTAGATGTTGTGCTCAAGATGTATCGAGTAATTCTATTTAAAAGAACAGTGTTAGAATCAAATTTAGTGTAGGTGAATTGGGATGGTGGGTGGGGAATAAAATCAAAGGCTTTAGGAATTTATTGAAGTGTCCTAAGAAAATTTCCCCTTACTTAGCTTCAGCACTTGAATAAGTGGAGAAAGGTATCATTTATGGTATATGGTCGGTTTGGGTTACACAATATTTTAAGTATAAATTATGTGATAATAGTAAGAACAATAATATGACAAGAATATCTCAGAAGGATATTAACATATACAAATAACTTCTAGATGAAAGTAGTCCGTGAGGAACTCTTATAGCAGGAAAAAAATGCTCTTTTGAAGACATACTCCAGAGAACAACAAAATATTCTTCGTTTGTTGTACCGGAGCCAAAGAAAACCTAATAGTGATTTATCATGCAGCTGCAGAAAAAATTATTAATAACACAATTAAATACTTTAGAAATAAAATGTAATTAGTATGAGTAACATTTATAAGGTATGGTGGATATATAATGGAGTGAATAAACTTTAATATAAAAAATAGTTGATATAATAAATAATTTGAAGCATTATGTAATCAATTATTTGAATTATGGTGTATTATTAGTAAGTAGATTATAATTGTTGCTTTAGTAAATATAATTATGTTTAATTCATAATAAGCTGCATATCACAGATATGGACAAGGATTATTTTTTGGGACAGTAAATAATCAGGATAAATTGGAGAGAGATTTGCATCAAACTAAGCCAATAGGGCTGCTAGAGGTATTCAAGAATTATTAAAAAAGAAAATTAAGTACATTATGTTTGTTTGTAATTATTACTTTGAATGTTTTGAAATAGTATAATTATGGAAGTGAAAATTCTTAAACTAGAACATCAAATCGAATTATTAGATTAAAAATATGAATTAATGGAGGGAGTGAAGTAGAATGGCAAGAAGAAAGTATTGTATGTGTTGTGGTGAACTACTAACAACGTCAGAAGAGAAAGAGATAGGAATGTGCAGGATGTGTTACAGCGGTAGAGAAGATGATTAATATTAAAAGATAAACTATGTGGGGTTGCAGTAATGCACCTCTTTTTTTTGCCAGTTACCTTTTCGCCAATGCTACTGTAACTAACGTATCGGATCCATTATAATACAAGTATAGACAATTTAGGAGGCAGTAGTGATAAAGTCAGTTAATATATATGATACAACCAATCTTAGCGCTAATGGTATTAGAAACTTATTAATTAAAATATAAATA
>NZ_JAWGSV010000385.1:0-1832 GCF_032552055.1 Clostridium sp. | reverse complement strand
GCTTAATATAGTCTAATAAGAATACTTCCTCTTCAACTATTCTTGCAACTACATTAGTTTTACCTGTGTTTTTCATATCTTTTAAAGCCACTTGTAATTCTCCTGCATATCTAGTATATAAATCCGAATCTATTAAAATGTCCCCTCTTTTTATATCTACCACATTATATGGTGGAAAACTTTCACCCTTATATTTTACCCTGCTTTGTGTACTCCTTGCCATATATTCAGATGCATCTCCTCTATTAAAGTGGAATTCATCTAAAACTATAGTCTTATCAAGTTCTCTAATTTCATCAATTAATTCAACATTAAATTCTAACATATCCTTATTAATATTGCTTAAAGCTTCAAGCTCTTCCTCTGATGCAAATGCATTTGCAATAATTACATCATCTATTAACCCCGTTGCAAATAAATGCTTTGCTTGAACATCAATTGGTAAATCTCTATGCATTTCTAATGTACATAGCCCCTCTGAAACTGGCCATGGGCCAAACTTTGCAGATGGTGAATTAACAAAAGCTGCTGTTCTTATTCCAAGCTCCTTAAATTGCTTACTAGCTGATATAAAGTTGTCATAACATAATCCAGTATAAATATGCGGATAGAAATTATGACATCCATATAAATTATTTAAATTTGCTTTATAAGAAATAATATTATCAACATACTTTGTTCCATTACTAATATTTAATTCTATTTTTAACCCATACTCATTGTAAGTCATTACTGACTCTTCATATCCACTAAATCCCATGTCTAACCTTATACCTGAAAGTCCCATATCTTTAAATACTTTTAAATCAAATATAGATGCTTTTAAATTATTAAATACAGTTGGATCTATATCTGCTATTACTTCCATATCATTTTCATTTGCTACTTGTAACATTTCCTTAAATTCATTTATTACTAAGTTTAAATCTTTATCCCCTGCAGATATTAGACAAGTAAAAATCCTTTTAAATCCATATTTAGCAGCAAGCTTAATATAATCCTTAATTTCTTCAATAGTCGAATTATTAGGATATATAGAAATACCTAACTTATACATTTTAACATTCCACCTTATTTAATCTTTCATGAAGAGCTATTATTTCTTCAGCTAAGTCTTTAACAACTATAGAAGTCATTAAGTGATCTTGAGCATGTACTAATAATAAAGATACTTCAGTTTTATTTCCTGCAGCCTCACCTTGAATTAAAGTAGTTTGAGTTGCATGAGCGCTTCCTAAAGTTTCTTTTGATTTTTCAATTAATTTTTTAGCATCTTCAATTTTTCCTTCTTTAGCTATTTCCATAGCTTCCATCGCGTAACTTCTAGCTTCGCCACTAAAAACTATTAAATTCATAATTATTTCTTCCATTGTTACACTCCTTTTATGATTAATGCTACTAATTTATTTATTAATTCATTAAATCTAATGCTTGTTTTAATACCTTTGTTCCATTCATTGTTCCATAATCAACTGTATTGATTACTGCAACTGGTATACCCTTTGGATCAAATTTAGTTTTCATTTTATTTAATAAAAATCTTACTTGCGGTCCTAATAATAATACATCTATTTCATTTTCATGTTTTACTAATTCTGCTTCACCTACAGCATTTATTGTACATTCAACACCTTGCTCTTGTGCTGCTTTTTGCATTTTAGTAACTAATAGAGATGTTGACATCCCTGCTGAACAAACTAATAATATTCTTTTCATACTAAAAACCTCCTTAATTTTATGTAACTAATTACACTAATATATATAGCAATTTTAATGCCAATTCAAATTAAATATTATTTTTTTAAAAAACCCTATCCAAACAGCACTATCAC
>NZ_JAWGSV010000384.1:0-1852 GCF_032552055.1 Clostridium sp. | reverse complement strand
AATTACTATAGCTAAAGTTGTAATAATAAATGATTCCCACATTCCAAGTACTATAGCACCTGCTACAGCACTAAAATTGCTTGGTATTGGTGCAACTATTATCGAAATTAACTGTATTATAAAAAATACAATGTAAGCTTTACTTCCAAGTCCTTCAATATATCCTTTAAATTCATCTATTGATGACATATATCCTAAAATCCCACTAGACTCCAAATAAATCATTATACCTATAACTCCGACTATAGCTACAATTAAGTACATCCATTTTTTTATTGATATTTTGCTATTACTCATTATTCACTACCTTTCATATAAAGAATTTATTTAACTCCTCTCCCCTAAGATTTAATAATCTCAGTATAAATTCCAATTCTTAATATATTTCATCACTTTATCTAAAGTTTTCCTAAATCAATTCTTAATTTTTTACCATAAAAAATAAGAATATTTAATTTAAAAATATAATAACAAGGTATGTAATAGCTTTATAGTTGTGTAAATTGTAGAATATTGTTTTACAATCTTTTAAATTACAATTTATATTGCATAATTAAAGATATTTTTTACAGAGAAAAATTTAAATCTTAATTTGTGCATAGCAATTTTAACTTAATTAGAGAATCAAAAAATGAAAGAATTAAAAAATACTTATATAAAAAGAGATGCCACAAGGCATCTCTTATAAAAATTATTCAATTTCATAAACTCCTATGGAGTTTTTTCCTCAATTCTTCGTTATTCATTTTAATTTTTAATTATTTTAGCTTCCATATATCTTTATTGTACTCTTCAATAGTTCTATCTGATGAGAAAAATCCAGCCTTACTAATATTAATTAAAGCTTTTCTATTCCAAGCCTCTCTATCTTCGTAATCTTTAAATACTTTCTCTTTTATTTTTATATAATCTTCTAAATCTAATAAAGTCATAAACCAATCCTTGTTTATAAGTTCATTAAATAATCTATAAAGAGAAGTACTATCTCCTACCTTAATCATTTCATCACTAACAATAAAATCTATCAATGGTTTTATTAAACCTTTATAATAGTAGTTTCTTGAATTATAATCTCTATTTTTATAATGTGAAATTACATCTGAACTCTTTTCTCCAAATATATAAATATTATCCTTACCTACTAAGTCCATTATTTCAACATTAGCACCATCTTCTGTGCCTAATGTTACTGCGCCATTAAGCATAAACTTCATATTTCCTGTACCTGAGGCTTCTTTAGATGCAAGTGAAATTTGTTCTGAAACATCGCAAGCTGGAATAACTTTTGATGCACTTGTTACATTATAATTTTCTATCATTACAACTTTTAATAATTTATTTACCTCCGTATCATTATTTATTACTTCACTTAAGCAAAGAATAGCATGAATAATATCTTGAGCAATAATATAAGCTGGAGCTGCTTTTCCTCCAAAAATAGTTGTTATTGGCGTAGCTGGCTTTTTACCCTTTTTTATCTCTAAATATTTATAAATTAAATATAATAAATTCATTTGTTGTCTCTTATACTCATGAAACCTCTTTATTTGTATATCAAAAATTGAATTTTCATCTATAGAAATATTTTGAGTATTTAATAAGTAATTTTTAAAATTAATTTTATTACTCTTCTTTATTTCACCTATTTTATTTAAGACTTCCTTGTTATCCTTATAGTCATATAGCTTAGATAGCTTATTGTAATCCTTTATAAAATCTCCTCCAATTAAGTCTTCTATATAAGAGGATAAGCTTTCATTACAACTTAATAACCATCTTCTAAAGGTTATACCATTAGTCTTGTTATTAAACTTATTTTTATAAATATTATAAAATGAATTAAGCTCTTCAT
>NZ_JAWGSV010000383.1:0-1894 GCF_032552055.1 Clostridium sp. | reverse complement strand
ATGCTTACAATTGGATATATAGGAAATGGAAAGAGTACTAATAGATATCATCTGCCTTTTGTATTACAAAGGGAAAATATAAGGGTAAAGACTATTTATCAAAGAAATCCTAATAATGAAGCTTGGGATAGAATAGAGGGAGTTAACTATACTTCTAATTTAGATGAGTTATTAAAGGATGAGGAAATACAGTTAATTGTTATTTGCACTATGCAAGATAGCCATTACAACTATGCTAAGCTAGTATTAGAAAATGATAAGCATTGTTTAGTAGAAAAGCCTTTTATGGAAACATATAAAGAAGCTAAGGAAATATTTGATTTAGCAAAATCAAAAGGATTAATAGTTCAAGCATACCAAAACAGAAGGTTTGATAGTGATTTTCTAACGGTTCAGAAAGTAATAGAAAGTGGAAAACTTGGTGATTTATTAGAATTAGAAATGCATTTTGATTATTTTAGACCTGAGACACCTGAAGGAACAAAAGTATTTTCACCTTATGGGTCATTTTTATACGGACATGGATGTCATACTTTAGATCAAGTTATAAGTTATTTTGGCAAACCAGATAATATTAATTATGACGTCAGACAACTTTTAGGTAAAGGTAGAATGAATGATTACTTTGATTTAGATTTATACTATGGAAATTTAAAAGTTTCAGTTAAATCTAGTTACTTTAGAATAAAACCAAGACCAAGTTTTATAGTTTATGGTAAGAAAGGCTCCTTTGTAAAAGAAGGTAAGGATAGACAAGAAGAACATTTAAAAATGTTTTATATGCCTACTAATAAAGACTTTGGAATAGACTCCTTTGAACACTATGGAACTTTAACTTATGTAGATGAAGAAGGTACAATTCATGAGGAAAAAGTTAAGTCTGTAAATGGTGATTATGGAAGAGTATATGATGATTTATATGAGACTATAGTAAATAATAAAGAAAAGAAAATTAAAGATGAAGAAACCTTATTACAGCTTCAAATACTAGAAGAGGGAATAAAGAATTTGTTTTAAAATGCGAAATAAAGATAGGTTGTATAGAATAATAGATAGAGTTAAATTTAGATGGGAGATATAGAATATATGAAAGTGTTTGAAATTTATTTTAGTCCTACAGGTGGAACTAAAAAAGTAGCAGATTTAATAAGTAAGCAATTTGATTATGAAAGAATAGAATTAGATTTGTCAAATGCAATAGAAGATTTCTCAAAATTTATCTTTAGCAAAAAAGATCTTTGTATTATAGCAATTCCATCTTTTGGTGGGCGTGTTCCAATGGTAGCAATGTCTAATATTAAGAAACTAAATGGAAATGGTTCAAAAGTAATTTTAGTAGCAACATACGGGAATAGAGCATATGAAGATGTATTATTAGAATTGAAAGATACATTAACAATATTAGGATTTGTCAGCATTGCAGCAATTGCTGCAGTTACAGAACATTCCATTATGCATCAATTTGCTACTGGTAGACCAGATTTACAAGATAAAGAAGAATTGATAAAATTCTCTGATAAGATTAAAGAAGTTTTAAAAGAGGTAAAGGATACTAAAGATTTATATGTACCGGGGAATAATCCCTATAAAGAATATAAAGTTATTCCTTTAATTCCAGAAGTAAGAGAAGGATGTAAGAAATGTGGACTATGTGCTATAAAGTGTCCAGTTAATGCCATTTCAAAAGAAAATCCAACATTGGTAGAAAAAGAAAGATGTATTTCCTGCATGCGTTGCGTATCTATTTGTCCAAGTAAATCTCGAAGTGTAAATAAAGAGTCATTATTGGCAATTTCAAAAAAATTAGAAAATGTATGTTCTGAAAGAAAAATGAATGAACTTTTTTTATAGGTTATTGAAAAAATGAATAATACATAAACTTAAAAAATTGTAT
>NZ_JAWGSV010000382.1:0-1904 GCF_032552055.1 Clostridium sp. | reverse complement strand
GTTTCATCTATAAACTTTACAATTTCATCATCTCTAATTTGAACTTCAGAAAGGTTTATTGCCATCTTAAATTTTTTATCTGTTTTTAAAGACAACTCTTTACATTTCTTAAGACTCTCTTCTATAATATGTTTGCCAATTGTTATAATAAGTCCTGAATTTTCTGCAATTGGTATAAATTCATTAGGTGATACCATACCTAATTCATTACTATGCCATCTAACTAGAGATTCAAACCCGACTACTTCTCCAGTATAAACACTTACCTTTGGCTGATATAACATTTTAATTTCATTATTATCAATAGCTATCCGTAATCCTTTTTCTATATTAAATTCACGGTTTAATATTTCTAAAATATTTGAGTCAAAAAATTCATATCTGTTCTTTCCATTAATTTTAGCTAAATACATAGCCATATCTGCCCTTTTTAAAAGTATTCCTATATCTAACCCATCTGTAGGATATATACTAACTCCAATACTTAAAGAACAAAATATTTCTTTCTCTTTTATCATCATAGGCTTACTTAAATTTTTTATTACATTATTCAAAATTTCTTTTATTTCACCTTTTGACTTTAAGTTGTATTTTACTAAAACAAACTCATCTCCGCCATATCTAGCAAATAATGAATCCTCAATATTCATATTTTTAATGCAATTACAAAATTCAAATAATAAAGAATCACCTATATCATGACCAAAAGTATCATTAACATATTTAAAATTATCTAAATCAATAAATATTATTGCCATTTTTTCATTAGTATAATTCTTTAACCTATTATTTATTTCTCTAACAAAATATCTTCTATTTGGTATTCCAGTAACATCATCATTAAAACTTAGATAACTTATTTCCAATTCTTTTTCTTTTCTTATAGTAATATCAGATAGTGTTCCATATACAAATATACTTTCACTATTCTCAACTACTTTTTTCCCTTTACTCTGTATCCAATAATCTTTATTATTGGAACCTTTTATTCTATATTCTATTGAATAGACTTCATTTTTAGGCGAATCTAAAATACCATTAATCTTATCTAAATAACCCTTTAAGTCTTCTTCATTTATGTATTCTTGCCACTTCTTATATGGAATTAACAAATCTCCCTTTCCAGGGATGCCTAAATATTTTCTAACTGCATTACCAATAGAAATAATATTTTCATTTACATTCCACCAAAAAACTATATCATTTGCTACTTCTAATGCTAGTATATTTCTATCTTTCCTATTTGTATTAACCTTTTGAAACTTTTTTAATTCAGTAATATTTTTAATAGATCCAGTTAAATAAAAAGTATCCTTAAATATTTTTCCACTACCTTTAATTTGGATATTTAACTTTTCTCCACTTTTGCTTATAAATATTGGTTCTAAAATAAAATCATCTATACTTCTATTTTCAATAACATTTTCAATATAAAGTACTATATCTTCTCTTTCATCATCAGATATATACCTAAACCATTCATTAAAACTATTAATATTTTCATTTATTCCTAATATTTCTTTTATTTTATCAGATATAAAAAGTTCATTATTCTTATTTGACCATTCCCATATAGCTCCATCTAAAGCTTCAATTGCTGATTTATATCTTCTTCTATTTACATCTATTAAATTATGTAACTTATAATATTTTCTTCTATTATAAAGAGAGTTAGATATTAAAATTAATATAATAATAGACATTATAATTATTAAGGCGTTTTTAGCTTCAAACATAGTTAAAGTATATAATGATATTGCCAATACAAATAAAAAAACTAAGCTCTGCTTTTTTCTTCTTTTCATTTCTACCACCAAAAAATTTCTTTACAATATATTACAATGATAATTGTATCATATATTTTTTAATATTAATATTATTTCCAGTATAAATATTAAAAAGTA
>NZ_JAWGSV010000381.1:0-1918 GCF_032552055.1 Clostridium sp. | reverse complement strand
ATTATATATACATTGATTTTCTTATTATCCTTTTAATAAATTGATTTTTTTTACTTTTTATTTAAAACTTTTAAATTTTGTTAATATTGTTGATAAAATGAATAAATTAAAATAGACTGCTTTGAAGCAGTCTATTTTAATCACTATTTATATACTCTTATAAAACTAATCAAAAACCAAATTTAGCTTATTTAAAATATTTAAAGTTAATGTAATTCTTTTATAAATATTTCAATAGAATCTAAAGCTTCTTTAAGTTCTACAGATGAATAACAATAGGACATTCTTATATACCCTTCTCCCCCATATCCAAAAGCACTTCCCGGGACACAAGCTATCTTCTTTTCTTTTAGAAGCCTTAAGCAGAATTCTTCAGATGTTAAGTTGAATTTTTTTATAGAAGGAAATATATAAAAGGCTCCTTTTGGTGAAATAAATTCTAAATCCATATCTTTAAGCCTTTTCTCCACATAATCTTTCCTTAACATAAATTCCTTTTTCATTTTATCTATATTATAAAGTCCATTTCTAAGACCTTCTAATATACCAAATTGCGCTATGGAATTAGCACAGGATACACAGTATTGATGAACTTTATTTATCTCATCTATAATTGTACGGTTAGAAGCAATAAATCCCAATCTAACTCCAGTTGCAGAAAGCATTTTAGAAAAACTTCCTACATATATAATATTTTCTTTCAACTCTTCATTCATCGCAATACTATGATACTCTTCATACGTAAACGCTTCATATACTTCATCTGTTATTACTAGTAAATTATATTTTTTGATAAGATTAGCTAACTTACAGTAATCATTATAATTTAGAATAGCACCAGTAGGATTAGATGGATATGATAAAATCATATATTTAATTTGACCTTTAACAATTAGCCTATCTAATTCTTCTATATTAATAGTAAAATCTTCATTTAGTTCATAGTATACTACTACTCCACCTAAGATTTTAACTATATTTTCATATGCAGGATATCCTGGAGTAGGTATTAGTACCTTATCTCCCTTGTTAATAACTGAAGCAATTGATGAAAATAAACCTTCACTCCCACCTACAGTTATACATATTTCTTCTTTACTATAATTGATATTTTTAGATTTTAAATAATTACATACCTCTTCTCTCAGCTCTAAAACTCCTAAATTATCCGTATATATTGTCTTGTCTTCTTCTATAGCCTTTATCATGCCTAATTTTATTTCTTTTGGCATCTCAAAATCCGGCTGTCCTAAGGTAAGTGATATTGCTCCAGGAACTTCTTTTACCTTATTAAAAAACATTCTTATACCAGATATTTGAACATCATCTAAATTATAATTCATATCATAGCCCCTAACTTAATATTCAATACCCTTTCTTGCATCTATTCCCTCTTCAAAATAATGCTTAATAGGTTTCATTTCTGTTACTAGATTTGCCTTCTCTATTATTTCCTTTGGAACATTTCTTCCCGTCATAATAAGTTCCATATTTTTAGGTTTATTATTTAAAATATACAAAACTTCATCTACTGTTAAAAAATTATTAGATAGCACTGCCATAACCTCATCAATAATTAAAACATCACATTTATTATTTTTAATTACATCTAAAATAAAATTATACCCCTCTCTTATTTCTAACCTTAATTCCTCAAGTTCTCTTTCATTTAAATTCCAAGTAAAATCTTTTGGCTTTTCAAATCTAAAAATTTTAAAGTTTTCCCCCAGTTCCCCAACAGTTTTAAGTTCTCCAGTTTCTCCACCCTTTAAAAATTGCAACATAAATACTTTTAATCCATTACCATATGATCTTATACCTTGCCCAATAGCAGCAGTAGTCTTGCCCTTTCCATTTCCAGTATATATTTGAACTAAACCTTGTTCTAATTTCATATTATTTTCTCCTTTTCTAAGTA
>NZ_JAWGSV010000380.1:0-1943 GCF_032552055.1 Clostridium sp. | reverse complement strand
TCTTTATACTCCATATATATATTTAATATGTTTTTAAAATTAATTTCATTATAATTAATAATCTCTTTACTTATTAAAATTGTATTTATTCTATCGTCTATATGTTTAGCTAACTTTTTTGTGTTTTCATTATTTAGTAAGTCATAACAGTTTATAATAGATAAAACTGTATTATAATACTCATAAGTTTCAGCATATACTAATATATTATCTAATAAAGTGATAAAATCAGTATCTTTATTCTCTAATATTTTTTTCCTAGTTAATTGATAATTTCCACTAGTAACACTATTTTGTATTTCCTTACTTAATTCGTCGCCAAATAAAATACTGTTGCTATCTTGTGATAAGTACAGGTAAGTGCTTATATCATCAATTTTAATATTAGAAGTTCTTTTTAAGAAATTAACCAACCCCTCATACTCCGACTTTATTTGTACATCAAATCCCTCTTGTAAAGAGCCACTGATATTAATATAAGGTTCCAACAACTTATCTTCTTTTTCAATTTTCATTGAATCAACTACCTTAATAAGTTCATTGAGTATATTGGGTCTTTTAAAAATATTCCAGTAAAAACTACTGTAATCTGCCTGAATCACAGAAATTTTAGCTAATATTTTCTTGCTGAATTCATTTGTAAGAGTTCCCTCTGGCAATAACTCTTCTTCCCTTCTATATGCAAGTAAAATATTATTAACATAATTATTAATAATTTTTTTGGCTTGTCTTGGAGTAGTTACACCTTTATGTATTAGTATTTCTCTACATATACTATCAAATAACTCTTTTCCACATAAATCACAAAAATCTGGGATTTCTTCATGGCACAGTTGAATAATATAATTAGGTATATTAGACATTATTATATTCGGTAAATATATTTTATATTGAAATAGTTTATCTAAAAATAAATCACTCTCAAGAGATAAAGTGTCACTACTATTACTTTTATTATTTATAAGTGCTTTTTTTAATATTGCATCATCAAATGGAACAATAAAAATACAATTATCATAATTAACAAAAGCTTTTATTGCGTCTAAAGCCTCAACAATTTTACTTGGATTCAACCTATCTAAGTCATCAATAACTGCTATTACTGTAGTATCTTTATATTTTTTCTCACTTAACATATCTCTTAATTTATTCTCATAATCATCAGTAGAATTCGTTGGTGGTGTAATGTTCATATTATATTTATCAGATGATGTACTTATAAATTTATCAATCAAGACAACAATTATTGGTATGTATACTCCACTACTTACAGTTGACACAATAAATGAAAAATCAAATATAACTCCTTCCTTCCCCAAAAAAATACTTCGAATAAAAATAAAAATTGCAATAATCATATACATTATACATGCTACAATTATCATTGGTATCCACTGACTAAAATAATCTTTTATTGAAAATTTTTCACCTTCAACCTTTCCCTTATATATTCTTAAATTTTCAATTAATCTCTCAAAAGAATTTTTTTCATTATATCCAAGCCCTAATAATACCTGTCTAAGAAAAGCTCGTCTTAATGCCTCCTTCTCATATTTCCATGCATTTATTTCTGTAATAACATATTTATTATTTTTAACTTTAAAATACTCAGTAACGAACTTAATTAAACTACTTTTTCCTAACCCCCATTTTCCAACAATAGCTATATTATATGGTGACTTTCTTGTTTCAATTAAATTAATAATATTATCTGAAATATCCTTATGATTAAATGCATCTTGATCTCTATCTTTTAATTCCGAATCATTAAGATAATATACACCATTTTTCTTTATCTTGCTCATATATTAACCTCCTTTTTAATCCATTAACTCAAAATTTAAAATTATTTAATATTAAGATTATAGTAATTTTTATAAATCACTATGTTTAGAAATTAAAATTTATATACTTATCTTGTACAAAAAACTTTTCCCATATTT
>NZ_JAWGSV010000379.1:0-1949 GCF_032552055.1 Clostridium sp. | reverse complement strand
TGCAAAGACAATCAAATTCGCCTTCTTTAACCTTTTGTGATATAACTGCTGCTGCAGCTACTCCACCTATAACTAAAGCTAGACCTAATAAAGCCTTTCCACTCTTCTTCATATAATTTCCCCCTTATTTTTATAAAGTCCTTATACCATCCTTTATATGCTAATTATAACACCTTTTGATACAGTTTTATCTACATTTATTTTATAAAAAACATAAAAAAAGATATAGGATAAATACATAGTATACTTATTAACCTATATCTATAATTCTATTATTTAACTACATCACTCTGCCCTATATAATTTGAAATCTTTTCAAACTTAAAATGTACATAGCTACAGAAAAATAATTCTGTATCTCTTCTTCGTCTAGTCCTTTAAAGGCCATAAGCTCATCCCATAGTAGGCTACTTCCTTCTACATGGAAAAAACCTGACTCAATATCTACTCCAATAAAGATTTCTGTTCCTATATATATATCATCCTGCTTTTCATATAAACAACAGCCTTCATCTCTATTTTCAATAATGAAAGTAAGTATCTTAGGTGACTGTCCCTCTGATAATTTATTTGCATATACTATATTCTTTAGAATATTACTTTTTACAATTTCTTTTGCCTTTTTATCATTTAGCTCTCTTAAAATATATCTTTCCTTTATATATTTAACAAGCTCTTCACCAGTCCTTCTATTCGAAACTAATATATTTTTATATTCTTTCCAAATTTCCTTCCACTCAATAACCTTTTCAGGAGTAGCTTCTTCCATTAACATATTTTCACCTCTAATTAAATTTCTCAATAATCCATATATTATTCTAACAAAGAAAAACTTATTTTACAATATTATACAAATCAATTAACATTCTTCTAACCTATTCAATAAAATTAACTTCACTAAATTACCTCTCCCTTCTTCTATATAAATTCTAAAGTATATTTATTTCTATATGATATAATCAAAATATAAATGTATTATGGAGATGATAATATGGAAAATAAAATAGAACAATTAACTCAAATACTTAAAGAAAGTAATAACATAGTATTCTTTGGTGGTGCAGGAGTTAGCACCGAAAGTGGGATTCCTGACTTTAGAAGCTCTAATGGATTATTTAACGAAAAGCTTAATATAACTTTTACTCCTGAGCAATTAGTTTCTCATAGCTTTTACATTAGATACCCTAAAGAATTCTTTAACTTTTATAAAGCTAAACTAATATATCCTGAAGCTAAACCAAATAATGCTCATATTGCTTTAGCTAAGCTTGAAAAAATGGGAAAACTTAAAGCTGTTATAACTCAAAATATAGATGGTCTTCATCAAGCAGCTGGTTCTAAAAATGTCTTTGAACTTCATGGATCAGTTTTAAGAAATTATTGCGTTAACTGCAATGCCTTCTATGACGAAAAGTTTATATTAGAATCTGAAGATATACCTACTTGTACTAAATGTGGTGGAAGAGTTAAACCTGATGTGGTTCTTTATGAGGAAGGTTTAGATGATGCTACTATTATGGGGTCAGTTCAAGCTATTGCTAAAGCTGATACTTTAATAATTGGAGGAACCTCTTTAGTGGTTTATCCTGCTGCAGGACTTATTGATTATTTCAGAGGGAAAAATATTATCCTAATAAATAAGACTTCAACTTCAGCTGATAATAAAGCCAATTTAGTAATTAATGATTCTATAGGAAAGGTCTTAGGAAAGGCTGTAGAAAACTTATAAAAAAAATGCTGTCACTACCATATTTACTGTGACAGCATTTTATAACCCCTACAACTTATTTCTAATTTTTTTCTTATTCTAACCTTTTATCTATTCTATTTCGTATTTTTTCCATACGCTTGTCCAAGGATGCACTAATTTCTGAGCACTCAAGTAATTCTTTACTTATTATTTCTATTTCTTCTGGATTAATATTTTTCTTATATCTTAATTTATGTTC
>NZ_JAWGSV010000378.1:0-1968 GCF_032552055.1 Clostridium sp. | reverse complement strand
TTAATAATTATTTTAGCACAATTATTAAAATAGTCAACACATTAATTGTTAAAATAATTAATGCTTTTTAGAAAGTAAAAGTATCTGGATCTGCGCCTGTTCTTATATTCTTATTCATTCCATTAATTAACTCAATTTCTTCATTAGTTAATTCAAAATCAAATACATCAGCATTTTCTTTTATTCTTTCTTTATGAACAGACTTAGGGAACACTACTATACCCTTTTGTAATATCCATCTAATAATTACTTGTGCTACAGACTTATTATACTTTTCTCCTATTTTCTTTATTTCCTCATTTTCTAAGCAAGCACCTGATCCAAGAGGTGACCAAGCTTCAAAGACTATTCCCTTATCATTACAGAATTCTACAAGAGCATTATCCTGCATTTGAGGATTGAATTCCATTTGATTAACTGCTGGAACTATTTCTGTATTAGCTAGTAAATCCTCTAAATGATGAATTTTAAAGTTAGATACTCCAATAGCTTTTGCTCTACCACTCTTGTATATTTCTTCCATAACCTTATAGGACTTAATATATTTATCCTTAACCGGCCAGTGAATTAAGTATAAATCAACATAGTCTAATCCAAGCTTTTTTAAACTAGTATCAAAAGCCTCCATTACTCTTTCATCTCTCATATCTTGATTCCATAATTTTGTTGTTATAAATAACTCTTCTCTAGGAATCCCACTTTCTCTTATAGCTTGACCTACAGCTTCTTCATTTCCATATATTGCAGCTGCATCTATATGTCTATAGCCAAGCTTTAATGCAGTAAGAACTGCATCCTTAGTAGCTTCTCCACTTCTCCAAACACCTAATCCAAATTGGTAAATTTCATTTCCTGTATTTAGCTTTATCTTGCTATCTATTTTCATTTTGATACCTCCAAATATAAAATATTTTATTCTAAAACCTATTTTGCCACAGAATAAATTTTATAAACATCTTCCCAAGTAAGAGCTTTAAAATGTCCTACTGGATTTTCATTAGTTCCATCATATTTAGTACATTTTTGAGCTAAAAGTTTTAAATCTATCTTTTCAAGACCTAATCCTTTTAATGTAGTAGGCTGTCCCATTGTTACGAAAAAGTTTTGTAGTTTAGAAATTCCATCTAAAATATCTTTTTCTTTATCATCAGTTGGAAGTATGTCCATAACATTATAAACAAACTTTAAAAATCTATCTTTATTTTCTTTATAAACATATCTCATCCAATATGGTGTTAAAACTGCAAGTCCTGCACCATGAGGAACACTGTAATCAGCTGCACTTAATTCATGCTCCATCTTATGACATGCCCAATCTTGCTCTCTTCCTACTCCTAAAAGTCCATTATGTCCAATACATCCAGCTAGTGAAATTTGTGACCAAGCATCATAATTATTGACATCATCTTTAACTATTAAAGCATTTTTCATCATTGTCTTTAAAGTACTTTCACAAAGGCTATCTATAAAATCTGTTGCTTCTGTATTAGTAAAATATCTTTCCATAACGTGACTCATCATATCACAAATTCCATTTGCAATTTGATTTTTAGGAAGAGTGTAAAATAACTTAGGATTTATAACACTAACTAATGGTCTTATTTTCATTGAAGTATATCCTATCTTTTTATCTCCATTAGTAATTACTGAATCTGGGCTCCCTTCACTACCTGCTGCTGGAAGTGTTAATATAGTTGCAACTGGTAATGCCTTTTCTACATCTTTTCCAGTTAAATATAAATCCCATACATTTCCTTCATAATCTACTCCAACTGCAATGGCTTTAGCGGTATCTATTACACTACCACCACCAACTGCAAGTATTAAATCTATATTTTCTTTTCTACAAAGATTAATACCTTCTTCAACTAAAGAAAGCACTGGATTTGCTTGTACACCTGAAAGCTCACAGAAATTAATATTTACTGATTTTAGAGAATCAACTACTTCATTGTATAATCCAGATTT
>NZ_JAWGSV010000377.1:0-1971 GCF_032552055.1 Clostridium sp. | reverse complement strand
AATTGAAATAAATTATATTAATGTTTATTAAATACAATTTATGGATTATAATACCTGTATAAAGAAGGTGATTAATATTAAAAATTTATTTAAAAACAAAGTCTTTGTTACATTTTTAATTATACTGCTAGTTGTAATTATCGGAATTTTAGGCTTTATATTTTATAAGGAAAGTGATTCTGGTAATTTAAAAGCTAAATCAAATATCTCTGAAATAAAAAAAATAGATAAAGAATTATCTGATGAAGAATCAGAAGAGATAAAAGATGATGACTATTATCCTATTGAAAATCTCTATGATATTCTTCATCGAATGAGTAATACTAAAATCATTGCAGAAGATAATCAGATTTGGGGAAAGGTTGAAATAACTTCAGATTCAATATCTTCAATAAAAAATCTCATTGATAAAGTTGATTATGATGATAAAGAGTACATGCTTGAAGTCCTTACTAGATGGGAAAATAATGATTTTTCTAAAGCAGTAGAAGAACATAATTATTTTTGGAAAAAGCTTGGTGGCACTATTGGTAAAGCAACAGATTTAAAAGAGTAGTTGTATGAGCCAACTACTCTTTTATAATATTATTTTATCCAGTCCAATTTTTATTTATTATTTAACTCTTCTTAAATTTATTCTTTTAATAAATCCTTTATTTCATCTATCCTATGTCCACGCCTTTTAAGTTCTTTTATTTCTTCAATTCTCTTTAAAGCCTCTTCCCTTTTAAACCTTCTTGTAAGTTTTTCGTCTTCTTGTATAAAATTTAACATTCCTTCTTCTGTATAGAACTTTAAAGTACCATACCTTGAGTTAGTAATTCTAACAAGTTCTCCTATAGTAACATATTCAGACTCTAATATTTTTTCTAATGATCTTTGTCTAGACATTATAGTTACTCCTTTAAATACAGTATCTTCTTAGACGTACCCCATGAATTGGAACCCTTCCTTGAGTAGCTTCAGGTATTGCTTCATAAAGTATATTGTCTATTTTTATTAATGGTACAGCTCCCATACGAAGTATATTATAACTATGACCATTCTCCTCTAATCTTCTTCTAACATCCACTAATCTTTGTTCAGCATTAGGGAACCACTTTTCGGTATCAATAAATATTGATTGTGATCTTTCTATAGCAGGAAAGGCAAAATTAAAACCAGTTCCAAGAGGAGTTTTAATAGCATTTTTCTTTATATTTAAAAATCCCTTTATAGTTAATTCCAAACTATGATTAATATTTATATTAAAAAGTTCCTTTGAAAACTTATTGTTTATAAACAAATTAGCAATTCTATCAAAAATTATTTCTAAATCACTCTTAGAAAATACTTCTTGAAAACTTCCACTTTCTCTAAGAAGCCATAGCATAATTATGCTATCATCACTAATAACGCCATCCTCTAAAACATCAGCCTTTAGTCCTTCTATTATTCTAGTGTATTCATCAATATTAGCTCTATATTCTTTCAGTGATAATCCTGCGGTCTTATAATACATATCACAACCTAAAAGATTAGGTATTTCTTCAATATAATCCTGACCTTTTAAAGAGTCTACAATAGTACTTTCTAACTTTTTCAAATTTTTATTTGATAAAGTTGAAGCTTTTGATAACCACCATCTTAAACTTTCTTGAATTTCATCCTTTTTATTAAATAATGGCTTAAAAACAGCTTCTTCATATAAAGTAATATCAGTCTTATCTAAATATGATTTACTTAATGATAATTTATCACCTACTACTGCAAACTTTCCATCTAAATAAGTTTCAAGTACAACTGCTGCTGCTATTGTGTGTAAAGCTACCTTTTTTACTACTGTCATATTAAGACTATCTTGTGCATTTAAGGCTATCAAAGCAAAACTTTGAGATAATTTTAATTCTTTCACGAATATACACCCCTTTAATATTAGTAAATATTTTACTTTTACTTACTACTTATTACTTACTACTTATAATTTAACTA
>NZ_JAWGSV010000376.1:0-2011 GCF_032552055.1 Clostridium sp. | reverse complement strand
AAGCCATTAATTGCTGCTTCTAAAACTACCTTTGCTTCATTTACTTCTTCTTGTGTTGCATCAACTTTTGCTAATATTTCTTCAGCATTCTTTAATGCTCCTGTAAATGTTTTCCATGAATCATCAGTGTAATTTCCTTTAATCTTGTCCTTATTGTCATCATATACTTCTTGTAATTCACTCTTATCTATTGTTAATTCAGGTACATTTACTTCTAAAGTATAATGTACGTTATTAGCGCCATTATTTGACCACACTTCTACAATTATTATATTTTTTCCAGTAGTTACATTTACTTCTGTTGGATCAACTCCATCAGTTGTTTCTCCTTGAAGCTTTCCATCTTTATAAATTTTTATATCAGCAATTTCCGGCTTCTTATCATAATTTAGATGAATTTTTTCTGTATTAGCAGGCACATCTAAAGTATAGATAGCATCTTCTATTACTGCAGGATCAAATTCTGGAGACAATGCACCTTCACTTACCTCTAGATTATCTAAATAAGCTTGATCATTTGGATTTTCTCTTGAAATAATAAGCTGATAAGTCTTAGTGGTTACTCCGTCTTCGGCTGTTACCACAATTGGAATAATATTTTCATAAGCTCCTGTATCACCGCTTACAGAAAGTGGAACAGTTACTGAACCATTTATAAGAGGTTGATCATTAACCATTACACTTGCAAAGCCACTTCTTGCTTTTGGTGTAATTGTTACACTTTCAGTATCCCATGATGCACTATTGGTAGCACTATAATTATCTCCATCTTTTTTAAGTTCAAATCCCTCTGCTTGTAAGTCAAATAAATCAGCATCATTATAATCGTAAGGTATTCCAAGATTTACTCTAAAGTAATCTATAGAAATATCTCCAACGTTTGTTCCATTTTCAAAGAATAAAAACTTATCAAGATTTTTTCCTTGAGTTCTTAATGGCTGATTAGTTAATTTTGGTGTTGTCATATCATCTACGTATAAATCAAAGGTACCCGCATCAATATTAATAACATTTCTAATGATATACCAAGTATCCTCAGAATATTCTTGAATAGTAACTGTTTTACTAGATCCCTTCGCATTATGAGTAATTATATTACCTTTTGAAAATGCAAATGTTCCAATTGGATTTACTGAAGAAGGAGGGGTTGCTGAATTCCAATCACTTGAATTATATGAATACATACCAAACTGATTAGGAATATTAGTTTCTACTGCTGATCTTTTCACGCGTGCCTCAACAGTTACAATACCACTTAAGTTTTGATTATTTTTATTATAGAATCCTATATTTCCAGATGCAGTCTTATTCATCTTTAAATACTTATTACCATTTTCTTCTTCAATAATTTCAACAGATCCTTTTTCTGCTCCTGGATTAATAACTTCCCATTCATCATTACCACTAAATGTTCCTGTTTCATAGTCATCAAAATCAACATTTAGCTTATATTCAGCACTTGTGATATCCTTAGTAAGAATTATATCTACTGTAGTAGCCTTAGCAGGTTTTACTTCTATATTTTCAGCTTTATTTTCAAAGTAATCCTCTTTTTTAGCAGTTATAAAATAACCTTTCCCTACTGTAACATCAGTAAAAGTGAATTCTCCAGTAGAATTAGTCCTTATTGTTTTAATTTCTGTTCCTTCTTTAAAAAGTGTAACTGTAGCACCTTGCAAGCCTACACCACCAGATTTAATTTTCCCAGTTATAGTTCCAACTTTGGAAGTACTTTCACCAAGGGTAAGATCGACTCTATTAGCTTTACCACTAAGAATTTCAACTAATTTAAATTCACCATCAATATAGTTTTCACAAATTGCCTTTAGGTTATATGTTCCTGCAGTAACATCAGTAAATACATAGAATCCACGATTATCAGTTGTAGCAATAAGTGTTGGTTGCCCTTCTAGTAAAACCTTTGCCCCTTCAACTGGATCACCTTGATCATCATTTACGTAACCATTGATAATTCCTTTATCATTCTCACTTTCAAATCGAGCAACTCCAA
>NZ_JAWGSV010000375.1:0-2018 GCF_032552055.1 Clostridium sp. | reverse complement strand
ATATATTATTATAACTCATCCTATTTGTTAAGCATATTATAGATTCTCTTTAACTAATCACTTAAAAGCTTCCTTCTCCTTCACAAATTGGGCATATAAAATCACCTTCCCCTTTGCATGTTACACAGTGCTTATTTGGCTCTTTAAGGGTACTGCAATCGCACTTTATCCTTCCTGTACCACCACAGCCTAAACACTCGCTAAACGAATATATACTACTTTCTTCCATGACAGCCTCCTCTTACATTACTTATTAGAATTATTTACATATTATACAAATTTATTCATAATATATAGTATTTAAATAATGAACTTTTTAAACAGTTCGGCTTATGAATTACTAAATAGTTAGTCATATGCAATACTAAACAATTCTAATTCCATAATATTTTTTAACTTTTTGTAATTTAAAAGGAGCTGCCTCAAAAGACAACCCCTTTTAAATTATACATTAATTTCAGATTTTATTTCTAATGCATCTTTATTATCATCTATAACAGGTTTTATATATTCATCTATAAATTCAACTACCTGGCTTGGTGCTCTTCCTACAAATTTATTTGGATCTATTATCGTTAATATTTCTTCTTGACTAAGCATAAAGCTTTCATCATTAATTATTCTACTAATCAAATCATTGTCTAAGCCTTCACCCTTAACTCTTTGTGCTGCTGCCATGGAATGAATCCTAATCTTTTCATGTAGCTCTTGTCTATCTCCACCTCTTTTTACAGCTTCCATCATTATATTTTCTGTAGCCATAAAAGGTAATTCATTATTAACATGAGCACTTATAACTTTTTCATATACAACCATGTTTTCAGCTATATTTATATATAAGTTTAATACTCCATCTAATGCTAAGAAAGCTTCTGCAACAGAAATTCTCTTATTGGCTGAATCATCTAATGTTCTTTCAAACCATTGAGTTGCAGCTGTTATTGCTGGGTTTAATGAATTAACAATAATATATCTAGCTAATGCACCCATTCTTTCACTTCTCATTGGATTTCTCTTATATGCCATTGCAGATGATCCAATTTGATTCTTTTCAAATGGTTCCTCTATTTCCTTCATATTTTGTAATAATCTTAAATCATTGCTAAACTTATATGCACTTTGTGCAACTTCTGATAATCTATTTAAAACTATTGAATCTATTTTTCTTGGATAAGTTTGACCTGTTACACCATAACTTTTTTTAAAGGCCATTTTTTCTGCAACTATCTTATCTAATGCTTTTACCTTATCTTCATCATTATTAAATAAAGTCATAAAGCTAGCTTGTGTTCCAGTAGTACCTTTTACTCCTCTAAGTTTTAATGTAGATAGTAGGAAATCTATATTTTCTATATCTAGTATTAAATCTTGCATCCATAAGGTAGCTCTTTTACCTACTGTAGTTAATTGAGCTGGTTGAAAATGAGTAAATCCTAAAGTTGGCATGTCTTTATACTTTAATGCGAAGTTTGAAAGGTGATTTAATACAGTTACTATTTTCTTCTTTACTAATAATAAAGCATCTCTCATTATGATAATGTCTGTATTATCTCCTACATAGCAGCTTGTTGCTCCTAAATGTATTATTCCTTTTGCATTTGGACATTGTAATCCATAAGCATAAACATGGCTCATAACATCATGTCTTACTTCTTTTTCCCTCTTTATAGCCTCATCATAGTTAATATTATAAATATTTTCTTTAAGCTCAGCTATTTGTTCTTCAGTAATATTTAATCCTAGCTCTTTTTCTCCTTCAGCTAAAGCAACCCAAAGCTTTCTCCATGTAGAAAACTTCATATCATCTGAAAATATGTAGCTCATTTCTTTTGAAGCATATCTTGAATTTAATGGTGAATTATATAAATCTCTCATCCTTAGAAAACCTCCGAATAAATTATTTAAATTTCTTATTAATATTCGTATTATAACATATTATCTTTTCTATTTCAGCATTTTTATATTATTTAGTAATATTTTTTTATTATTTTAATATAATATACTAAACTATAGATAGG
>NZ_JAWGSV010000374.1:0-2042 GCF_032552055.1 Clostridium sp. | reverse complement strand
TCCAAATATAGCTTCTACATTATCGAGGGCTCCTGCCTTAATGATAATATCAGCACCTTTTGCATTTTCTTCTGCTGGCTGAAATATAATTCTAACTTTACCATGCAATTCTGACTTTCTCTCATTTATAAGGATAGCCGCTCCTAAAATCGATGAAGTATGAAAATCATGACCACAAGCATGCATTACTCCTAAATTTTTAGATTCAAAGTCTAAGCCTGTATCTTCTAAAATTGGAAGAGCATCAATATCACTTCTTAAAGCTATAGTTGGACCATGGTAGTCCCCTTCTACTTCAGCAACAACTCCTACATCTAGTGGTAAATCTAAAATTTTAATATTCTCCTCTTCTAACCACTTACGAATACGCTTTGTTGTTTCATATTCCTTCATAGATAACTCAGGATTTTCATGCAATTCACGTCTATACTTAATTAATTTTTCACTTAATTTCTTTTCATTTATAGATAATGTCATTGTGTACCTCCTCTCTGCTTTTGGTACAATTTATCTTAAGAATTTTTGTCATTCTTATTTTTCTATATTGAATATCTATCAAGTATTTCTTATTTTATCATATTCTCATATCTCCCGAAAATTACCTTAGATGTTTTTCTTTATATTCTATATTTAAATATTCAAGATTTAATTTTCTTATATTTACCCCTTGATCTTATAGGCTATAACTATCAGTTCTAAGTATTTATAATAAACACATTAAATAAACTCTATAAAATTGAATGTATTATTATCTATTCTTGTTAATTTTCAAGGTCTTTTAACTATTCCTAATATATTAAAACAATTTGACAGTTTAAAAATAAACTCATAATAAGTAAGTGGACCACTTTGTGATCCACTTACATCCCTAGGGCAATAGAACTATCTTCTCTTTTTGTTGTTTTAATTCCTAAACTTCTTTAGAAAATCCTACAATTCCAAATGAGCCAGGGCCTCCATGAGTGGTAATTACACATCCTGTCTGCATCCATTTAATATTTTCGAATCCTATTTCCTTTGCTTTATCTTCAGCTGCTCTACGAACTGTATATGTTAATCCTATGGACCACAATAGATACACTTCTTTTTTATCCAAATTTTTCATCTTACTATATTCTTCTATTAGTCTCGGAACTATGCTTTCCATTTTTCCTCTATACTTTTTCTTTGCTACTAAATATCCATTTTCAATTTCAATTGATGGATGTATTCTAAGTATTTTCCCACCTATAAATACGGCATTACTTACACGCCCTCCAGCTCTTAGATACTCCAATTCACATGGAATAAAACACATTTGAGATCTACGACATATGTTGCTTACTTCTTTTATCAATTCCTCCATAATAGCATTAGGATTTTCTTTTAAATATCTTGCTGCTTCAATTACAACGGCCGCCTGACCAATAGATACATGTTTAGTATCAATACTCGTAACGTATTCTCTGTCCTCAGCTGCTATCAAAGCACTCTGATAGGAGCAAGTTGTTACTGCTGAATATGCCAAATGTAATATCTGTTTATCAGGATATAATCTGTGAATTTCATCAAATACTTTTATAAAATCCTGTGGTGAGCTTCCACTTGTCTTTGGTATTTTATTTGTATTTTTGTAATACTCACAAATTTTTTCAACTGGAAATGTTCCATCATCTAAAGTATTATCTCCCATAGTAACATGCATTGGAACAAGGAAAATCCCCATTTGTTCTGCAATATCTTTTGGTATATCTGAACCTGTTTCTGCCACTAATATAATATTATTCATTTTTAATTACTCCTTCTATTATCTAATTGCTTACTATATAATAATCTAATATATCATTTCTAAGATAATATTCCTTATTTGTATATAATTTACTAAATAACCATAGCTATATTATACCATTGTTCTGATATTGTTATAATTTTATTTCTAAACTTTTAATTTATAACAAGCTGTAAAAAGTCATGTACCACCAGCTTAGCTGGTGGCTTGATTAAGCCCTATAAGGGCATGATACTGGCGGCACTACTCGTGCTCTGAATAACTGCCAATCGCA
>NZ_JAWGSV010000373.1:0-2047 GCF_032552055.1 Clostridium sp. | reverse complement strand
ATCTGCAATAGCTTTATTTACTATGATTTTTACAACTAATACATATGCTTATACAAATGCAACTATCCCTCCAACCGATTCAGTATATAAAGAAGGTATTTACAGGCTTGATCCTAATGATACAGGTTCTTATAATTTACAATTTAAATTTTTAAATCCTGAGAAGAACTCTGCAATTATTATTTTAGACGAGAATGCTGACATAGTTTATAAAAATATAAACTGTAACAGAAAATGTAATGCTGGCACTATTACAAATAAAAATACTATAATCTTAATATCAGATGGAGAAACTGCTTTATATTTTAGCAAAACTCCTTAATTAAAAAAGGGTTGTATATAAACAACCCTTTTTTAATTCAAACATATAAACAAACTATTAATCTATAATATGATTTAAATTAAAAACTATTAATGGTCTATTTTTAAAGAGATTGACTTTTTAATACTATACTTAATTGCATATATAATAAAATCAATTATAGCAGCTGGAAAAATAAAAGTAAGTAAGTGTGCAATATACATGAAAAGATTAGGTCCATCATTCCATGCAATACTCCTAAATGGTTCAGTATAAACAGCAAAATTCAATATAGGGTTTAATCCAATTAACAATATATTTTTATCATCATTACCTGTTATATTAATTATAATTACTGCTATGCTTGCAATAAAAAACCAGAATGTAGCACTTTTAAATATTTTCTTCATGAACCCATCTACTCCTTACCTTAAATTAAATAATATAGTCAAATTTTTAATAACTCCCACTCATATATACATTCTTGCCTTTCACCTCTTATATACATTTCATTATATATTGGTAAATCAACTATTCCTTTAAGTGTAAGACCTACCTTTTCACAAGTTCTTCTTGATGGAAAATTATCTGGATTACACGTAATAATAAGCTTTTCCATTCCATGTGCTATTGCTACTTCCCTTATGATTTTGCAAGCCTTTGCTGCATAGCCATTACCTCTATATTCTTCATTAATGGTATATCCAATATTACCCCCATAATATGTGTTTTCATTATGTCCTATTCTTATATCAATAGCTCCAATAGTATCATCCATATTATGAAGGGTAATTCTATACTTATATGAAGGGACATGCCCTTTTTCTTCATTAGCTGGCACCTTATTTTCAATCTTTAAATCAATATCACCATCAGTTAATAAGCCAAAGTCTTTAAAATAAAACAATTTACATTTTCCCCTATCCATTCAAAACACCAAATAAAAGTCCAAAAGCAATTAATACTATCATTACAATAGAAATTCCCCTTCCTATCTTAGCTCCAAAATTGTCCTTGTACTTATATCCTAAAATTACTGATGGTATAAAAAATATAAGAGAATAATAGATAGTGTAGTGAGTCCCTGAATTCCCTTGAGACCAAGGTCTTAACCCTATTTTATTTAATATAATATCTCCATAGTTAATATCTCCAAAGGTAAAAGCAAATAAAATCCCTATAACTGCTAATAATAAAGTAACTAGTCCAAAGTCTAATTTTTTATTAGTCTCTTTCTCCATAAATCCTCCAACTTAAATTTAAAACAAATTATTATAACACTACCCTATTTATTAATATATAAATGCTTTAATGTACTTTTATCTTTAATATTTCCTGAAAAACCTGACAGAGTAATCTCACCTTTTTCAATAGTATAAGAATAGTCCACGCCTGGTTCATCCTTGTATACTATACTTATATTCCATCTGCCCTCTAACTTTATCCGATCGCTACCATTGCTAATACTCCCATCTTATTAAAGTGGGAGTTAAGCACTGCTACGCGCCTGGATTAGTTTTTCTAATTTTTTCGTCTTAAGTGATACATAGGCAAAGCTAGAAATAACTAATACTATGATTATACTTAGTATTATTAAAGCCTTCTTTTTCATTTTCTAATTCCCTCCTATAAACTCACCCTTTATAATTAAATTATAACCAGTTGCCCCATAAATTTACATATAAATTCTAATAAATAATAAATTTTTAATAATCTTTTTTATAAAGGAAATTTAGAGAAGTATTT
>NZ_JAWGSV010000372.1:0-2058 GCF_032552055.1 Clostridium sp. | reverse complement strand
AATTAAATATAAAAAAAGAATATGATATTGCAATTATAGATGAAATTCAAATGATAGATGATCCTCAAAGAGGAGATGCATGGACTAGAGCTTTACTTGGTCTTAGGTGTGAAGAAATACATCTATGTGGTGCTTTAAATGCTAAAGAGGTAGTAGAAAAGATACTAAAAGATTGTAATGATGAATTTGAATTTAAGGAATATAAGAGGAGCATTCCTTTAGAGGTTGAGGGAAAAAACTTTGACCATAAGGAAGCTGAAGAAGGGGATGCAATTGTTGTATTTTCAAAAAAGAAAGTATTACAAATAGCAGAACAATATTCTAGTGAAGGCATTAAGGTTAGTATAATTTATGGAGACTTACCTCCTGAAGTAAGAAGAAAACAATATGATATGTTTATTAATAAAGAAAATAAAGTTCTTATAACTACTGATGCTATTGGAATGGGAGTAAACTTACCTATTAAAAGAATAATATTTTTAGATATTCAAAAGTTTGATGGTGAAGAGGTTAGGAATTTAACTTCTCAAGAAGTTAAGCAGGTAGCTGGAAGAGCAGGAAGAAAAGGAATATATGAAGTTGGATATGTAGCAACAGTTAGAGGTAATCAAAGATTTATTAAAGATAAGTTAAGTGAAAAAGATAGAATTATTAAAGAAGCTGTAATAGGACCTTCAGATGCAATATTAAATATAAAAAGCTTACCTTTAAATGAGAAACTTGCCTTATGGGCTACAAGGGAAGAAAGCCTTGATTATTATAGAAAAATGGATGTAAATGAATATTTAATTATATTAGAAAGCATAAAAAGATTTAAATTAAAAGAAGAAATACAATGGGAGCTTTTAAAGATACCATTTGATATTAGTAAAGATGAACTTATGAATACCTTCCTTGGATATATTGATGAATTATTTGTTTTAAAGAGCAAGGTAATAAGTAAACCTCAATGCTTTACAGGTAATTTGGATGAACTTGAAATGTATTATCAAAGAATAAATATGTATTATTCATTTTGCAAAGTATTTAAATTAGAATTTGATTTTAAATGGATTTATGAGGAAAGAATAAAAGTAAGTAATGAAATAAATGAAATACTAGTTAGGCTTTAAATGGCCTATTTATAATAAAAGACATACTCAATTAGCTATATATTAAATTTATAAATTTCATTAAGGATAGTATTTTAGCAAATTATGTAGTATGCTATAATAATGAAAAAAAAGCTTATTAGGAGGCTTAATATGGAATATAAATTTATATTTAATGATAAAGAATATGTTTTAAATGAAAATAATTTAGAGTATTTTGTAAACGATGAAGAAAATGAATTAGGAAATTTAGAAGTAAGTGATATTTTAAACTTATTAAAAAATAGTGAGGAAGTTGACTTTCAAAGCGCTTATTATGAAACATGTTGCAGTAATTGTAAGGCTGGAAAAGAAGAAAAGAAAAAGGTATTTGATTTCTTAGAGTACTATTTTTATGCTTATGGTAAGGATGGTAAATTTGTTACAAGTAGTATAGATGATGAATATGATAAAAAATCATTTACTAGACTTAATATGGAAGGTGTAGTTGATAGTAGCTACTTAGTTACAATAATTGTATGTAGACATTGTGGTACTTATGCAATAGAAATAGAAGAGTTTGAAGTTTAAGGTAATACAATGTATTAAAAGATTAATTCAGTATAAAATACATTTGAAAGGATGTGTTTTATATGAAAAAAAACTCCATTAACCCATTGCAAAAGGGAGAAAGAAGACAAAGGCTTCATAAGGATCAGGATAATGTAGGAAATGATAAAAATAAGCCCGAATATAAAGATTTTAATGGAAACCCAATATAAAAAGAGCTGTGAAAACAGCTCTTTTTATAATTAATAATTAACAATGAAAGTTAATATGTTCTAGTGGGACTGTATTTTAATGTTATATGTAAAAAATATAACTTAATCTTGGCGTGGTTTATAATTAGGGTGATACTTTTTCTTATATAATAAAAATTAATAATAATTAAAATATGATCTTAAAATAGTTTTGGTTGGGATTATAG
>NZ_JAWGSV010000371.1:0-2061 GCF_032552055.1 Clostridium sp. | reverse complement strand
AAATAATCCTGATTTTTCTCCAGCACAGAATAAATTATCTACTCCATTTACCTTTAAGTCATTAGTTCTAGGCGCAACTGACATATATCTTATAGAGTTTCCCTTACTACCTGCATATGGATCTACATATTTTGCATTTTCAAGACCTTTTATTTTCCTTAATTTTTTTAATGGATAATAAGTTGTCATAAGCTTTGCATGTACAAGGTCATTACTAGTGACACCTTTAAAGAAATATTTTCACCACTCACTTTTAATATAAATGAAGTACTTGCTTCTACTATACCAGATAAAACAATAGGTGATAAAATAAGAAGGTTGAGATTTAGCCTAAGACTTACTCAGTTACAATTTGCTAAATCTATTAATAGAGGATTTGGAACTATTACTAAGTGGGAACAAAATTTGACTATTCCAAATCATTATACACTAAGTAAGATTATTTGTATTTATAATTTGCCTAGTAATCACTTTAATATAACTTGATAACTTATTTGCAACTACACAATACTATTACTAAAACAAAACCCAAGTATTTAAATACTTACTCTAATACTTGGGTAATTTCATAAAATAAATGTATTATTTAAAATTGAATCATATACATAAACTTCCTCAATTAACTTCTCTTCTTCTTCTTTAGTTTTATTAAAATTTACAATAAAATTTTTCATAATTAACCTTTGTAAATTTTAAATTTCTTGAATATATATTATTATTTAATATGTTTGTATCTCTACTAATTCTAATAACTCCAATGTCCTATCACACTGTATTGATACTTTATTCACTGCTTTAAATGCTTTTATTAAGCACTCACCTTTATATACATCTTATTTTAATTAAATATTTAAAATAATTTGTCCTGAATACTTATCTACGCTATATATTCACAGGCTTCAACAATACTTCCTATAATTCTCTTTTATTAATTCTGAATCATTACTTTCATAAATAAAAATATCACCCTTGTAATGTTTAAATACTAATAACTTTTCACAATACCCTTCTTTATTTAACTCAACAAATATAGGCCTAAACCCTTATCTTTAAACCCCAATTATAAGAGTTTTATGATTTATCAAACTATTACTCCTATATTAGAAACAATTATTATTTTAATACTATTTCATATTTACTTTTATAATTTTAAACAATCACAACATCATATTTTTTACATAATGATAAAACCATGTTTATATAAGTTTCTTTTGCCTTCATCATATCATTTTTTAATAAATATTCATATCCCTCAACAATATAATCGTTCCATAACTTTTGATAAAGTTGCTTTGAATTTTCATTGCTTTCTATGGCTTCAACTATTCTTGGAGCTATTCTATAATACTCTCTTATCAATTCTGTACCATCACTTTCATAAATAAGAACAGTATCCCTATAATGCTTAAATGCTAATAGTTCCTCACAATCATCTTCTTTATTTAATGCAACACATGTAGCAGTTGTAATGAAGCATAGTACCCCACTACTTGATTCATAGCTATAGCTAGAAGTAGTACTATAATTACTAATTTTTCTAGCTTGAGTCTTATATTCATTAGCCTGTATCCAACCTATAGTTTTATCAACCTTATATCTAATAAAATATTTGATATTTTCTATAATTTCTTCTGGTCAAATATCTTTTATGTCTGTAAACTCTGTAGCAATTTCAAAAAGTGTACTTAAACTTGAATTCGGTACTCCACTATGAGAAATCATTGGAGTTATATTTTTATAACCACCAACATCTTTAAATATTTTTAATTTGTATTTTCTTATAGTAGAATTAAATACACTAACAAAAGTATCCTTAATAAGGTTTACATCCTTGCTCTCAATATTTAACAGTCCAATTATATTATCCCAAAAACTTTTCCTATATTTATATAATGCCTCGTACACTAAAATCGTAGTTGTTGTAGCTTCAAAGGATTTAATACTACTAACTAGAAAATTGATATCATCAAACTTTCCTAATATCTCCTTATAACTTCTTTCTAAAATACAAAGTTCTTCATATGTTAATCGTAAATCACTTACTAACTCACACTCTCTAAG
>NZ_JAWGSV010000370.1:0-2076 GCF_032552055.1 Clostridium sp. | reverse complement strand
GCTCTGCCGTGTCCTTTTCTTCTATATTCCGGAATAATACCAAAACCACTTATATAAATAGAATTTTCTTCTTCTTTACTAGTCTTTATCTTTCCAATTATCTTATCATCTATTTTAATAAAATAAGTTATGTTATTATTTTTTTCTTCATCTTCAGGTAATATCATTTCACTACTAACATCCCCAAAAAATATAGTATTTAATCTATCTATATCCTCAGCATTCTTATTAGTAGCCTTTACTAATATACTTTCATTATTTATTTCTTTTAATTCCCACTCTAAACACGTCATTCTACATTCTGAAAATGAGTATATAGCCTTTGTTTTTTCAATAAATTTCATAGCTGAAACGGATTTATCATCACCAAGTAATAAGATTTCCTTAAAATATCTTTTTCTACATTCATCAATTGCTATTTCAATTATTTTTGTAAATATCCCTTTTCTTCTAAAGCTTGGATGTACCATTCCATTAATTTCTGCTATATTTCTACTAAAGGCAGAAATTCCTGCATATCCAATTAGCTCATCATTTAAGCAATACAAAATCTCATTAACATCATTTAAACACCTATTATAATCTTTTTTCATTTCTGTTCTATATTCTAGTTCTAGCTTTAAGTTTATATTATCTTCTGTTAAACAAATATCTTCTAAATTTCGAATTAATTTCACATCATTTTCATCTAAATACTTCTTTAATACTATATTTTGAGATTTAATAATAATCTCTTTATTCTCCATATATACCTCTCCCCTATTTATATTCTAACTCTCTTTATTATTTCTATATTATAACAAACTGCAAATATTTTACCAATAATTACTTGACTTTGAAATCATCTATGCATATACTGTATATATAGATATAAACAGTATATATACTGTTATGGAGGTAATGCTTATGACTTATTTATTAGAAATCAATAATCTTGAAAAGAGACTTGGCAATTTACATCTAAAGGATGTTAATCTTAATTTAGAACCTGGCTATATAATGGGGCTAATAGGTGTAAATGGCTGTGGTAAAACAACTTTAATTAATACTATCTTAAATATATATAAGAAGGATTCTGGCATAGTAAAGGTGAACGGATTATCAATGGATAGTAACGAAAAAGAAGTTAAGGATCAAATAGGATTTGTACTTGATGAAAATATGTTTGAAAATACTATGACAGTAATTCGTAATGCAAAAACTTTTGGAAGTCTTTATAGTAAATTTAATGAAGAATTATTTTTAAAATTTTGTGAGCGTTTCGATATTCCTATTAATAAAAAGCTTGGTAAGTTATCAACTGGAGCAAAAATTAAGTTTCAATTAGCCCTTGCTCTATCACATGATTCAAAGCTTTTTATAATGGATGAACCTTCTGCCGGATTAAATCCTGCCTTTAGAAAAGATCTTATAAGATATATGCAAGAATTAGTAGAAGATGGTACTAGAAGTATTATATTTTCAACACATATTACTGAAGACCTTGATCAAGTTGGAGATTATATTGCACTTATACATGATGGCAAATTATTTTTCAATTTAAATAAAGAAGAGCTTAAAGATAAATATTTAATAATCAAAGGAAGTAAAGAAGAAATAGAAAGTCTTAACTGTTCTAAAATTATCTATAGAGAATATGGAGAGTATCATAATGCTGCCTTTATAGAAAAAGTTAAAGGTGAAGATTATAAAACTTTTAATACAAAAATCCCTAATATAGAAGATATTATGTACTACTTAGAAAAAGGAGGTTATTCATATGCTTAAAATTGTGTTAAACGATTTATTTATCAGCTTTAAGAAATCATGGATTAGTATATTGCTTTATACTATTTTTATGTACTTTATAGCTATATATACAATTTCATTCATTGTTGTTATGACAAATGAGTATATAACAAGAGATACCGTATATCAGATACTTGCATCTGAACAAACCCAAAATATAATTATTCCAGTTACTAATATAATATATATACTTACTTTATTTTTAATAACAAAAAAAATACCCCTTAGACTAAGTAAGGCAATGTTTGTATGCCCTGCTTCAGATAAGGATAAAATGAAATATATATA
>NZ_JAWGSV010000369.1:0-2114 GCF_032552055.1 Clostridium sp. | reverse complement strand
ACCTAAAACTTAAAATAATAATTAAAAACCGAATCTATCTCATCACTTTTGTAACTGCCTATTTAATAGAAAAATATTCTCTACTTCATTTCCTTGTTCATCATAATATTTTATATCTATTCCTGTTACATATCCTAAAGTATCTCTATCAAGTACAGTTCCTTGAATCCTTAATAACTCCTCTTCATTCATAGGCAAATCTACTTCTTTTGTTTCATTATCTCTTTGGCATACTAACTTTACTTTCATAGCTATATTTCTCCTTTTAGAATTAGTATTCTTCAAAAAAAATAAAAATATTTCTCCTATATAAATCAAATAACCACTTAATAAGATACACATTAAACTTATCCCTTCTAATAAAATAAATTCTTATTATAAGTTTTTATACATATTGTAAATCTAATATATATCATTATAACTTATTGATTTTGAATATAATTATGATATACTGATTTAAAATACTTATTATACCAACATTTTCCTGATAGTTATCTATATAGTTCTGTAACATATCTTTTGATTATAATTACATCCTTATATATTAAAACTTTCATTAATTGTTGCTTGGCATAATAAATTTATTTACAAAAGGAGTGAATTAACATGGTTGGAGTAGAAATAGATATGGTTGTTTCAGACAGCTTAAAAGCTTTAGAATTATATAAAAAGATATTTGAAATAGAAGTTGTGGAGGCCACTAAGCTTCCTAAAGGTGAAAATGAAGTTGTATTTACCCTTTACGGAGTTCGTTTTCATATGTTAGATGAAAGTCCTCAATTTGGATTAATTGCACCAACTCAGGATGATCCTAAACCTATTTGGTTTAATATTAGTGTACCAGATATTAAGGAAACATATTCTAAAGCATTAAATGAAGGTTCTAAAGAAATACAGCCATTAACAGAGCTTCCTGACTACGGTGTAGCAAATGCCATATTCAGTGATGAATTCTCTTATATATGGATGCTACATCAAGTATATAAAGAAGTTAGTTTTGAAGAACGCGTACAACTTTGGGAAGATAAAAAAGACTCCCAATAATTCTCTTAAATTTAAACATATTAATGCCTTCTATGATAATAATAGTCATAGAAGGCTGTTTTACATATTATTATTTTCTCGTATAAAAGGTTCTTCAACCTTAGTATCTAATAAATCTTTATATGCCTTAACCTTCCTATATGCATTTCCCCAGGTTTCACTTTTTCTATAGTTTCTAATGTTCTCTAAATCAAATTCAGCAATTATTATATCTTCCTTAATATCATTTGCTGAAATAATTTTATTATCAATGTAATTTCCATTATCATCAAAAACTATAGGACTATATGCACAAGAATTTCCCCAGTTCTCCCCAGGATAATTAGCCATTGCTATACCTGTCATATTTTCAAAGGCTCTAGTAGATAACTGATGTATTCTCGCCGGATTCATGTCACAAGCATTAGGTACAAGTATTATCTCTGCTCCTTTTAGCATTAAAATTCTAGCACTTTCAGGAAATTCCCTATCATAGCAAATCATTATTCCAAGTTTAACACCACAGAAGTCACATACTTTAAACTCATCGCCACTTTCAAGTAATCCTTCTAAGGAGAAATCACAAGTATGTACCTTGGAATATTTCATCAAAATCTCCCCAGTTTTATCAATAACTAATGCTGTATTTTGCGGACTATTTTTCCCCTTTGAAAGATAAGTTATTACAATTCCTATTTCTAACTCTCTAGCAATCCTTTTAAATGATTTAATATACTCACTTTCTTCATCAATAGCCTCAGCAAGCCATTTTTCACGTTCATTTTTATAATTTTCATCTAATGGATTATCAAATGCATCTTCATATGGAGGATTATATCCATTTGACCACATCTCAGGAAAAAGCACTATATCAGCCCCTATATTTTTTGCTCCTCTAATATACTTTAAGCCTAGCTCTAAATTTATATTAATATTATTTGCTATTGCTTTATGTTGAATCAATCCAACCTTTAAACTTTTCATTATTTAAAATCTCCTTATACTTCCTCAAAATAATATTAACAAAAAATCCTATGATTATTGAGTAAAATCTTTATTCTCTTTATATTATATTTCCAATAAATTCCTTC
>NZ_JAWGSV010000368.1:0-2117 GCF_032552055.1 Clostridium sp. | reverse complement strand
GAGTAAATATAAGATTATACTCATCTAAAATTGGTTTTCCAGCATTAATTAGCGGAGAAGTAGATTTTAATTTTAAATTTGTTAAATTTTTATAGGATGAATCACTTAAACTACCTAAAAATTGAGGATCTGCAAAAATAGGTTTTATATCAGCCTCAGGTGGAGTCATATTTTTACCATAGTAACAATTATTTTCATAGTTTAACCCACTTCCTTGCTGAAATCTTGGAGTTCCACTTTTAGAACTAGCATTATAAAATATATTATTATAGAAATAATGCTGATTTTTAGTGTATAATCCACCATCACCTGCTGAACTATATATAAAATCAATATTACCACTGCTATTTCTGGTATTATAGAAAATATTATTATAAATATAGTTTACACCTGAATTCCCATGCGGATTTAGATAACGTTTACTTGCATCTTTAATCACATTATATCGAACCACAGATGATCCCTCTACAAATCCACATAACAAAATACCATCACCAGTATCATGAATATAATTATATTGAATAAGAGCATTAGTTGCTTCTTTATCAGGATCAATAGCATTGGAGTCCGCTCCTCCTGCTTTAGCCACCGTATCAAAAACTTCATTATATTGTACAATTATATCATCAGTATAATACATTTCTATACCACAGGTACCTGCTTTCTTTGAAATATTACGCTGAATTAAACCATGCTTAACGCTAGTAACATAAATAGTATTACAACCATAACTTGTATCTGCCTGACTTAAATAGTTGTCTTGTATAGTAACATTCGTATGTGGATACCAATGTGAATCATTAAGCTTTGAATTAACATCTCTGCTAGCCCAAAGTGTACCATCACCTACTTTATCTCCATTCCACTGTTTAAGAATAATTCCACCAAAAGAATTATTATTTATAACATTTTTTTCAATTAATATGTTGTTAAATACTGTTGGTTGGTCTAATACCACACCCTCTTCTGTTGTATCAGGTTGAAGTATCTCAAAAAGGATACCTCCTGTTCGTTTTGAAAGATCCCAACGGTTACCATAAGTTACACCAGCCCCTGGTGATGTACCTGAACCACTAATCCATCTAAGATCTCCACTTACATCATGAATATAAAGATTGTGCAGGTGAAAACCATTCAATCGTCTAAAAGTCTTTTCATCTTCAGTAACAGTCTCACCACTATTTTTAGCAGCAATTCTGATACCTCTTAAATCTTTTAGTTTTTGCCCATTTTCATCAGACCAATCACCTGTAAACCCTTCTACTGTATTACTAATTTCTAAATTAGAAATATCCCAGTGTTCTTGATTATATAGATAAATCAGTTCTCCAACTTCACCTTTACCAATCAATTTTGGTGCATTTCCCTCGCCATAACTACTGATAATAATAGGATTGTCTTCTTCTCCTGATCCCTTTGGAGATAGAGTAGATTCACTCCATTCACTACCAGCCTTTAACAATATGCGATCTCCTGGATTATATGTTTTTTCATTTACCTTATTAATACTTTTCCACGCCTCATTTGGTGAAGTACCATCATTTTTATCATTTCCTTCCTCGGAATCTACATAGTAAGTAATTCCATTTCCAGATGGTACATCTGAATCCTTCACTTGAGGCTCGGCACCATTTTCAATACTTTCCCCATATACTTTCATTCCACTCTCGTCAATGATAGAAATCAAATCTTCTACCTGTGTAGATATAGGATTATCTTGGTTAGCTTTTGCCACTACAGGAAAAGAAGAAGCTATTAACCCAATCGATAAAAATAAACTTAAACTTGCAGTTCCTATTCTTTTGAATTTCTTTACACCTTTTTTCATCTCTTTCTCCTTTCAACCTAATTATTATTTAATGTGAAATAAATATAAGTTTAATTGAAGATTTACTATAGATTATAACTTATAGTTTGATATAAACTTAATTAATAATTTTCATAAAATCTTAGTTATATTATCAAAATATAATAATCCTTTTCTTTTTTTATATGAGATTAGATTTTTAGTGAATACAGTACTACATTTTTAGTTATGATATTGCTTATTAAGCAAATAGTGCCTTATAAGATTTCATTATCAATTTGTTTTTATATTTTCTCAATCTCCCTTATAT
>NZ_JAWGSV010000367.1:0-2154 GCF_032552055.1 Clostridium sp. | reverse complement strand
GGATAATAGTTAGAAGTTTGGTAGTTAAGAGATTAAGAAATAAAGATAATTTATTAGAATTTATAAAAGACTTAAGAAATGCATTAGATAGTTAAAGAATAAAAGAAAAAAGATAGAGTAAAATAATAGTTATAAGAAAGGAAGAATAGATGCAGTTAAGGAGTAGATATGGATATATTAGAGGAGGTTATAAATACATTAATTAAAATAAGTATAAGTAAATATGTAGCAGCATTTATGATAATACTTATATCTTTTGTATTCAACAGATATGTAATAACTAGAATATTTGATTATATTATTAGATTAGCTAAAAGGACTAAAAATTTAGCAGATGATAGTTTAGCTTGGTCTTTAGAAAAACCTATTAAGTTATATATAACCTTATATGCAGTTTATGCTTCCCTAATAATTATTGATTTTGATGGATTAAACTTTAATTCACTTACTAGTGATAAAATTAAGAGGCTTTTTATAGTAATAGCTATATGTTATTTCTTTTATAATTTAACTTTAGAAAATTCATTATTATATAGCAAGTTAAAAAAGAATGATATTGTATTTCCATTTGTTTCAATAGTAATAAGACTTTTAATTGTGATAATCGGGATAAGCTGTATTGCTAGAGAATTTGGATTTACAGGGTTTATTGCTGGGCTTGGTATTAGTGGAGTAGCTTTTGCCCTTATGGCTCAAGATGCATTTTCCAATCTTTTTGGTGGAATGATTATTGTATTAGATAGACCTTTTGCTATAGGAGATTGGATACAAACTCCTCAAATTGAAGGAATAGTTGAAGATATAACTTTTAGGAGCACTAAAGTTAGAACCTTTACCATGTCAGTTGCAACTATTCCAAATTCAAAGCTTGCAAATGAGGAAATAATAAATTGGAGTGAAAGAAAACTTAGAAGGATTCACTTTAAATTTACCATTAAATCTAATACACCTATTAAGAAAATTAGGAGTCTTTTAGATAAGATAAAAGAATATTTAAATAACCATGAAAAGATAGATAAGGACCTAATAATAGTAAGTTTTAATGATTTGTCAAATATGGGATATGGAGTATTTATGTACTTTTATACAAATGAAATGAATTTTATTAAGTATGAAGAGTTAAGGGAAGAAATAAATATAAGAATATTAGAAATGGTTGAAGAGGAAGAAGTAGAATTAATGTTTATGTTTAATTTTGCAGCTATGAATAATAATAACAACAATAGTAATAATAACAATGCAGTAAGTAATTTGCGAGAAAAATGTCAAGAAATCGAATCGATGAAGAAAATAAATGAAGAACTTGGTAGAAATAGATAGAATCCTAATATTCTATCTATTTTTTTATGCATAAGTAATGTTATAATTTATATATTAAGTAAATAATATGAAAAGTTCTACTAATTAGTTTATAATGAGGTGGGTTTATGGTGAGGGTTGGAATACTAGTTATGGCTAGAAATAAAGATGAGATTATGTCAAATAACGAAGTTCATAGGCTTAAGATAGTTAAACGGTATTTAGAAAATGAGGGGCATGAGATAGTAACAAGTAAAATGATGAAAAGTAATCAAGAAGACTTAGAAGAAGAAATGAAGGAAATGTCTGATATTAATAAGCTTGATCTTATAATAACAATTGGAGGAATAGGATTTAGAGAAAATGATGTTGTTCCTGAAGCTACAAAAAACATAATTCATAGAGAAGCAAATGCTTTAATACAAGGGATATCGTGCTTTTGTCTCCAAATATCTAGAAAATCTATATTAACTAGAGGAGTAGCAGGAATAAGAAACAAAACTTTAATAGTGAACTTTCCAGAAGATACTAAGCTTTTAATATTCATTTTAGACTTTGCTTTAGAAACTATTCTTCAAGGAATTAAAATGATAAAGTTAGATAAAATATTTTAGAAGCTAAAGCTAGATAATAAGACATTGGAATAAAACTTAATAAAAAATAATAGGGATGTCGCACAATGAAAAAAGTGTAATTATAAATTGTTCTGTCTTTGCGATAACCCTATTAACCTTATATAATTCTGATTATTAAATTTAATTTTATTCTATAAAAAACATTTCTATTATAAATAATATTTTTTTATTCTATCATTAAATTTTTCATAAAGTTTAATCATATCAGCCTCAGTAGAAT
>NZ_JAWGSV010000366.1:0-2167 GCF_032552055.1 Clostridium sp. | reverse complement strand
ATCATATATAGCACCATAAATTTATTATATACTAAAGTTTAGTAGTTTCAATTATAATAGAATTGAAAAAATAGGAAAATATTAAATTAGTGAAATATTATTATAAGTAATTACGTTACTATATATGAAAGTTAAATTATTTTATAGGAAGGGAATTATGGTTGACAGTGAAAACTTTATAGTCTATTTGAAGAAAAGAGATATTGCAGCTTTAGATTATGTTATTGATACTTATTCAAAAAGAATTTTTAATAAGTAAGATATTTTGACAATAGTTTTATAATGTAATAAACAGAACATAAATGATGTTTGATAACTTATTGAAATGTAATTTAAAAGTTATTTCATCCTAAAATATTTAATTGAAATCAATTTAAATGGAATTTATGGTATAATAAACTTATCAAAATTTTAATTATTTTTAATATAAGTTGCTAAAATAATGTTAATAAGTAAATATTATTAGTATTAAGTATAAAGTGATTCTTATCTTAAGGTGGAGTTTTCTTAAAAAGTAGAAAACCAAAATCTTGTATTTTGTGTGAATCACTTTCAAAGAGTACAGGAATACCGTACTCTATATGAAGGTTAGAAGAACTAATCAAGGTGCGTATCAGTGTTTAACCCCACTTATAGAAGGTGGGAGTGTTAACAATGGTAACCATGGGATAAATTAATAAAAGAAAGAATACTTATAATGACTTATATAAAAGTAATATTTAGGAGGATAACTATGGAAAAAGAATTAGCCTTAGATTTAATTGATTTCTTATATACAAGTCCAACAGCATATCATTCTGTAAAGACTGTAAAAGAAAGATTAGATTCAAATGGATTTAGTGAAGTAAAAGAAAGTGATAAATGGAACTTACAAAAAGATGGTAAGTATTATGTTATAAAAAATTATTCAGCGCTTATAGCTTTCACTGTAGGTAATGGAGAATTAGAGGAAGATGGATTTAAGCTTATAGGAGG
Organism: Clostridium sp.; assembly: GCF_032552055.1. Lineage (GTDB taxonomy): Bacteria > Bacillota > Clostridia > Clostridiales > Clostridiaceae > Clostridium. Next base: position 1,192 of record NZ_JAWGSV010000366.1, on the reverse strand, counting down.
ACATACAGATTCACCTGGATTTAGAATTAAGGCAAATCCTGAAATGGTTGCTGAAGGAAAATACTTAAAGCTAAATACTGAAGTTTATGGAGGACCTCTTTTATATACTTGGTTTGATAGACCTTTAGGTATAGCTGGTAAGGTTTCTTTAAAAGGAAAATCACCTTTAAAACCAGAAGTAAAGCTTGTAAATATTAATAAGCCTTTATTAATTATACCAAGTGTTGCAATTCATATGAACAGAAGTGTAAATGAAGGTTTTGCAGTAAATAAGCAAAAAGATACATTACCTTTAATAGCATTAATTAATGAAAAGTTTGAGAAAAACAATTATTTAGTAAATGCTATAGCTAAAGAATTAAATGTTGAAGCAGAAAGTATCCTAGGTTTTGATTTAGGATTATATGAAATAGAAAAAGGATCATTAACTGGAATTAATGAAGAATTTATATCAGCTGGAAGACTAGACGATATGTGGATGGTTTATGCTGGGATAAAAGCTTTAATAGACAGTAAATCTAACAAGTCAACTAAGGTTATGGTTTGTATGGATAATGAAGAAATAGGAAGCTTAACAGCTCAAGGAGCAAACTCAGCACTTCTATTAAACATATTAGAAAGAATAGCATTATCTTTAGGAAAAGATAGAGAAGAATTACACAGAGCTTTAGCTAATTCAATTATGATTTCAGCAGACTTAGCTCATGCAGTTCATCCAAATGCTGAAGAAAAACATGATCCAACTAATAGACCAGTTCTAGGAAATGGACCAGTTTTAAAAACAGCTGCATCTGGAAGTTATAGCACAGATAGCTACAATGCTGCAATATTTGAAGGACTTTGCAGTGCTGCAAATGTTCCATATCAAAAGTTCTTTAATAGATCAGATGTTAGAGGTGGAACAACTATAGGTCCAATAACATCTTCATTATTAACTATTCCAGTTATGGATATGGGAGCACCATTATTATCAATGCACTCTATAAGAGAGCTTGCAACAGTAATAGACAATGTTTATAGCGTAAAATTATTTACTGAATTCTTTAACTCATAAGATTTAAAATGCGAAGCATTTTAAAATGAAAAAATTAAAAGAATGAAGGAATGAAAAAATGAAGGAAGAGGTTTTGCAATGCAAAACCTCTTTTGTTTTAAAGATTTACTTATAAAAAATCTGTAAGGATTTTTTATA
>NZ_JAWGSV010000365.1:0-2183 GCF_032552055.1 Clostridium sp. | reverse complement strand
AAACTATTGCTTTCATTATCAACAGCTAAAACCTCTTTAAATCCTATATTAATGAAGATAATACAGCAAAAAATAAAGCCACAGATTAACTTAATCCCCTTTCCCCTCTCTAACATATCTCCTCCTATAATATTTGTAATATAGATTCAAGAACTGCCATTAAGATAGGTATTGCTAAGGTTAATATCAATATTTTAGCTGAAAACTCAACTTTACTTGCTATACTACAAGCTCCAGCATCCTTGCATATTTCACTACAAAATGTAGCTAAATATGATATTGCAAGTATCTTTAGTACTAATCCTATATAAACTACATCTACCTTAGCTTTATTTGATATATCTTTTATAAAGTTTAAAACATCACTAATACTTGATATAATAAATATAAATAAAAGAATACCTGCTACTAAAGAAACAAGAATTGCTACATCACTCCTTCTATCCTTTAGCATAAGAAAGATAAATAATGCAACTAAGGCAAAAGCTACAATTTTAACTATCTCCATACCTCCACCTAAAACATAAACATAGTTCTTACAGAATTAAATAAATCAGTTATTAATCCAATCACAGTAATTAGTATAATTACAATCCCAGCTATATTAGTAATTACTGCTACATCATCTTTGCCACTTGCCTTTAATACCTTATCAATTACGATAAGTAGAACTCCCATAGCCCCAATCTTAAATAATATACTTATGTCTAGCATTTCTTCCCCTCCTAATTAAATGAAAAAAATTGATATCATTGCTCCTAAACATATACCTAAAACTCTACACATTTTTGAATTTTTTTTTGCTAGCTCTTCTGCAGTACTGCAATTTACCTTTAAATTTTCTATAGTTAAATTAAAAATTTTATCTTGTCCATATACTCCTGTTTCTCCAAGTCCCTTAAAGAAGTCCTTTATTATGACCTCATCTTCACTTTTTAAAAAGTAATCCTGACTACTATTTTTATATTCCTTTTTAAATGCTGAATATACACTTTCTACTTCATTATTATTAAGTCTAGATGAAACACCACTTAATGTTGACTTTATTGGATCTTCCACTTTATGAGAAATATAATTTAAAGCTTCAGGTAATGGAGTGTTTGCATAAATAACTTCATTATTTAAAAATAAAATTGCTTTTAGAAATTCCTTAAGCTGTTTACTTCTCTTATTAAATGTTTCACCATAGTAGTATCCAATAAAACTACTAGATAAAAAAATAGTTAAAACAGCCATTATTTTAAGCATTTAACATCACCACTTTCTTCTATTGAATAAATATTCTCAATAGTACCAGGTCCTTTTCTACTACTTAAGATTATTATTCTATCTAAAATAGAATTTTCCAGTAGCTCTTTAAATACAGCCCTTTTATAAACATCATCAATACTATATCCATGAATTGTAACTATAATATTTACTCCAGAATTAAAAGCCATATTTAATGCTTCTATTTCGCCATATGTTCCAATTTCATCACATATTATTATTTCAGGGGATAAACTTCTTATAGCCATTATCATTCCATCTTTTTTGAAGCAATTATCTAATATATCTGTTCTTATGCCTATATCTAATTGGGGTATTCCATTAAAACAAGAAGCAATTTCACTTCTTTCATCTATAACAGAAACCTTCTTACCTTTTAAGTTATATAAAGGCATTCCATTTGAAATATTCCTAGCCATATCTCTTAATATTGTTGTTTTCCCACATTTAGGTGGTGAAACTATTAAAGTATTAAGAATACTATCATTTTTAGTAATATACTTCATAACCTCATTAGAGCATCCTTTAACTTCATGACATATTCTTATATTTAATGAAGATATATTTCTAATAGTTTTTATTTCCCCTTTATTTAAAACACATTCACCAGCAATACCTATTCTATGTCCACCCTTTATAGTTATATACCCTTGTCTTATTTCTTCTTCATAAGCATATAGTGAATAATTGGATATTCTCACCAAAATTTGTTTTAAATCATCAATGCTAGGTATAAATCTTAATATTATCTCTTTATAAGATAAATTTACTATAACTGGTTTATTTGCTTTTATCCTTATTTCTTGAACTGATAAGTTATTTATAAATATCTCCCTTAGTTCTTCTGCTAAATTTAAAGGTAGTAACTTTAAGATCTCCTCTTGGGTTTTCAAATTTTATCACTCCCTATTCCA
>NZ_JAWGSV010000364.1:0-2236 GCF_032552055.1 Clostridium sp. | reverse complement strand
GGCTGACGAACCTTTTAAAGCGCCTTAAGACGCAACGCAAGTAATATGCCCTTATAGGGCTAAGGAAAAACCACCAGCTAAGCTGGTGGATATTTATTTCTAAACTCTAATTCTGAAATCTAGGAATTATTCTAAAACTATAAATTTAATAAAATCTAGACTAAGTGATGGTTTTAGGTATAGAGATTTGTATAAACTAAATGTTCAGAGATCTATTAAAGTTGGTAGGAATCAGATGATCTACATTAATATATTAGAATACCCCGCGTTAGACTAGGGATTTAAAAGAGCTTATAGTTAGAGTATAATTTTAATAGGCAAATATAAGTATTAGCGAGAAAGTTTATATATTTTGTAAGTTAAGAATAAATATATTAAGTGGAGAGAAAAAGAGATGACAGTGGAATTAGAAAAGCATTATAATAAGTTTTGTGAAGAGAAAAGATTAACGAGAAGACATGGACAAGTTGAATATATAACTTCTATGAAATATATTCATGAATATTTAAATGAAAATAAAAATTTTAAAATATTAGATGTTGGAGCAGGAACAGGAAGATACTCAGTAGCATTAGCTAATGAAGGATATGATGTTACAGCGATTGAACTTGTGAAACATAATTTAGGTGTTTTAAAATCTAAGGGAAGTACAGTAAAAGCCTTTCAAGGAACTGCTTTAAACTTAGCTAGGTTTGAAGACAATACCTTTGATATGACATTGGTTTTTGGACCAATGTATCATTTATATACACTTGAAGATAAAATAAGAGCTTTAGAAGAAGCAAAAAGAGTAACTAAAGTCGGAGGAAAGATATTAGTTGCTTATCTAATGAATGAATATAGTGTAATTACCTATGGATTCAAAGAGAATAATATAAAAAAGTGTATTGAAAATGGAAAGCTTGATGAGAGTTATCATGTTATATCAGAGCCTGAAGATTTATATGATTATGTAAGAGTTGAAGATATTAATAAAATAAATGAAGCAGTAGGAGTAAAAAGAATAAAAATAATTTCAGCAGATGGTCCATCTAATTATATGAGACCAATTTTAAATGCTATGGATGAAGAAACATTTCAAACTTTTATTGACTATCATCTGTCTACATGTGAAAGACAAGATTTAATAGGGGCAGGTGCTCATACTTTAGATATTTTAATAAAAGAATAGTTAATGACCTTATTAATATGAGGAATTGTCAATATAAGTGTTATTTTTCTTGTTTGTAATACAGCAAGATTCTATTTCTACCTTACTATAAAAAATATTATTTATACTTCAACAAAGAATAAGTTTTATATTACATGTAATAATAAGGGAAAAAAGGGCGGAGGGACTATATGTTAAAGAAAAAGAAAACTATTATTTTAATTGTATTATTAGGATGCGCAATAATGGGATTTATAGATGCCGTAATAAGGCCTCAATATCTTACAAAGTCTTTTGTGAAAATTATACTGTTTTCCTTAATGCCAATTTTATATTCTAGATATGATAAAGACTTAAACTTAAATTCTTTATTTAAAGTTAAGAGTAAGAAGGAAATTATTATTGCTCTAATTTCTGGGGCTGCTGTGTTTTCATTTATTTTAGGTGCTTATCTAATTTTAGGAGGATTTTTTGATTTTTCAAATGTAGTTTCATCATTATCAGCAAATGTTGGTATTGATAATAGTAACTTTATATTTGTAGCAATATATATATCCTTTATTAACTCTTTATTAGAGGAGTTTTTCTTTAGAGGATTTGCATTTCTAAAATTAAAAGAAGTAGCAAGTAGAAAGTATGCATATATTTTTAGCTCTCTAGCCTTTGCTTTATACCATGTAGCTATGATGATAGGATGGTTTGATATTAGTTTATTTATTTTAACTTTATCTGGATTATTTGTTGGAGGAGTTATCTTTAATTACTTTAATGAAAAATATAAAAATATTTATGTTAGTTGGTTAATTCATATGTTTGCAAATTTTGCAATTAACATAGTTGGATTTGTGCTTTTTAATATGATTTAGAATAAGATATTATTAGATAAGGTTATATAGGATTTTAAGGAATTAATTTTGAATAAAGTAATACTGTATAAAGGTAGATGGATTTGTTAAGAAACAGATCTATCTACTATTTTTTTATTTAAATTTGGTTGCCTTAATTATTTCTATATAAGTTGTAATGAAATTTCTACATTTTATTAAGTTAATTCATATTTAAAATATTTCAGTTAGGTAATTACAC
>NZ_JAWGSV010000363.1:0-2252 GCF_032552055.1 Clostridium sp. | reverse complement strand
ACATTATATAATATATATAAGAAAAATAAAAATTATTTGTACAGATAAAATGAATATAATATTATTTGTTATGTGAAAGATAGGGGGAAGTAATCTATCTATCAGTAATAAAAGAACATATTAATTTTTAATAATACAAACCTCTTTAATAAAAAAGTTGGTATAATTTATAATATATGAAACTAAAAGAGATGCGTATAGTTTAAATAATATACCTAAAATAACCTTTAAACTTATACAAAGAATATATTAGTTATATATTGAAATAAGAAGGAGAGTAAAATATGGGAAAGTTATTAGTAGTTGTTGATTTTCAAAATGATTTTGTAGATGGTGCTTTAGGATTTGAAAAGGCTGTAACTTTAGAAGATGGTATTTATAATAAAGTAGAAAGTTATTTAAATGAAGGACATAAAGTGCTATTTACTTATGATACTCATGAAGAAGACTATTTGGAAACAAGGGAAGGAAGGAATTTACCAGTAGTTCATTGTATTAAAGGAAGCAGGGGACATGAGCTATATGGAAGACTTGTGGATTTTAAAAATAGAAAGAACACATTATGTTATGAAAAGTATGGTTTTGGTATATCTCCTAAAGATATGGTTAATATAGCTGAAGAAATTGGAAATGATATAAGAGAGATAGAAATAGTGGGGGTAGTAACTAATATCTGTGTAATAAGTAATTTTATAATGTTTCAATCACAGTTTAGAGAAGCAGAAATAACAGTAGATGCTAGTTTATGTGCAAGTTTTGATGATGTATTACATGATAAGACCTTAGATGTTATTTTAGGATTACAAGGTAAAGTTATAAATAAATAAATAAATAAATAAATAAATAAATGTTCCCAAATAAGAGGCTAACAAGTTCGCAAGTGTTATCCTCTTATTTTTTATGCTTTGCAGTGATATATATTATGTTTTATAAGATTAAGAATATTAAAAATATTATTTGATGGATTTTATTTTCTTACTATACCTTAGTGATAATTATAAAATTTAATATATTATAGATTAGTTTACAGCTTTGAGTGAAATTCTTATTAGAAAACGTAAACTAGCGAGGAGAAAAATCATTATAGCAGGAGGAATTGATAAGATATGGTAAACAAATATCTTGATAGTCAAAATATTTGTGTTTAAAATTAGATAAAAAAAGATAACAAGAGAGGGAACTTATGAAGAAGAAAAATATAATAATTTCAATAATAGTTGGAGTATTACTAGTGATGTTTGTTGGACTAGCTTATATAGGTAATTATTTCTTTAATTATGCACTAGTAAGACAAGAAGGTATAATTACTGAAGCTAATATAGATCCTAATGCACCTCAATCTGTAGAAACATATGCAGAAGTAGTTAATAAGGAGAAATCTAAAGAAGATGTTTCAAAGTGGTTAGAAGAAGTTAAAACTGAAGAAACTACAATTTTATCAGAGGATGGATTGAATCTTTGGGGAAAACTTTATTTTCAAGGAGAAAAAAGTGATAAATGGGTTATAATAGCTCATGGTTATACATCAAGTCATGAAGATATACAGCCTATAGCCTTAAATTTTTATAATAAAGGTTACAATGTATTAACTCCAGATATGAGAGCTCATGGAAATAGTGAAGGAAAGTACATTGGAATGGGATGGTTAGATAGAAAAGATATGTTACTTTGGATAGATTATGTTCTATCTTTAGATAGTAATTCACAAATAGTTCTTTATGGTGAATCTATGGGGGGAGCTACAGTTATGATGACTTCTGGGGAAGCTTTACCTAGTAATGTTAAAGCAATCATAGAAGATTGTGGATATACTTCAGTTCAAGAAATGTTTGAAGCAGAATTGTATAATAGATTTGAATTACCTCCATTTCCTATTTTAAATGCAGCAGAAGTTGTTACATCTATAAGAGCTAAATATAATTTTGATGAAGCTTCAGCATTAGAACAAGTAAAGAAATCAAAAACTCCAATGTTATTTACTCATGGAGGAAATGATAATTATGTACCTACAGAGATGGTATATAGATTATACGAAGCAGCTCAATGTGAGAAAGATATATTAGTAATTGATGGAGCAGGCCACGGTTCAGCACCAGACGTAGATCCAGATACTTATTACAATAAGGTATTTAGTTTCTTAGATAAATATGTAAACTAAAGAAATATAGTGGAATATAGAAAACCATATATTGACATAAAATAAAATATATCTTATAATAAGTTAAATAATAACTTTTAAGGAGGTATATATG
>NZ_JAWGSV010000362.1:0-2277 GCF_032552055.1 Clostridium sp. | reverse complement strand
TCCATAAACTAATGTTAGAATATAAATAGATTATTTATATTCTCATATATTTTAAAATATATTTATAGTAACATATGGAGAGATTTATGAATAAGAACAAGAAGATAATTGCTTGGGGACTATTAGTTTTTTGGATGATATTAATATTTTTTATGTCTCATCAACCAGGGGAAGTATCAAGTAGCCAAAGTGATTTAGTTTTAAAATTATTTAGTCTAATAGGTATAGAGCTTAATGAATATTTTGGGGAGTTAGCAACTTTTGTTGTAAGAAAAACAGCTCATTTTTCAGAGTATATGATATTATATTTATTAGCTTATAACGTTCTGAGGTTTTATGTTAATAATAGAAGAACTAGACTGTATTTAATAGGATTTGTATTTTTATATGCATGTAGCGATGAACTTCATCAATACTTTATTCCAGGTAGAGTAATGGCATTCAAAGATGTGATGATAGATACTACAGGCGGCATTATTGGATTTATAATTGCTAGTTTAATTGAAAAGTATAAAATTAGCAAAGCTAAAAGTGCTGATGCATAATGTAAAATGAAAATTTAATAATGAAAATTAATAAAAAAACTCCTAATGGAGTTTATAAAAATAATAATTTTTAATTTTTTATGGGGCAGTTTGTATAACAGCCTCTTGTTTTATTTTAAGGTAAGATATACTAGCAGGTATTAATCCAAATTATAAAACTTAATTTTAAAAGTTAAATACATTGTTATAATATTGAGGATAGTAATCTAGAAAATTCATCGATTAACTTTGTGAGTAAAGATCTATTTTCATATTCTTCATAGTTAAATGAACGACAGTTATCTAAAAGACTATAAAATATATTGTTGAAATCCTTTGTTATGATTTCATCATAGATAATAGCATTAACTTCATAATTTAGCTCAAAGCTTCTAATATCTAAATTAGCAGTTCCTATGGTACATATCTTATTATCTACCATAAGTAGTTTAGAATGAATAAAAGCATCCTTATTGTATAAATAGATATTTGCACCTGAACGTTTTAGTTCTGCTAAATAAGTTTTAGATGCTCTATTTACTGTAAAGTGGTCAGCCTTTTCAGGGAATATAAGAGATACTTTAACAGCACTTAATGATGCTATCCTTAATGCATCAATTAAACCTTCAGAGGGTATAAAATAAGGTGTGATTATATTAATACTTTCTTTAGCTATAGAAATCATTTTTATTAAAGCTTGAAGTATACTAGGAAATTCAGAATCAGGACCACTTCGTATTATTTGCATTGGAATACTTCCCTTATAACTAAGAGGCTTAAAGTAATTTTCTATATTGCTTAATAAGTTGATTTCTTCATTATCATATTTTTTTATGCTAGAAAAGTCATCTAGGAAAACTGATTGTAACCCTAAGGCACAATCACCTTCGATCATAATATGACAATCCTTCCAATCACCAAGCTTTCCAAGGCCAAGATATTCATCACCTATGTTAATACCTCCTATAAATGCTATGCTTCCATCAATAACTACTATTTTTCTATGATTTCTATAATTGATTTGAGTATTTATAAGACGAAGTAAAGGAGCTAAAACATAGGAATAAAAAACAACTTCTATTCCTGCATTTTTTAGTTCTTTAATATAGCCTCTTTTTAGCTTAATAGATCCTACTTTGTCTATAATGAATCTGATTTTTATTCCTTCTTTAGCTTTTTTAATTAGTATATCTTTTATTTCATTTCCGATCTTATCATCCTTAACTATGTAATATTCAAGATGAATATGGTTTTTAGCATTAAGCAATTTTTCTTTTAGTATTTTAAATTTAGCTTCTCCTCCATCTAAAATTGTTACTTTATTGTTTGTAAATAGGGGAGAGAAGGAGTTTGAAGCAATTAAGCTTATTATAGGTTTATACTCTGTAAGTGAGTAGTTTCTTTTGTATAGAGAACTCCAACTTAACTTGATTGCCCTATCCTTAAGCTTTTTATCTAAGGTATTTATTTTCCAGTTACGGCCTAGGAATATAAATAAAATTATTCCAACTGGAGGTAATATTAATAGTATGAGTATCCATGAAAGAGTTTTTTCAGGTCTTTTTTTACCGAATAAGATTATTATAAAAATAATAAATATACTTGTAATATATGAAAGATATAAAATTATTTTAAATGCAAGTATTTAAAAAACCTCCTTCAAAAGTATTTGTGAATCTATTTATATTATATTATATTTTAAGAAAAATTGATAAAATACTAACTTAATAATAATTATAGCCAAGATTATATT
>NZ_JAWGSV010000361.1:0-2284 GCF_032552055.1 Clostridium sp. | reverse complement strand
CTACTAATAAATTCATAATTCTTATATTAAAATAATTTATATAATTAGGTTGTCTTTGTTATTTTTCAGCCAAGTATAATACTTATCTTTACATTCTGTCGAACAAAATTTATTATTACTCCAATAATCTATATAATTAGTTTTTTTATTACATATACTACAATTAAGTGTATTCTCGCTTTTAATTAAATTATATTTCCCCATGTTTTCTTTATTGAATCTCATTTTTAAAGCCCCCATATAAAAATTTTTATTTATATTCTATCACTTTATTTTGATCTTAGTAATAATTTATAGAAATTTTCTATTAAATTTATAGTTTCTTTTTATATATTATTGTTTATCCATTGTTAGTTTGATAGTTAAATTATTGACATATTTATTTAACTAATATATATTTATGCTAACGTTAAATAATTATATTTCACTAATACAATATCAAACACTTAATTTAAATATTACATATATTGGGAGATATTTTTATGAAGTTTAATTTTACAACTGGAAAAAGCGAATCAACTAAATTAGCTATAAAAATGGCTATTTCTCTTATATTAGCTGTAGTAGTTGGCACGCTTTTTATGTTATTAAGGGAAACATTAATTAATAATGATAAAGCCTCTATATGGAATTTTATCAATAATTTATTGTTCCAAGATATATCTACTGAAGAAGGAAAAAATTCTATAGGTATTTTTTATATATTAGGTCAGTTATTTATTAATTGTCTTCAATTAATAATAATTCCAATGGTATTTTCATCAATAGCTCTTTCTATGTGTCATATTAGTGATACAAAGAAGTTAGGAAGAATATCTTCAAAAACATTATTAGGTTTTTTAGGTACTTCCATATATTCTTTAATAATAGCATGTTTATTTGGATTTATAGCTTATAAATTCGGAGTATTTAGTGTAAATATTAATGCAGATATAACTTCATCTGTTACTACTAGCATTAGCAATAATCCATTATTAGTTATTATAAATATGATACCAAACAATATTTCATCTACTTTATCAGATAATAGTATGGTATTAGCAATAGTATTCTTAGCTATCATTGTTGGTTTATGTATTAATTCCGTTGGTGATAAAATATTAGTTTTAAAGAACTTACTTATAGATATTAATAATATTATTTCAGTTTTTTTAAATTTTATTATATCTAAATTTAGTCCAATTGCTGTATTTGTATTGATAACTAGAACCTTTGCCATCTATGGAATAAACCAACTTAAACCAGCTTTAATGTATATGGCCATAGTTTCAATATCTTCAATATTTGTTTTTCTTACATGTTATCCTTTATTCATATATTCATTTACTAAATTGAGTCCAATGATATTTATAAAAAAATTTGCAAAAGTTGCTTTACTAGGATTTTCTGCTGCCTCTTCTTCCGCCGCATTATCATTAAATGAAAAAACTACTGTTGAAGAGCTAGGTGCAAATAAGGATATAGCTTCTTTTGTACTCCCATTAGGAATGACTATAAATATGAATGGAACTGCAATTATGCAAGTTATAGGGACTATTTTTATTGCTGCTTCTTCAGGATATGACTTAGATTTTCATAATATATTATTAATAGCAGTTTTTGCGCTTATAGCATCCATTGGTACTCCTTCTGCACCTGGTTCATCAGCTATAATCCTATTTACAGTATTAACTGGCATGGGTTTTAATAATAATGCAACTCTAGTTGCTTATTCTTTGATTCTTGCCATAAACCGTCCAATGGATATGTTAGTAACTTGTTTAAATGTTGCTGGTGATTCTGCAACTGCTATAGTTGTTTCAAATTCTGAAGGATGTTTAAATAAAGATATATATATGAACTAGAATATTACATATAAATTTTATGAAGCTATCGCATAGTTAAATGCATAGCTTTTTATTTAATCTTTTCGCTACTAAATTTATTATTTATATGCATAAAAAAACACAGCTATAAAGCTATGTTTTTTTAATCTAATATTTAATTGAACATTCTTTAAGAATTTCGTCTATATTTTCCGCACTTTCATTTAATATGTTAATAGTTCTTATCATTTCATCTGCTAAATATTTGCTACTAGCACTAACTACTCCTACTTTTTTGGGACTTTTAATATACTCTAAAAGAAACATTTATTTCTAAACCCATAAGCACTTACAATTTTAAGTTACGAATCACAATTAAAAATGAAAAGTTAAAAATTATGGTAGTATTTCTGAATGAAATACTACCATTTATATTAATATATTTTTAATTTTTTATAATTTTTTTATGTATTTTAATC
>NZ_JAWGSV010000360.1:0-2285 GCF_032552055.1 Clostridium sp. | reverse complement strand
GTATTACATCTGACTATATTGCTAGTAGTGTTAATACTAATCCAACACTTGTTAGACGTCTTATGAGTGATTTAAAAAAAGCAGGGCTTATTAAAACACAAACTAAAATCGGCGTAACTATGCTTTTGAAAGAACCAAAAGAAATATCTCTTTTAGAAATTTTTAAAGCTGTTGAAAATAGGCATGACTTATTCGCTATCCATTCAGATACTAATAAAAATTGTCCTGTGGGTTCTAAAATAGGATATGTATTAGAAAATATTAATGGAAAAGTTCAGTCAGATTTTGAAAAGATGTTAGAATGCTTGCATTTATCGGATATATTAGATGGATTAGTGGATATATAATTTTAATTATTTATCTTTATTAAAAATATTAGGAGGGAAAAATTATGAGTAAAAAATCAATTGGAGTAATTGTAGGAAGTTTAAGAAAGGAATCTTTTAACAGATCAATTGCAAATTATGTAGCATCAGTAATACCAGCAGAGTATGAAGTGAAATTTATTGATATTAAGGATATTGATATGTTCAATCAGGATTTAGAAGATAATCCACCTGCATCGTGGACACGTTTAAGAGAAGATGTAAAATCATCTGATGCATATCTTTTCTTTACTCCGGAATATAATCGTTCAGTACCAGCAGTATTAAAAAATGTTTTGGATGTAGCTTCAAGACCATATGGACAAAATGTATGGGCTAAAAAGCCAGCAGGAATAGTAAGTGTATCTATGGGAGGTATATCTGCTTTTGGAGCCAATCATCACCTAAGACAATCTCTTACTTTCTTAGATGTATATACATTACAACAACCAGAAGCATATATAGGGAATGTTATTGAATTACTTGACGAAAAAGGTGTTTTGGTAAACGAAAATACAAAAAACTTTTTAAAGTCATACGTAGATGCTTTTATAGCTTGGATAGAAAAATTTTAATAAGTGTTTATAAAAAGAAAATAAAGTTTAATAAAAGAATGATGAAGGCAAATAAAAGTAATTTTTTATTTGCCTTTTAATATAAAGTAAATTAATTAAGGTAATATTTTCAGAAGGAAATTGTCTAAATAATCCATCAGAAGATATAATAAAGAGATGAGCTCTTTATTATTTGAGAAAATAAATGGTATAGAGGAGTATTTATAATACTTCAAAAAGAATATATAAGTATAGAAAATAAACTTATTCTTTCTTATAATATGCTTTTTAATATTCTTGATATTGATGATTTAACTTATGAAGATTTAATAGAGTTTTTAGAAAAATATAAATCTACAAATGATAAGATTATATCCTGATAAACAGATATTACATTTGGCATATTCGCTAGTAACAACTTGCTCATATCAGAGTGATTTGATAGCATCTGAGGACAGAGAATACATTATGAGTATTGATACTAAACATGTATCTATTGGTCAGGTGGCCGTTGTAATTGAAACAGCAAGATATTTAAAAGAAAATCCTAATGTTACTATGGAGGAATTGATAAAAGAAGTAAGTAACATATGTCATAGATCTCAAATATGTTTTATTCCAGGTGAATTGGAGTATCTTAGAGCTGGAGGGCATGTAAGTAATGCCGTCTTTATGGGTGGGAAAATACTTAGAATACATACATCAATTGAAATTGAAAATGGATATTTAGTAGCTAAGAAAAAATATAGAGGAAAAATGGAAAGTATAGTTCCAAGGCTAATAGAAGAATATAGTGATATGAGAAATTTGGATAAAAAAGAAGTGTACTTATTGTGGTCCATAGGATTGACAGATATAGTTCGTAGAGAAGCTGAAGATAAAGCAAAGGAAATAGGATTTGAAAATATTAGATGGATGCAGGCAGAATGTATAATTACTACTCATGGAGAAGCAGGTTCATTTGGAATTGTAGGATTTTCTAAAGAAGTTTAGGAAGTAAAACAATAAAAAGAGAACATAGTTCTATTGCCTCTAGGGATGTAAGTAGGTAACGAAGTGGTCCACTTACTTATTATTAGTTTATATTTAAACTGTAAAATGGGTTTAATATATTAGGAATAGTTAAAAGATATTATAAATTAACAAGAATATATAATAATACATTCAATTTTATAGGGTTTATTTAATACGTTAATTATAAATACTTAGAACTGATATTTTAGGAGCAGCTATCATTATTAATGAGAGAAAATCAGAATTACATGGGAAAGTTAGAATTATATTTCAGCCAGCAGAAGAAAATGCAAAAGGTGCTGATATTATCATTAAGGCAGGAGCCCTCGATAATGTAGAAGCTATATTTGGA
>NZ_JAWGSV010000359.1:0-2330 GCF_032552055.1 Clostridium sp. | reverse complement strand
GTATAAATAAAATCAATTAATAAGGAGATAAAGAATGATTTGTAGGAATTGTGGAAGTGAAAATGAAGAAATAGCAAAGTTTTGTAAAAAATGTGGGACAAAGTTAATTGTGGAAGAAGTAAGTTCAGAAGAAGAGAAGATAGATGAAGAGAAAGCTCTTAGTGGACAAACTTCTGTGAAAAATAATAAACTTACATCACATCAAAATAATAAGAAAAAAAAATCCATAATTATTGGGGCAATAATAATATCTATAGTAGCTATAATGGCAATATTTATAGGAGTTAATGGATATAAAAGTGAAAATGTATCTAAAAAAGTTATTAAGAATGATTTCATGGGGAGAACAGTTAAAGTTGGATCTATGAATATAGATATTAATAAAGATAATTTAAAATCTGTAAAACTTGAAGATAAAGTAATTAAAACAGAATTTGGGATAAGAACATATGACAATAAAGGTATGATTACATTAGAGGGTGAAAAGTATAAAGTTGAGTTACCTATTGAAATTACATATATATATGATGGAAGAGATAGAAGCTGGATGCTAGGTACGAACTCAATAGATACTTTTAGTGAAGATGTACAAGTTGAAATAAAAGAAGAAGCGTCAGAAGATATAGTTAAAAAAGCTTTTATAGGTGGAGAAATTAATGGAGTAGAAATAACAGAAGAAGTTGCTAATGGATTAGTAATAGATTCTATGGAAGAAGATGAGTATGGTACAGTTATAAAGGCTTATTCAACATTAGAGAATAAGGGGAACTTTGTAACTAAAAAAATGAGTTTAGAATCAAGGGTAAGTTTTGATGGAGAAAAATGGGTTTTTGATGATAATAAAAATAGATCAAGCGAAGAGATGATTATAGTTACTCAACCTTCAGGAGAGTTAACAATTGATGAAATAAAGAAAGATTTATTAATGCTAGTTGAGGATAAGAAGTTTAGTGGGTATAAGGGATTTAATACTATTTCCGTTTCATTAGATGACATCAGTAATATAAAGGATTTAGAAGTAGATAGCATAACTAATAATAGTGGTGTGTCTTATATAATTACTGCAAATATAGCGGGTAAAAGTAATAACATGACTTTTGATGGTGATATTGAGATAACAGTTTCAGAAGATGGTTATGCATATTGTGATGCTAACTTTAATAAAATTTCAGTTGATAATCCGACAGAAGAGCAGGTAAAAGCAGCAGTAGCAGGGGAAGAGTTAAAGGTATGGATAGATAAGAATTCTAAGTATCATTTAATAACAGACAAAGATAAAGAAACATTCAAATTAAATGAAATTATAGATTATAAGGATGATGCATTTACTAAGCATGTGTACGGAAATATGACTTATACAGAGCAAGGTAAGACAATTACTTCAGATTTAATATATATGAAGATGTATTATAATACTAGTGAAAATGAATGGACAGTTTCAAAGATGGTAAGTTCAACTGATACATCATTTGCTCGTTATTATGGCAAAGATGTAATAAATAAATAAGAAAATAAAATCTAGAGATAAAATAGTGGGAGTTGATAAAATGTTTTGTATAAATTGCGGAAATCAAATGCCAGAGGGTGCTAAGTTTTGTGGAAGTTGTGGTACTAATGTTACTCAAGAGGACGGTGTAAGCACAGATAATACTAGATTAGGTAATGGGTTTGATATTAAAGAAATTATTAATGAAATAGGAACTGAAATTATTAGTTTAGTAAAGAATCCAATTAATACAGTTAAAGAAAGTAAAAACAAAAGCAATAATACTTATATGATTTTTGGATTATTATCCACAATATTAGCAGTTTTAAATGTTTATATTTTTAAGTCAGCAGTTGTTAAAACAATTGGTGGTGCAGTTGCAAGTGCTGGATTAGATTATATGCTAGAAGGGAAACATACTGGGATAATAATCAGGTTATTAATTAATAACATAGCAATTATAGCAATTGTTGCTGGAGTTATATTTTTAATATTAAATGTAATATTAAAGAAATCAAGTTTCACATACTTTGATGGATTAAAGGTATTAATAGCAGGATATTCATATTCAACTATAATTGTATTTTTAGGTACTATTATAAGTTATATATATTTACCTTTAGGTATTTCTTTAATACTAATATCAATTATTGCTTACATGATATTAGTATATGAAGGCATAAGTTCTTTTGAAATTATAGATAAGAGTGGATGCTTATACATAGTACTTGTAGTAATAGCTAGTATAATGATTATTCAATGTATGATAATTTCTAAACAAACATCTAAATTAATTGGAGAATTAAAATCAGAGTCAATGAATATTTTAGGGGATATGTTCTTT
>NZ_JAWGSV010000358.1:0-2364 GCF_032552055.1 Clostridium sp. | reverse complement strand
TTTGCTCAAATTACTTTGAGTCTTAATTTTAAGACTTAAAAGAATTGCTGGTTTATTTTACTTAACTTTATTCTGTTCAATTTTCAAAGACCATTTTCTTCGTCGCCCTCAAGCGACTTCATTATCTTATCATTCTAACAATATTATGTCAACACATTTTTGTTATTTTTTTATTTATTTTATTATAAAACCCTAGAAAGCCTTATTTTTCTTAGGTTCTCTAGAGCTTTATATTTTATTCATATACTATTTAGTATATCCTAATGACTTTAAAATAATTAATGCAGTATCCTCTATAGCTCTTTGAGTAACATCAATAGTTTTACAGCCTACCTTCCTCATTATTTTATCTGAAAATTCAAATTCCTCTAGTATTCTTGCATCACTTGCATATTCTATCCCAGTTGGCATTCTATGAAACTTATCTAATCTCTTTTTTCTAATTTCTATTAATTGAAGTGGATTTATTACTAATCCAAAAACTTTTTTTCTATCAACTTCAAATAACTCATTAGGTATTTCTACCTCTGGCATTAATGGTATATTTATTGCCTTTAATCCCTTGTTAGCAAGATACATACATAACGGTGTTTTAGAGGTTCTAGAAAGTCCTATTAAAACTACATCTGCATTTTTTAATCCTCTATAGTCTTTACTATCATCATATTGCATAGCAAATTCCATAGCCTCAATTCTTTTGAAATATGTATCATCTATATTTCTCATTGCACCTGGATTATTATCTGGCATTCTATTTAAAAGTGATGATGCTACATTTACTATAGGACCCAGTACATTAACTACTGAAATGTTTTTCTCTAAACACTTTTGAGTTAAGTATTCCCTTACATTTACTGTAATAATAGTAGACACAATCATTACCTTTTCAAATTCACTTATTTCTCTCATTATATATTCTACATCATCTAATTCTTTTACATAAGGAATTCTCTTTACTTCTGCCTCACCTTTAAATTGACTTGCTGCAGCTAATGCTACTTGCTCAGCTGTTTCTCCAATAGAATCAGATACCGCAAAAATCTTCAACATCTCAAACCCTCCTAAATATGTAGTGTATTAATATTATTCTTTATTCGAATAGTTTAATTATTCATAATTTACTTATAATTATATCAGAATTAAATTATTTTGTGTTGTTCTGTGTAATTTATAAATATATATGATAAAATTTTAATATCTTAAAAATACTATAGGAGGATGAAATGGCTGATAATAAAAATAAAGAAAAATGGCTTACTATAGGATTACTCCCTATTATGTGGCTAGTATATTTTGCCTTTGAAATCTTTACTGGCAGAGTTAATGATATTTATACTCTAGTGATGAATCTATTATTAACCCTTGTTTTTGCTTTTACAGGATTAATAATTTACTATTTATCCAAAAAATATAATAAAGGATTTAATAATAAAACTGTTATTCTAATTTTCTTAATTCTAATGTTAATTGATCAAGGGATAAAAATAATAATTAAATTCTTCTTTTTCAATAATTATGTGGAAATAATTAGAGGCTTTCTTTCTTTTGACCCTATTATAAATACTGATGGTTCTTGGCTTAATGCAAGATTTGGTTTAGGCGTTGGCTTTTCTGCTTTAATTGCTCTAAATGTAATTGCAGTTATTTTAGTAATAGAAGTGTATAGATATTACTTATCTAAGGGAAATAAAAGCTTTTGGGCTGATATGTCATTTTCATTTATAAGTACTGGTGCTCTGTGCTCCTTAATAGATAAGGTCTTTTATGGTGGAAGCTTGGACTTTATAGGCATTAGTGATTTATTTATCGCAGACATTAAAGATATTTATATTAACCTTGGTATATTATTTTTTATTATGCTCATTTATATAGGTGGATATTTTAAAGATGAAGATAATAGTACTTTAAAAGATGATTTGGAATCTATAAAGAAGTTTTTAAAATTCATGAAAAAAGATATATTGAGAAGATAAATAAATAATAAGGCTTTCGATAATATAAACTAAACAGATTTAAATTAATTAAGTCTGCTAACATATATTATTGAAAGCCTTTCTATATTGCATATATTAATTCATAATAAAATACTAATTTAATATTATTGAGAAATTAAATTCTAAACTAATGTTTTAAAAATAAAAAAACCACTTCTTAAATTAGAAGTGGCTTGGTGGCTTACCCGGGAATCGAACCCGGTACACCTTGATTAAAAGTCAAGTGCTCTACCGATTGAGCTAGTAAACCTTATTACCTGGCAACGTTCTCCTCTCCCACACAGTCGCCCGTGCAGTACCATCGACGCTGTAGAGCTTAACTTTCCTGTTCGGAATGGAAAGGAGTGTTTCCTCTACGCCATCATCACCA
>NZ_JAWGSV010000357.1:0-2370 GCF_032552055.1 Clostridium sp. | reverse complement strand
ATGTCTTTAGTGTTAGAAGTTAATTACTCTGATTATAAGATGATTTATAATTTATATTATAAGAAGTTTATAATTATATTGTTATAATGTATAATTTGCAAAAATGATTGAACTACAGAAATTGGTTAAAGGGGGAGAGGTTTATGACTATAGAATGTATTAATAAGGGGAATCTAAAGAATGGAAAAGAATTAATTTTGAGGAAGCCAATAAAGGAGGATGCAAAGAATATTATTGAATATCTTAATATCGTTGGTGGCGAAAGTGACAATTTATTATTTGGAGCTGGAGAAGTTACACTATCAGTTGGAGATGAAATTTCATTTATTGAAAGTATAAATAAAGATAATAATTCGCTTATGATAATTGGATTAATTGATAATGAAATAGTAAGCGTGGCACAAATAAGTAGTCCGAATAGAAAGAGAATCGCTCATAATAGTGAAATTGCAATTTCAGTAAAGGAAAAGTATTGGAGTATTGGCGTTGGAAGTGCTGTCATGGGACAACTAATTAAATTTGCTAGTGACAGTGGAGTTATTAAAAATATTATTCTTGGTGTTAATTCTGCTAATGATAAAGCAATTAAATTATATGAGAAGTTTGGATTTAAGAATGTTGGAGTCCATAAAAATTACTTTAATATTAATGGAAAGTACTATGATGAAATTATAATGGATTTATATATTTAAGTTTTAAGATGAGAATATACAGTCAAATATAAATACAATATACTCTATAAGACAAATTGCTGCAATACACTGTAAAATTTAAAGTTTATTATTAGAAAATATAGTTTTAAGCATGTAGTTACAGAAGTTTAAAGAATTATCTAAATCAAAATCTCAATCTATTTCTGACTTATAATCTTTAAAGGCTGCATTTAGTATTGAAATATATTGCTTTGGAAGATTTTAATATAATTAAAGCATCCAAATGCAAGAGAGCCATGCACATATATTCCATAAAATTATACATTTCATTCTATAATTAATAAAATGCTTCGGATTTTGTTACTATTCATTGATTTTCATAACGTAAACACCATTAGGATTATCTAAATACACTTTTCAATTTCATCTATTTCAGAAATAGCATCTTCCATTGTAGGATACATACCTAATAAAGTCCTATTTGATGAAAATAAACTATTTGGTGCAAATCTACTCCATACAAGCACTTTATTTCTTTCATCACCAATAATAGAAGAAATCTCTACTCTAAATACTTTAACCAATTCCTTTTTTGATTGAGTTCTAATCCACATAAAAGCCGTCTCCTTATTAAAAATTCATGTATTAGAAAAATATGCTATAATTACAAGTTAATTATAGCATATTTTAAGAATTGGTTACTATTCAGTTTTTAAAGTCATTGAATTAATAAAATCATAACAGGATTAAATTCTAACAGTTACTTATTTATAATAATATCAATATTTTCTTTATCTTTAACTTGTCCAATGATACGAGCCCAAGGGGTATAACTCTCCATTCTAGATAAATATTCTTGTGCATCTTTTTCAGGCATGGATAGAAGTAATCCACCAGATGTTTGAGGGTCAAGCAAAGCATCTACCATTTCAGTTTGCACATTAGGTAAGGATTTAAAAGAATTTTTTAAGTAATCTCGATTATTGTACATACCTTCAGGAAGAATACCCATTTTTGCATATTCTAATGTCTTTGGAAGTATTGGAACACTTTCACTGAATATTTCTATAGTCTTATTGCTTCCACTTGCCATTTCAAAGCTATGTCCAATTAAACTAAAGCCTGTTATATCAGTACAAGAGTTAATCTTTAATCCATTAAAGGCTTCTTTAGCATATTTATTTAATTCAGTCATTACCTTAGTTACTTCTTTTACTTCATTTTCAGATAAAAGCTCAGCCTTATTAGCTGTATTTAAAATACCAACACCAATAGGTTTAGTTAATACTAGAACATCTCCAGTTTTAGCATTACTATTTGTTAATATTTCTTTTGGATGAGCAAAGCCTGTAACGCAAAGACCATATTTAGGCGTTGGGTCTGCAATAGTATGTCCACCTGCGATAATTGCTCCAGCTTCCTGAACCTTACTATATCCACCAGACAAAATATCATGCATTATTTCCGGGTCTAAGCAAGAAGGGAAGCAAAGAAGATTCATTGCAATAGATGGGTTTCCTCCCATAGCATATATATCACTTAAAGCATTAGTTGCAGCTACTTGTCCAAAAGTATAGGGATCATCTACCATAGGTGGGAAAAAGGCAACTGTTTGTATTACAACTTTATCATCAGATACTTTGTAAACAAGGGCATCATCTTTTTTATCAAAACCAACAATTAAGTTAGAGTCCTCAAATTTAGGTAAGTTTTGAAG
>NZ_JAWGSV010000356.1:0-2374 GCF_032552055.1 Clostridium sp. | reverse complement strand
AATATGAGGAGTGGAGAGGTATGGAAAGAAAATATTCAAAGGAATTATTAAATAAGCTTGTTGAACGTCAAGAGACAATTATGATAAAAGGAGCAGAAGTACTAGTTAAAAACTTGCCAGATAGTGATGAAAAAGGTGCTATGGATCCACGTCTTTATAAAGACATGAAAAATCAATTTTTAATGATGAAATATATGCCAAAATCTTTAATGAAGATGGATACTTCACCAAAGGGAATTGAAAAGCTTAGAAAAATGTTTAATGGAATAAAAAGTATTCCTATAGTTGAAAAGAAAATTGAAATAGAACATAAAAATATAAAAGGAGAAGATGGAAATCTAATTCCTATAAGAATTTATAAATCAGAAACAATTAAAGAAAATGCACCGGTTTTATATTTCATCCATGGTGGTGGATTCTTTGGAGGATCTCCTGATGTTGTAGAAGAATTTGTTAAGTTAATAGTAGAAAAAACAGATATCCTTGCAGTGTCAGTTGATTATAGACTTGCGCCAGAGAATCCATATCCAGCAGGGCATAAAGATTGCTATACTACTTTAAAATGGATTTATAATAATGTAGAAAGCTTAGGCGGAGATAAAAATAATATTTTCGTTGCAGGTGATAGTGCAGGAGGAAACTTAACACAATATTGTACAACTAGAGATATGGAAGATAAATTAGGAATGGTAAAGGGACAACTGTTACTGTATCCAACAGTAAATATGCTTGGAACTGAAGATGAATATTTCAAATGGAGTATTGATGAATTTGAAATGTCCCCTAAGCATAAATCAGGTCTTACTATGATGATAAATATGTTTAGTTCAATGACAACTGGACTTTCAGATATATTAGGAACTACAGATATAGATAATGATTATTTAAATCCATATAATAGAGATCCAAAAGGATTACCACCAACATTTATTACAGTAGGAGAGCATGATTCTCTTAAGGTAGAAGCTTTAGCTTATGCAGCTAAATTAACAAATGCGGGTGTAGAAACAAAAACAGTTTTATATAAGGGATTTGGACATGCTTATGCAGATAATGTGGGAGTATATCCACAAAGTGAAGATTGTGCAATTGAAATGGGTAAATTTATTTTAGAAAGATCTAAATAAAAGAAAAAGAGAGGCAAAATACTATGGTTAAATCAGAAAAAGTGGGTTTGGGGATAATTGCACTACTTTTAATAATATTTGCATTTACAGATTTGCAGATATCAAATGCTATTTATAATGCAGAGAGTGTATATGGTCTAATTTTTGAAGCTATAGGAGAATTTCCAGCAGGTATAATTGCTACTTTCTGTACTGTTAGTTTAATTTTAACTAGAAAAAAAGAGAAATCAATAAAATATACTTTAGGAACAATAGGGTATGGGATAATATTAGTTTTATTTTCATTAATGGCAACAATGTTACCAATTAAATATTTTAATGGACCTACATTTTTAATTCCAATATTGTCAATTTTATATGTTATAGCTTCTTATTTTATAGCAAAAAAAATAAGTACTACAAATAAAGTAGAGTTACGTCAAGCAGCAATAGTTGGAGTGTTAACATTCTTCTTTGTAGTAATTACTTTTAATTTAATTAAGATGGGTTGGGGAAGAGAACGTTATAGGCATATGGTTTCAGAAGGTTCTTTTGAAGGATTTTCTCTATGGTTTATAAGAAAAGGATTTACAACAAATAATGAATTTATGTCATTCCCTTCAGGACATAGTGCTAATGCGACTATTATGATTTGGCTTACATTAATTCCAACATTTATACCAAAATTGAAAAGCAAACAAGTATTGATTAATACCTGTGTTATAATATGGATTATTTTAGTTGCAGCTAGCCGTGTAGTTGTTGGTGCTCATTTTGCATCAGATGTAACAATGGGGGCAACAATTACCTTAGTAATATTTAGTTTATTAAAAAAGAAATATATTAAGTCATTAATTAAAAATTAAGAAGGGGAAATATTTATGGAAATAAGTAAACAAAGTCTACATGGTTATATGTTTAAAAAGTTTGTTATTAATTTCTGGTTAGTTAATGCAGTTATTAACGGAGTAATTTTCTTTGTCATAACTTCTGATAAGGGTAGAATGTTTGGTACAGCTGAAATAGCTTTTGATTACTTAACTTCTCTTCTAATATTGGGAATGGCAGCAGCATTAACAGGATTTCCAATGATAAAAAAAGATATAGATAAAGGCATTGTACAAAAGGGAGTTTATGATAGAAAAGAGCATATAATAGCTAAGTATTTTTCTAATAATAAAATTATAAATTCAATAATTATAACAATAATGACTATAATATTAATAATTCCATTCTTTATTGGAATACCAGCAATGTTTGGTATGGAC
>NZ_JAWGSV010000355.1:0-2374 GCF_032552055.1 Clostridium sp. | reverse complement strand
TATTAATACTTTGTAAATATATATATTAAATTTATGGAAATTTTTCCTTCACCTACCTTACTCCACCTTATAGAAAACTTACATATGAGCACTGAAAATCAAGGGATATAAGTATATTTCAAAAGTTATTTACAGAGTAATCCTTATAATTTTAGAAAAATAAAAATGGCTATCTTTAGACAACCATTTAATACTTGATAATATAATTCTTCTTTTCGCGAAATATTCTTTCTTAGTGAATACCTTATTCATCATCATAAATAATTATATCAATTGCTATATGTTCTTTATATACTCTTGACATTTTTCAATTATATCTGAAAGTATTTTAATATCCTTATTAACATCTCCTGTTTCCATAGAATGATTGCAATCATCATATAAATACAGTTCTATTTCTTTATTCTTGCATTCTGCCACTAAGTCTTTAGTATTCATCATTGGATCTTCTTTGCCTGAGAAAACTACTACATCACCATCTATAAACTGTAACGTTTCGTTAACTGGTGTAAGATAGATATGTTTAATATTCTTAGGTAAATTAGTAGCTATTACCCCTGCTAATATAGTTCCAATACTTTTAGATACAAATAATATAGTATCATAATTAGACCAATTTATATCCTTAGTTGCTTCCTCTGCTTTCTTTATAGCTATATCAAAGGCTGGTTGTTTTTCTTTAGGCAATTCCCCATAAGAAATACTTACAATATCGTAATTTTCTTTACTTAATATCTTTTTTGTATAGTATAAAAGTGGTTTGTCACTATTGTAATTCATTCCTGGAAACATTACTGCTAACTTTTTCATATCTAAATCCTTTCTTACTTAACATAATTTTATATAGTACTTTATTTAACATTCTATTCCCCTAAAACCATATCTTAACTCGCAATTAATTTTACCATTTATTTATATTTAATCCAATATTGATATAATGAAAATATTATTCATAAATTACAATCTTACATAAAAAGAAATCCAGCAAAGCCGAATTTCATATTATTTAAATTTATATACTCTACCTATAATCCCTATTTTTTATTGTTAATTTTATTTCTCTTGAATCATTAATATCTTCTGTAATCGATTCTCCATCTTTAATATAGTCTATAGCCTTTGGAGAAATACTTACAACTATTTCTTCATTATTGTATTCACTTTTTTCAAAATTTATTTTTGTTAATGAGTAGCCATAATATATACCATCTTCATTAGGCCCCCCCGTTGCTAATCCACCCCCTTGTTCAACAATGAATCCATCCCCTTTTACATCTAGTGAAAGACTAAAAATTGTTGGCTCTTTAAAATCAAGTTCTCCTTCAACCTTATATACTATTAATAATTGTTCTCCCCTAAAATCAACAGCCTCAATATTAATAATATGATTTTCTGTATGAAATTCTTCTTTAACTACTAAGCCATTTTCTGTATATTTAATTCCTAATCCCCATTGGTTATTTAATACTTTAAGTACTGGACCAACTATAGGTATTTCTTCTGCAATGGAAGGTTTAACAAAATTAGTTCCTATCAATAATGCAAAAACTAATCCAGCAGCTTTCAATATATTTTTTCTAATCTTCCTCTTACTATCGGATTCTATGTCCCTATATATATTATTAACCTTTGCTCTTAATGAATTGGGTATCTTAATATCATCTTCACTATACATATTCTTTAAGCTTTTATCTAAATCCATAATTACATTATCTCCTTTCCATTTATACTTTCAGAAATTTTAGTTTTTGCCCTAGATAGCCTTGATTTAACAGTTCCCTCTGGTATTCCAATAAGCTCTGAAACTTCACTTATCTTTAAATCTTCAAAATAAAATAATACTATAACTAGTCTTAATTCCTCTGGCAATGAATCTACAGCAATTTTCAAATCTAAATTTTCATATTTATCATTGTATTGCTCTTCTATAACCTTATCTAGACTTATACACTTCTTATTAAAGTTATAAATTTTATTACATTCATTTATAAGAATCTTTATAATCCAAGTTTTAAATAGTTCCTCTTTTCTCAAAGTCTTAATATTAGAATATGCCTTTAAAATAGTATTTTGTATTGCATCTTCTATATCATCTTCACTACTTAAAATACCTTTTGCTACTCTATATATACTTTTAATATTTTCTTCTATTAATTTAGTGAAGGCTTTTCCATTTCCCTTCTTAGCCTTGTACACTAAATCTAATTTATACCCCTCAAACATCTACTTGCCCCCTTATCTATTCTTACTTATTAGATATACAATGATGATAAAAAGTTCATACATTTTAAAATAAAAATAATAAAAGAGAATTCTATTTTATCTAGAATCCTCTTCTATTATTTTATCATCAATTTCTTATTGAATATTTAAA
>NZ_JAWGSV010000354.1:0-2429 GCF_032552055.1 Clostridium sp. | reverse complement strand
ATTTACATCTTATAAATTCAAGGGATTAGAATTAAAAAATAGAATAGTATTTCCACCAATGTGTCAATATTCAGTTGATAAAAAGGATGGGATTGCAACAGATTGGCATTTTGTTCACTATGTAAGTAGAGCTATAGGGGGAACAGGGCTAATCATTATAGAAATGACTGATGTAGAACCAGATGGACGTATTAGTGACTATGATTTAGGCTTATGGAGTGATGATCAAATCGAGCCTTTAAGCAGAATAGTTGATGAATGTCATAAATATGGTGCTAAAGTTGCTATTCAAATAGCACATGCAGGCAGGAAGGCAATAGATGCGGAAGTTCCAGTAGCACCATCACCAATTGCTTTTGATGAAAGTTATAAGACTCCAAGAGAGCTAACTACAGAGGAAGTAAAGGAAATGGTAGAAAAATTCAGATTAGCTGTTAGACGTGCT
Source organism: Clostridium sp. (assembly GCF_032552055.1). Lineage (GTDB taxonomy): Bacteria > Bacillota > Clostridia > Clostridiales > Clostridiaceae > Clostridium. Next base: position 1,984 of record NZ_JAWGSV010000354.1, on the reverse strand, counting down.
GTTAAGGCTGGATTTGACACTATAGAAATACATGGGGCACATGGATATCTAATTCATGAATTCCACTCACCACGTACTAATAAAAGAAGTGATGAATATGGCAAGGATTTAACTCTCTTTGGTTCAGAAATTATTAAGGCAGCTAAAGAAGAAATGCCTAAGGATATGCCATTAATAATGAGGATTTCTGCTATTGAATATGTAGAGGATGGATATGGTATAGATACTGGAATTAGCCTTGCAAAAGCATATAAAGAAGCTGGAGTAGATATATTTGATATAAGCGCAGGTGGAGAAGGTCAAATAGTAGCAGCAGGAAGACCAGGAACTCATGCTGGGTATCAAGTACCTTATGCTAGGGCAATTAAGGAAAATGTTAATACTGAAGTAATTGCAGTAGGAAGACTAGAGGAAGTGGATCTTGCAAACTCAGTTATAGGAAATGAAGAAGCAGATTTAGTAGCTGTAGGAAGAGCTATGTTTAAAAATCCGTATTGGGCTTTAGATGCAGCAAGTAAGTTAAATATAAAAATTGAAGTGCCAAGGCAATATAAAAAAGGACTACCTAAAAATATACAAGAATAGGAAAGCAAAGTTATTAAAAATAAATAATTAGGTAAATAAATAGATGAAACTAAGGAGAAATACTTTATGAGGAAAATAAAATATCCAGCAATTTATAAGCACTTTAAAAATAATTATTATGCTGTAATGTCTGTAAGTAATTTGAAAAGTATTGAAGGAGATTATAATTATTTTAACAAGCTTATTGCTTATCATACAGAGCTAAATAAGAATATTACAATATATAAAAATGAGAATGGATATTTTCATAATGAGACATTAGATAATGTTTTAGTTTTATATAAGGCTCTTTACGATGATAAGGGAATTTATGCAAGACCTTTAGATATGTTTTTAAGTAAGGTTGATAAGAATAAATATAAAGATGCCAAACAAGAATTTAGATTTGAATTAATAGATTAAAAATAAAAAGCTCGGAAATTAAAACCCACTTATAAATTTAGCCTTGTATAATTTATAAATGGGTTTTCTATTTGAAATTATTATAACTATAAAATCAAGTACTTAAATTTTACATCTCCAAATTTGGTTATTATTTGTTAAAGTATTCTAGCTATACTTATAATTTGAGTAGAATGATGGAAATTACAGACAGTCTTTTTTTGTTTTTTCTAATCATGGTTGAATTAGCTATATAATACCTAAGTAATAAAGGTGGAGCCATAATAATATAAATATATAAATGTAGATATTATTAACAATTATTTTAGAGGTAAAGATGAGAAAAAGGGCTTTGTATGAATTATTTATTGGGTTACTTGCCTTGATGTCAGGAATATTTATAATTATTGATCTTATGTATAGACTTCCAACATCAGTAATAAGTATAGCCTACACTATTATGTTGATTAATAGTATTATTTTTGTTTTTGATTACATAATTATTTTGATTTTAGATACTCATAAGAAAAGAAAAGTTAATATTAATTTTATAGATTTACTTTCAATTATTCCAATTCAAGTAATAGTACAAATTAGTATATTAATAAATAAAAATGATTTTATCAATACTAATATACCTATAAGTATAATTAAGTTTATTTTTGTGATTATTTATCTTTTGAAATTTAAAAATAAGATTAGAGGAGCTGTAATACTTAATTCCTTTAATCATATGATTATTATTACTACAATAATATTAGTTTTGACTTCAGTAATAATTGCCTTACTTGAAGATATGACCTTTTTAGATGCACTTTGGTGGAGTGTTGTTACATTTACTACAGTGGGATATGGAGATGTATTATTAGCAACTAGTATTGGGAAAATTGTAGCTATATTATTAATGATTTTTGGAATTGGATTTATAGGAGTAACTACTAGCACATTAGCTGCTTATATAATTAATAAAGAAATAAATTTTAAAAAGTCAGAGACTTTCAGGGAAGAGACTTTAGAG
>NZ_JAWGSV010000353.1:0-2455 GCF_032552055.1 Clostridium sp. | reverse complement strand
CTTCTTTAGCTTCTTTAATAGCTACATATAATAAATCATCATCTCCATCAGCGTGTCCACCAGTCCAAGACCAAGATTTATAGATATTATGATAAATCATAAGGACTTTAGTTTTATCTTTATTCACTATGTATCCTGAGCTAGTTATATGTGCTAAAGGGTTCTCCCTAGTTAATAAGTTATTAAAGTTGTCCATGGCATATAAAATAGCTTCTTTATCTGAATTTTCTTGCTTATTAAAAGGTTTATAGTTTTTTATATTATCAATCCAGTTCATTTTAATTCTCCTATCGTATATAATTTGATGTCATATCAAGTAATAGTATAAGTCTGTAAAGACTATGTTAATCTATGTATCTCAACATTTGTTTCATCATGTAAAATGTTATATCTTTGGAATATCAGAGTAAGAACATCTAATAAAACAATTCTGCTATTAAATAAGCTTTCAAATCTAATTTATTTGATAGTTATTACATAATAGGTTATTCTACAACATTCATATATGTAATTATAAAGAAAATAATTAATTAAAGCAATTAGGCTTTAATATAGATAAATTAGTGTATTGCGTATAAAGTTATAAAGCCATATAATTGTCTTCTAAGATAGATAAATAGGTGCAGTATAATTAAAATTATTTAAAAATTAATGATGTAACATATGCAAATAAAGTCGAATAATATGTACAAAGGCAGTTGTGGGGTGTAAAATAAGATTCCTTTGCCACTGTCTTATACTATTATTAGTTTAAGATGTAAGAGAGGATACAAGATGCAAATTGGTGTAAGAGCCTTAGACGAGTGCTTAAGCTTGCAGAAGAAAAGTAAACCTCTTATATACTGTATTTCAAATTCGTTATTATTAAAGGATTTAGCTGAATGTATTACGGCATATAATGGAATACCTGTATTTTTTTCTTCATTAATTAGTGATAATGCAAACAATAAAGATATAGCATCTTTATTAGTAAGCTTAGAAGACTTAAGTGAAGAAAAGATACAGGATATTGAGAAATCAATAAGAATTGCTAGAAGAAGAAAAATGCCAATAATCTTAGATTTAATAGGAGAGGAAAATTCTTTTATAAAGAAGGAAACTGCTTTAAGCATTATTAATAGATATAATATAAATGTTGTAATTGGAAGTATAAATGAATTTAAAGTAATTATTAATAATGAAAAAAATAGGAAAGAAGATAACTCCTGTATTGATAGGTTTAGGGATAATATAGAAGTTAGAGTGGGCTTTAGAAATTTTTCAAAAGCAAACAATATAATAGTAGTAGTAAAGAGTGAGGAATACTATTTAACAGATGGATACAGCGAATTTTTTGTTGATAGAGAAATAAATAGAGAAAGTTTTAATTTATTTGAAGCTATTAAATTAGAATATATGTTAGCTGCTTTAATATCTGTTGGGGTTGCTTCTGCAGGCACTAGTGAAGAGAAGTTTATTAGCGTCTTAGTTGCTATTATGACTATGGCAGTAAGTGAAAAAATAGTTGTACAAAAGAATTTAAAAAAAGACAGTATTTTAAATAAAGAATACTTAATAGATGAAATTAAAGATGTAAATTCAGATAAATTAAATAAATTATCAAAAATTGATTATTTATTTGTGAGATAAATGAAAAAAGGCACTTAGGTGCCTTTTGGATTTATATACTACTTTTTGTTTAATTTCTCATATTTAATTTAAGTATAACGTACTATATAGTATAACTATATTATGATTAAAGATTTTGAGTAAAGATAGCAGATAAATATATAAAAGGTGGTATGAGATATGAAAAAACTATTAGTATATTTTTCGCTTTTTATTTTCAGTATGATTTTATTTGTAGGATGTTCTGAAAATAATAAAACCTCTATGACTGGCATATATTTAAGATCAACTAATGGAAGTAATATTATTATTGTTGATAATAATGGACCGATTGTTATGTCAAATGAAACAGGTAGTGAAAATGTTTTTGATGATTTAGAAAATGGAGATAAAATAGAAGTTACTTACGATGCAATTATGGAAACCTACCCTGGAAGGACTACAATATATAGTTGTAAGCTTATAGAAAAAGGAAGTGCAAAGGATATACCTAAAGATATATTAGATAAACTAGAAGAAATGGGATGGACATTTGATTTATCAGAATAAAAACATATAAACTATTAAATATTAATAGTATTTAAATTGCATGGCAAAGTGGATAGGGGATACCTATCCACTTTTAATATATAAATAATTAATAGTAGTTTAAAACATAGACGAAAATTAAAAATATAATTTTCCATAAAATGGACAAGGATTAATTACTTTGATAAAATACATATTATAACATAAAAGTTATAATATGTAAAATTAAATAGGGGGCATGGGGATGTTTAAGTTTATAGCAACGTATTTAAAAAAATTTAAGTATAAAATATTAGTATATTTGCTAATGGCTATTTTT
>NZ_JAWGSV010000352.1:0-2456 GCF_032552055.1 Clostridium sp. | reverse complement strand
AAAAGAACAAAATAGAAGATAATTTTAGATTGTTATAGGTTGTAGTTTATACTACAACCTTTTTTGACGTTTTAGAATCATGAGGAGATATTATTAATGTTACAATAATTATTGTTTAGAGTTATAATTTTAGAACAAAAAAATATATAGGGTTTAAAATAATGAAGAACGAGCTGTGCAATAAGTGAGCCCCAAAAAGCTTGTTTTGATTGGAGGAACTTACTCAGTGAGCGAATACGAGTCGAGTTTTCTATAAGTAAATTAAGTTTTTCTAATAGTACTTAGAATTAGAAAAATATTGACAATATATATTAAAAACTATATTATAATACTGATTAAATATTTATAAAGTGTTATGGATTGTTACTGATTTTATCAGGCGATACCTCAATTAGTTAAAGTAGATTTATAAGTTATCTATTTAATTAATTGAGGCTTTTGTATATGTAAAATATTTCTTAATAATAAAGTAAAAGTAAATGGTAAGGAGGGGAAGTATGATTATAAAAAAGATATTTAATAATAATTCAATACTAGCATTAAATTCAGATAAACGTGAAGTTGTAGTAATGGGACGAGGAATTGGATTTAGAAAGAGTGTGGGGGAAGAAATAGACTTAGAAAAAGTTGAAAAAACCTTTATTCTTAAAGAGAAAGATACGTCAGAAAAATTCAAGATGATTTTAGAAGATGTGCCTAAAGAAATAATCTATGTAAGCTATGATATCATAGAATATGCTAAAAATATATTAAATGTGGAAATAAGTGAATATATATATATAACCCTTACAGATCATATAAGTAATACAATTAAACTGTATAAAGAAGGTTTCAATGTAACTAATGCTATAATTTGGGAAATAAAAAAGTTTTATCCTAAGGAATTTGAAATAGGATTAAAATCTTTAAATTTTATTGAAGAAGAGTTAGATATTAAGTTACCAGAAGATGAAGCTGCCAATATAGCTTTACATCTAATAAATTCGCAGGTAAATAGTTCTTATAAAGAAGTAGAAGATGTTGCTAAGCAAACTAAGATGATAAATGACATTTTAAATATTGTAAGATATACATATAATATAAAATTAGATGATACATCTTTGAGTTACGATAGATTTATTACACATTTAAGATTTTTCTTTAAAAGATTAAGTAACAAAAATAATAGTAAAGAAGAAAATTTAGAACATAAGGATGATTTTTTATTAAAACAAGTAAAAGAAAAATATAAAGATGCGTATAAATGTATGTTAAAAATAGAGGATTATTTAGAGAAAGATCTTGATGATGAAGAAAAATTATATTTAACAGTGCATATACAAAGAATAACTAGTAAATAAATTTATAAAAATATTGACAAGTTAAAAATAATGATATAAAATAAAGACAAGTTAAAGGTTTACAAATAAATAATGATTGTTACTGGTAATGCAGGCGAGACTAAATTCAGATAGAATGGGATTCAAATTCTATCGTATTAGGTCTCGCCATTTTTATTTTAAGTAAAGTTTATTATTAATATAAAAATTAAAGGAGAGAAAATTCATGAAGTATGAAAAATTAGCTAAAGACATTATAGCCAATGTTGGTGGTAAAGAAAACGTTAACTCTTTAACTCACTGTGTTACAAGATTACGTTTTAAATTAAAAGATGAGAGTAAAGCAAATACAGAAGTATTAAAGAATATGGATGGGGTTGTTACTGTTGTTAAAAGTGGTGGACAGTATCAAGTTGTAATAGGAAACCATGTTCCTGATGTTTATGCTGATGTAGCTGCAATAGGTGGATTTGGATCTGCTTCAGAAGAAGAGTCAAATGAAAAGTTAAGTCCATTTAACGCATTTATAGATATTATTTCAGGTGTATTCCAACCTGTACTTGGAGTACTTTGTGCTACAGGTATGATTAAGGGACTAAATGCGATATTATTAGCAACAAAATTAGTAGACGCTGCAAGTTCAACTTATATGGTATTAAATGCAATTGGAGATTGTTTATTTTACTTTTTCCCAATATTCTTAGGATTTACAGCTGCTAAAAAGTTTAAGTTGAACCAATTTACAGGTATGGCTATTGGAGCATCATTAGTATATCCAGCAATAGCGGGTGTAGCTGGACAAACCTTAGATTTCTTTGGAATTCCAATGGTAATGCCAATGAGCGGATATGCTTCAACAGTTATTCCAATAATTTTATCAATATATGTAGCATCTAAGGCTGAAAAGATATTTAAGAAGATTATTCCAGATGTGGTTAAAACTTTCTTGGTTCCATTTTTTACATTATTAGTTGTTGTTCCACTTACATTTATAGCTATAGGTCCAGTTGCAACATGGGCATCTAATGCTTTAGGTTCTGTTACAATGAGTATTTATAATTTAAGTCCAATAGTAGCTGGCTTATTCATAGGTGGTTTCTGGCAAGTATTTGTTATGTTTGGTTTACATTGGGGATT
>NZ_JAWGSV010000351.1:0-2474 GCF_032552055.1 Clostridium sp. | reverse complement strand
ATCTATATCTGATGATATAGAAGTACCTAAAACTTTGGATGAGTTTTATACCCTTATTGAAAATATGCCTGAGGGGCAGAAGTTTTCTGAAATTAATTTAAACAATATTAATAGTATTATATGTTATATAGGTAATGTTGAAATAAGGGTCGGAGATAGAGAAAATCTTTTAGATAAAATAAACTTAGCATTAAACTTAATTAACCAAGGAACAATTGCTAAGGGATACATAGATATGAGTGTGGATGAAATACCACCAGTAATAAAAGTTAGTGAATGAGGGGAGGCAGCTATATGAAAAAAATTACATCACAAATATTTGTAGCAGTTGTATGTGCATTATTAGGTTTTTTGCTTGCACATCAGTTTAAATTAATAAATGAAAATAATAAGGCTAATTTATCTAATCAAAATTTAGATATTGCAGCAGAAGTTGAATCTCTAAAGAAAGAAAAAGAAGAATTAGTTAATACTAATAATACATTATCAGAAGAACTAAAAAAATTAGAAGAAACTGCAGCAGCGGAAGGTGAAGTTGAAGCAGAAATTAAGAAGCAATTGGATAATGCTAGAATGAATTTAGGATTATTAGATGTGAAGGGGCCAGGGATTATAATAACGTTAACACCCAAAACTAATATATTTGGATCTAATAATGATACATCAAATAGTATTATTAGTGAAGATGAAATAGTTCATATAGTTAACTTTTTAAGGTATCAAAAAGCAGAAGCTATTTCAGTTAACGGTGTAAGAGTTACACCTCAAACTGGGATTAAAAACTCTGGAAAATGGATATGGGTTGGTACAGAAAAAATAGATCATACAGAAAAAGTCGTAATTAAAGCAATAGGGGATAAACAAGCTTTAAACGTTGGAGCTAACTTTCCAGGCGGATTAGATTATGGTGTGCTTCCAAATTATAAACAAGATATAGTTTTAAGTGATGAAATTATAATAAATAAAACTACTCAAACTTTAAAAAATGAGTATGTTATTCCAGTAAATTAAGGGAGGGTATGAGATGATAGCATTTATAGGACTACTACTGGGAATTGTATTAGGATTAATATTAGAAGTAAATATACCAGCTACATTATCTCCCTATATGTCTGTTGCAATACTTGCTTGTTTAGACTCAGTTTTTGGTGCTGTAAGAGCATCATTATCTAAGAATTTTAAAGCCGATATTTTTATTTCAGGGTTCTTTGGTAATGCATTATTAGCAGCAGGCCTTGCATATTTAGGAGATAAACTTGGTATTCCTGTATATATAGCAGCTGTAATAGTATTTGGAGGAAGAATATTTGATAACTTTGCTGTAATAAGAAGGTTGATAATTGAAAAATTGAAGAACTATAAAAGAGGTGAATAAATGAAAAATTTAAAAGGGAAAATTTTCATTTTAATTGCATCTGTTTTTACTGGTTTTTTAATTATTAATACTATTGATATGAATAATACTAGTAAAGATATAGCTTCATTAAATGCTGTTGATTATAAAAAGGCAGTTGAAGAGAGAAATAAGCTTTATAAAGAAATTGAAGATATTCAAAACCAAAATATTGAGTATGCAAACAAGATAAATGAGTATAAGGGAACTGATCCTGAACAAAAGAAAAAATTAATTGAAAATATGAAAAGTCAACTTATTGACTATGGAGGATTAAGCGGTATATCTGATGTTAAAGGGCCAGGATTAATTATTAAAATTCAAGATGCTGATATAGATAAAGTCTTAGATACAAACTTTCAAATGAATATGAAATTATTCCATGAAGATGATTTTGCAAGAACTATTAATGAGATTAGATATGCTGGAGCACAAGCTATATCAATAAATGGTCATAGAGTATTACCCAAAACATCAGTAAGTTGTAATTGGGCTTCTATAGGTTTTGACGATAATTCTACTACTGTAGGTCCATTTTATATATATGCAATAGGTAATCCTGAAGAAATGAAGGCTTACTTATTATCAGATAATAGTTTTATTCAAAATTTATTAATAAGAGGAATTAAAGTTGAAATAGAGGAAAAAGAAGAATTGATAATTCCTGCAACTAAGCAATTCGTTGAAGCTAAATACATGGAGAGATACGAAGTTAAATAAATAAAAAAATTAAAAATAAATAAAAAAAAATTAAAAAAATGAAGGATTTTAAGACTTCTTGGAGAATTAATACATTATGTAAATTGCTACTAGATACTTTTATAGGAGGTAATGTCTTGAATATAGAAGAAAATATAGCAGAAATAGTTAAAAAAATACCGGATAATGTGACTTTAGTAGCTGTATCAAAGACTAAGCCGATTGAAGACATTGAACTAGCTTATAAAAAAAATCAAAGAGATTTTGGGGAAAATAAGGTTCAAGAGTTAATAAATAAGGAAGAAATTCTTCCAAAAGACATAAGGTGGCATTTTATAGGTAATTTACAAACTAATAAAGTTAAATATTTAGTAGGTAAAGT
>NZ_JAWGSV010000350.1:0-2495 GCF_032552055.1 Clostridium sp. | reverse complement strand
TATTATATATGAATAGCAAAGTATAAATTTTATATTAATATAATAGTATTACAATAACTTTTTAATGGGGCTGCCTTAGGGCAGCCTTTCTTATTTTTATGTATATAAAAATAAGCCTATTAATCCTGAAAGTAAAATTATATTTAAGGTGCTTATTTTAAATTTTCTTAATAAAAACATCGAAACAGCAAATATCCCTACAGCTAATAAGTTGATAGTTTTTAAATTAAAAAAAATATTAGATTGGCCAGTAAATGATATAAGGATTATTGTGCGAGATGCTGCAATTATTAAGCCAACAGAAGTAGAGCGTAACCCCTTTAAAATATTTGAAATCTCACTTACATCGCTATTTTTTTTGAAAAATCTAAAAAGAGTAATTGAGACAATAACACCTGTAATAACACAAGCAAAAGAGGCTACTATAGCACCTAAGGTTCCGCCTAGTCTTATTCCAACGAAGGTTGAAGCATTTATTGCAAGGGGACCAGGAGTCATTTGAGAAATAGTTAATATATCAGTGAATTCTTGAAGTGTTAGCCAATTTTGTGTATCAACAATTTCTTTTTGGATTAAAGGTACGATAGCATACCCCCCACCGATGCTAAAGGAACCTATCTTTAAGAAAATTATAAATAAATCAAATAATATATTCATATCTGATTAGCCTCCCTTCTTTTTCTTAAGAATGCTTGACCAAAGCTTAGTATTGCACCTAAAACCAGTATTAGTATTACATTAATATTAAAGAAAAAGCTAGCTATAAAAGATACTGGTACTAATAAAGTAAGTAGTAAGTTTTTCTCTTTAAATACTGTAAGGCTCATATCTATTACTAAGTTAACAATTGCAGCAGCTACTCCAGCTTCCATACCCTTAAGGATTGCTGAAATATAAATATTGCTTCTAAATGCATCATAGAAAACAGATATAACAGATAAAATTATAAGGGGAGGTAACACTGTACCTATACAAGTAATAATAGACCCTGAAATTCCTAAGAACCTATATCCAATTAGAGAGGATAAGTTAACTGCAATAGCACCAGGTGAGGATTGGGCAACAGCAGCCATATCTAATAGCTCGCTTTCAGTTAATATTTTCATATCTTCTACTAAATATTTTTTGAAAAAAGGAATAATTACATAACCACCACCAAAACTAAAACAACTTACGTAAAAAGTAACCTTAAAAAGTTTAAAGTAAAATTTAAAGTTTTTTTCCAATTGTCAACCTCCTTTAAGAAAGACTCTATTAATAGTATATACTGAATTTAGACTTTAAGGAATAAAATAGCAAAGATACTTTTATAATAATGGAATTTATGCTTTAATATTCAATAAGGAGGGGGTTATATGCCAATTAAAATTCCGAAGGAATTACCAGCTTTTAAAGTTCTATCTAATGAAAATATATTTGTAATGAATATAGAAAGAGCACAAACACAAGATATAAGACCTTTAAAAATAGCAATATTAAATTTAATGCCAATTAAGATTCAGGCAGAAAATCAATTGCTTAGGTATTTATCAAATACTCCAATACAAGTTGAAGTTACACTTTTGCAAACGAAAACCTATACTTCACAAAATACTCCTATAGAGCATTTAGAAAAGTTCTATAATTACTTTGATGAAGTTAAGGATGAAAAGTATGATGGGTTAATAATAACTGGGGCACCTGTTGAAACTTTAAAGTTTGAAGATGTAGCATATTGGAAGGAACTTGAAGAAATTTTTGAGTGGAGTAAGGAAAATGTATTTTCAACACTTCATATTTGTTGGGGAGCGCAGGCTGCTTTATATTATCATTATAATATAGAGAAACATCCATTAGATAAGAAGATATTTGGAGTATTTTCACATAAGGTGAATAAAATTAATGAAGACTTAACAAGAGGTCTTGATGATATTTTTTATGCACCTCACTCAAGACATACTACAACCTTAAAAGAGGATATAGAAAAGGTTAAGGAACTTGATGTTTTAGCAGAATCTGATGAAGCTGGAGCATTTATAATTGCCACTAGTGATAAGAGACAAGTCTTTATTACAGGACACCTAGAGTATGATAGGGATACTTTAAAGGATGAGTACTTAAGGGACTGTAGTAAGGGGATGGAAATGTCTATCCCCGAGAACTATTTCCCAAAAGATAATATTGATGAAATACCAGTAGTACAATGGAGGGGAAGTGCCAATATAGTATTTGGCAATTGGCTAAATTATTGCATCTATCAAAATACTCCATTTGAATTAGAAAAAATCAATAAACTATATTAAAGAGTGCTGTAGCACGATATAAAATTAAGAATGAATAACGGGGCTGTTTTTCGTAACAGCCCTTTTTGCAATAAGCAATTAATAATTAACAGATAAAAATTTAGGCGAAAAAATCAGCGAAACTGGGTTTTTAAATTAGAAAAAAGAATAAGAAAAGTATTATTTACAAAAATTACATTGCAAAAATGATATAAAAACTATATTATTATATAA
>NZ_JAWGSV010000349.1:0-2513 GCF_032552055.1 Clostridium sp. | reverse complement strand
TATGAAATACATTAAAGATAGAGTTTCCAAATCTATACCTCCTAAATAATATAAATCATATTTCTCATAACTATTTTATATTATACCATATTTTACATATTTTTATAATTATTTTATTTCATCCTACTTAAAATTTCCTCTACCGAAACACACTCTGCATATCTACCATTCTAAATAAAGTCATTATAATACTTATAGATTTCTTCTCCTGTCATAAATTTATAATTAACTGTAGTATTGGCATATGCTGGGACTATAATTCTAAATCCATGCTCAAATCCGCATTTAATAGTTGAATCTATGCAATAATCTGAAGGTAAAATAGTAAATTCCTTTTCCTTCTTATTTATAAACTTAAAAATATTATTCTTACCCATTATTGGTACAATTATTTATTATTGTAATATCCTATCTCCTTTATACCAACATAGTTACTTGTCCATCCTATTTTCTTACCAATAATTTCATCTATTTCTTCACCTGTTGCTACTCGTTTAGGCAAATATATTCCCATTCCTTTAATTTTAACCTTCATTCTGTTTCCTCCTTATAGAAATGATATTCTCTTCAAAACTCTCACTATCTTTTGAGGTCTTTCTTTTTATAATTTTAACATAAAAGTAATTTAATACCTATAAATTTGAATAATAGCCATACTGTAATTCATATCTTCAAAATACTCTACCTTTCAAAATCATATGTACTCGTATTTAATCAGTATGTTTTTTTTATTTTCCGTTAATATATAATAATATGTCTTTATTGCATATTCATGCATCTTACTTAAATAAGAGATTAACTATTTCTTGAAATAACATTAAAACTTCCTATAAAGTTGATAAGGTCAACTTTATAGGAAGTTTTTAAATCAATAATTCCTTTCATATTAGACTAATTTCCCATTATAATTTTTTCTAGCTCTTCTTTACTTAAATTTATATTACTTACTAATGGAGATTTAAATTTTTCATACTTCTTATCATATACAGATATTTTCCCTAGTATATCTCCTTGATTTACATAATTATTATTAAATACTTCAACCTTGGCTACATCTGTCTCTTTGTATCCATAGGTTACATCTTCTTCATCTATTATATCTCCAAGACCTGCTAATTTTTCTTCTTTTAGAATTTCCTTGTTGCTTTTTGTGATAAATTCATTATTTGCAGTAACATATTTATATATATTTTCTGTTACATTCCATCTATCCACACAATTTAAAACTACAATAATAATATTTCTACCATTATGATTTACTGATGATACTAAACACTTTCCTGCTCCACCAGTATATCCTGTTTTAACTCCATTAGCTTCTGGTATCCTATGTAGAATCTTATTTATATTACTATAATCTCTTGTAAAATTATATTTATCCTTGCTTATAGTTTTTTCGCCAACACATTCTCTAAACTCAGGATACTCCATAGCTTTTGAAGTCAATATAGCTAAATCATAGGCTGAAGAATAATGTTTTGCACTATCAAGTCCATGAGGTGACTCAAAGTGTGAATCTAATATTCCAAGGGATTTAGCAAAATCATTCATTATATTAGAAAAACCTTCAATCGATCCTCCTATATCCTCAGCAATTGCTATAGCTGCATCATTACCTGATCTAAACATTAGTCCAAATAATAGTTCCCTCATTGTAACTTCTTCTCCTGATCTAAATCCTACTGTTGAACCCCTAATAGATGCTGCATTTTTACTGATGGTTACTTTTCTATCTAAGTTTCCGTAATTTATTGCTATTAAGCAAGTTAATATCTTTGTTGTACTTGCCATAGGAACTATTTCATATCCATTTTGATCCCATAACACTTCTTTAGTTTTTGCATCTAATGCTATAGCATTTCTAGCAGATACCCTTAAAGGTTTGTTAGGATTTATATCTTCTAATGAAATATCACTTACATCTTCCACTATATCTAATGTTTCAAAATCAGAATCTATATCATCTTCAATAAATGCATTAGCTGTATTAACATTTAAATTTATTGTCAATAATACTACTAAAAAGACTATTGATAATTTTTTGTTTATTTTCATAATATCACCCTCTAATATAACCATCTATGAGTAGTTTGTTCCAAAAAAATTTTTTTAAACATTTTTTTGCTTTAAAAAATGCAAGAACACTTTATGATTTAAAGAAAGGATTTTATATGATATTTCTATTTATTTTATCACTTATAATATTATTAATTATTTTTCCAATACCAATAAAAATAGAAGTTAATTTTATTGATAATATCTTTTTCTTTAAATTTTTCAATAAACTTATTTTCACTTCAAAGGATGGAATTCAAATTAAATTTCTAAAAAAAATAATTGAAGATAAAAATAATAAGAAGCATAAAAAATACTCTTACAAAAAAGAAAATTCCTCTAAAAAAAAGAAAGTTAAGTTTAAGAAGAAAAAGAGAAAAATAGTTTTTATAAGACTATATAAGTATCTAAGAAATAATAAATTTAAACCTTTAATTAAAATTAAAGGTTACTTAGAT
>NZ_JAWGSV010000348.1:0-2550 GCF_032552055.1 Clostridium sp. | reverse complement strand
ATAAAAGAGATATAGGAGTAAATTTAACCAAATAATAAAATTATCAACCACAATGTGCTTTTCTCTATGAAGTATGAAGTAAACTGACTACTTCATAAATGTAATTATATTATTTAGGATTAACATTATCTTTAATCAATTTCATAAAAACATCTGGAGCTACAATTTTTACTTTAGGATTGTTATTTAATTCAGTAACTACATTTTGAAGGATATTCATATCATTGCTCCATACATGAAGATAAACAAAGGTGTAGGCAGCTTCATTAGTTAGGTCTATATTATCAGTATTAGCTCTAGAATTTATATTTTCAATTAATTGATTTGAATCCTCTAACCCACCCCATAGTAAATCACGACAAGAGACTACTGGTTTATTATTAGACCAAACTATTTCTCCATTATAATTATTATTTTTCTTATAATCTAAATAAAAAATTCCATCTATATTGGAATTCTCAGTATATTTATCCCATAAATTAGTTTTATAAAAGGCATCATCATCAATAATCAATACATATTTTTGATCTACTTTTTTCATATATTCATTCAATCTTTTTGTATAGGTATTTAGTTTATTTTCTGGATACATACTTGGATAGATATATCCATTGCCAGAGGGAGAAACTATATAGTAATCTGAATACTTTTCTGAGCTTGCACTTTCATAATATTTATTGAAAACAGTAGGTGCTAAATAATAAAGAGAAGGGCTTATTGACCAACCTAAATCAAAGTTACCTCTATTTTTAGATCCATACCATTTTTCTGAACTATAATTACTTCCAAGGAGCCATTGTTGATTGTCACCATCAGATATAATAAAGGTTACATAATGAACATTACCTTCCTTAGGAATTTCATTATTAGATTTTTGGGTTTGTTTATTTGTAGGGAATGAACTTAATACAGATAAATTATAAGACCAATCTGCTGCAATCATATCTACTCCATACTTAGAGGATATACTTACATTATTAAATTCATCTGGTCCCCATCCTAGACAACGAGCTATTTTATCCATAGATTTAAATATATTTTCTCTTAGGGAAAAGTCTTTTACATCTTCCTCATAAAATATAAGAGACTTAGACATTATTGCATAATCTCGTAATGCCATAGACTTTTCAGGGGATAATAGTATAACTGTAGAATGGTTTAAACCAGAATTCCATAAATTTTTATAGGCCCAGTACTTATCTGTATTTCTGCAATCTTTAGTTAAGTTATTTATTCCAAGTTCATTAAGTTTTGTTTCAAGAGATTTCTCTATAGGTATTGAATTATTTAGACCTGCAAGGGAAAATGCATTATTAATAGAAGGTGGATTTTCATTACTATATAGTATGTACCCATTAAATGATGATTTAAATTTTTCTAAGAGAATCCAAGGATTTGATATATTTTCGTAAGTGATATTGTAATTAGATGTTAAATCCTCAAGCCATATTTTATAATCAGGTTCATCATTATTTAAAATATAAATCTGTTCCTTAGTTTTTGTAGATATAATGCCTTGAAGAGCAGAGATCATACTCTGCTCTTCCTTTGTCATATAACTATCAGAAATAACATAAAGATGTTTAGGAATATTAGAATTCTTAATATAACAATCATTAGAATTTAAGTTTTCAAAAGTTATTGAGGAGGTAGTTTTAGCTTTAATTTTATTATAAAAGCTGTTTAAAAATTCAAAATGTTTTCCAGTATAAAAATCTTGGGCATTTTTTTCTTTAATTTTAGAAAGTAAAACTTGACGTTTTATAATATCATTTAAGCTTACTTCTTTGTGATTTCTAATAATATCGTACATTATCATAAAGGTAGTAGTTCTTCCAACACCAGCCTTACAGTGAAAGTGATACCAAGTATTTTCAGGATTATTCTTAACCATATCAATAAAATAATCAACCATTTCATCACTTGGGAGAGAACCATCAGTTACAGGAATACGAATATATCCAATGTTTTTATTAGATGTAAGAGTAAGTTCATCTTTAACGTCGTCTGGAGTTACTGTAACTTCAGTATTATAAAAAGTTAATGGTGTATTTATTTTAATAGATTGTAATAAGGCTTTTTCAGTAGATAGAACTTCAGGTAAAGTTAATCCCTTATTAGCATTATTTTTAGGATTTTCAAAGCTGACTCCTATTCCATTAATAAATCCGTGGGATTCTTGTCTTAGATCAACATCAAGAATGGGAAGGTTATTAGGAAGAGATTTTTTAATTAAATCAAGGCCAGTTTCTGAAAATTGCCCACTGCCAGAAATATTCAATTTATCTAAACCAGATAAGTTAAGATCCTTATATTCTGATAATGATGAAATATCAGTAGTCATGCGAAAGTGATGGGGCAACTTATTATCATTAGGAGCATTTTCTAATAAATTAACATCAGAAAAAGCCTTAGGGAAAGAAATAATATTAAATACTAAGCAAATAGTAATTAAAAAGATACGAAAACTATAACTAATAATTTTTTTCATACATATACCTCACATTATAAATAGTAGTTTATATATATTAGGATTAGAAATTAGAACAT
>NZ_JAWGSV010000347.1:0-2586 GCF_032552055.1 Clostridium sp. | reverse complement strand
GTCCAGGAACTGCATAAACTAACTCTTCACTTTCCTTATAGTTGATAATTATATCATTTGCTATATTATTATAAACCTCATCAAAATTTTCTGATGTCTCATAATAATGGTCATATGTTTTAAATTCACTAATTTTATCTTTTAGGTAATCAATAGACGGATGCTTTCCTGTTCTAAAAAAAACATTTTTCCCCTCTTCTAATGCTTTAACGGCTCCAACAGTTAAAGCTTCTGGTGATCCAGGTCCTAAACCTATTATCTTTATCATTAGGATCTCTCCTTATCCTTAATTTTTTACTATCCTATTTTTTATATCATCTATACTAAATATTCTTAAAGTTAATATTAGTATTCCATATATAATAATACCTAAAAATATAGCTATTAAGCAAGAATAAGTATTACTTCCAGTTTTAGTATAGACAAAAGAATAAGAAAATAAGGATATTATTATCATAACTACAGCTGCAATAATTGGCTTAATAAAGGTTTGAATAACATTTAAGCTAAGCTTAAGCTTTCTTTTAATAGATATCATATTTAATATAGTAGCTATAATATATGCAGCTATACTAGCAATAACAGCTCCATATATATTTATCTCTGGAATAGGAACTAATAAATAAGTCAATACAACTTTAACTATGCACCCAATAAATAAATTAATTATTGGTCTTATATAATGACCTATCCCCTGCATTATAGATGTAGTAGTTTGAGTTATTATAATAAATGGCACAGATATTGATAAATACTTAAGAATTAATATGCCATCATATTTCCCAGGAAATATAATCATCATAATTGGTCCTGCTAGAAAATATAATCCAAGGGTGCATGGCATTGCTATAAGCATTGATAACTTAATAGATAATTGAACCTTGTCTTGCACATCTTTTCTTCTATTCATTATATAGTTTTCTGCTATGATAGGAATTAAGGCTGTCCCTAATGCCATTGACAACGTTAATGGTATATTAGTTATTACATTTGCTTTTCCTGTTAGTTGAGCGTATAGAACTGTGGACATTTCTGATGTTACTCCTGATTGCATAAGCTTTTGTGGAACTAGTATAGAATCTATTAAGCTCATAATAGTTCCTACTGTAGCACCTAAAGATATGGGTAAAGCTATTCTTAAAATCGAAGTTAATACTTCTGGATTGCTCTTAACCCGCTTATTCCACATTTCCTTTTTTACCTTTTTATATTTTTCATAAAGGTAACTTGCACCTATTACTCCACCTGCTGCTGCTCCAAAAGCTGCTCCACCTGCTGCAAATTCAATTCCTTTAGGTAATAAGAAAATAGCAAGTCCTACTCCAATTACTACTCTACCTAGCTGCTCCAAAATCTGTGACACTCCTGAAGGCGTCATATTTTGAAGCCCCTGAAAGAACCCTCTATAAATAGTCATTATAGAAATAACAAAAGGTGCAAAGGATATTCCAAGTAATGCATAATAGGATTTCATATCCCACTGAACAAATCTTATAATAGGTTTAGCAAAAAAGAATAATATGAGGGTTGTACCAATTCCAAGTATCATCATTAGCAATGTAGATTCTTTTATTATTACAAATATACCTTCTATATCTCCCTTAGCCTTCTTTTCTGATATCATTTTTGAAATTGCTACAGGAACTCCTGAAGCCATTGCAACGAAAAACATATATAGAGGATATGACATTTGATAATACCCAACACCTTCATCACCAATCAACATAATCAGTGGCCACCTAAAGAATAATCCAAAAAATCTTGCAACTATTCCTGCTATTCCTAAAATTAAACTTGCCTTTATTAATGATTGTTTCTTCATAAAATACCTCCAAACTTAAATTGCTGTTAATAAATTTTTATTTAAAGTTTAGAGGTATTATTACTTTTATTGATAACTTTATATTTAATTAATTAGTTCTATTGTTCCATTTGCTTTCCTAAGAAAGAAGAAGCTGTCTCTGCAAGCTTTAACTCTAATTCTCCAAGCTTTTCTCCTGACTCCTTAGATAGTATAATAACAGCACCTATTGCATCGCCTTCAGCTATTATTGGTGATATAACTTGACTTGAATAATTTCCACTTTCTTCATCATTATGTAATGGAATGGCTTTACTTTGTTCTGTTATTAGAACAGCCTTTCTTTCCTCCATTATTTCTTCTAATTCAGAACTTACCTTTCTTTCGATATAGTCCTTTTTAGAAGCACCGCTAACTGAAATAAAAGCGTCTTTATCTGCGATTAAAACAATATGTCCTATTGCTTGTTGTAAGCTTTCAGCATATTCCTTTGAAAAGTCAGTTAATTCTCCAATAGGTGAATATTTCTTTAAAATTACTCCACCTTCTCTATCAGTGAAAATCTCTAAAGGATCTCCTTCTCTGATCCTTAAAGTTCTTCTTATTTCTTTTGGTATAACAACTCTTCCTAAGTCATCAATTCGTCTAACTATCCCTGTTGCTTTCATTATTCCGAGATACCTCCTTACATTTATAATAATTAGTTGCAATATTATTATTTGACTACTTAGAAATTTTATACCGATATAACCAAAATTTATAATAATATATATTTTATATTAAAT
>NZ_JAWGSV010000346.1:0-2625 GCF_032552055.1 Clostridium sp. | reverse complement strand
TAATAAAATAATAATGTTAATTTTAATGATATAACGAGGTGATTTTCTTGAAAAAAGTATTAGATAATGACTGGAAAGACTTATTAGCAGAAGAATTTGAAAAAGAATATTATCAAAACCTTAGAAGTTTTTTAATTTCAGAGTATGAAACAAAGACGATTTATCCAAATATGAATAATATATTTAATGCCTTAAGGCTTACTCCATATAAAGATGTTAAAGTTGTTATATTAGGGCAAGATCCATATCATGGTCCTAATCAATCCCACGGTTTAGCCTTTTCAGTGAATAAAGGCATAAAAATTCCACCTTCATTACTAAATATATATAAAGAGTTGAACTCCGATTTAGGTTGCTATATACCTAACAATGGATATTTAGAAGACTGGGCAAAACAAGGTGTGCTATTATTGAATACTATTTTAACTGTAAGAGCTCATGAAGCTAACTCTCATAGAAATATGGGTTGGGAGATATTCACCGATAAAATAATATCTTTATTAAATGAGAGAAAAGATCCCATAGTATTTATTTTGTGGGGAAATCCATCAATAGCTAAAAAGAAGCTTATAACTAATAAAAATCATTTTATAATAACATCCCCACATCCAAGTCCACTGGCAGCCTTTAGAGGTTTCTTTGGAAGCAAGCCATTTTCTAAAGCAAATGAATTTCTAAAATCTATTAATAAAACACCTATAGATTGGCAAATTAAAAATATTGATTAACAAAATGGATGTTGTATAAACTAACAATTACAACATCCATTCTTATATATCTAAAGAATTTCTTCCATTAAAACTTTCAAATTCTTTTTAAGATCAATTAAAAGATTCTTCCCCTCTTCTGTAGCCTCATAGTATTTTCTTATTTTACCACCAACTATCTTATCTTCTCTTATAAGTAAACCTTCATCAACCATAGTCTTTAATATTGGATATATAGTACCAGGACTAACATTATAGCCATGCTCCTTTAGCTCCTCTATCATCCAACTTCCATAAAAGTTATCTTCACTACCATGATGTAAAATATGAATATATATAAGTCCACTAAATATTTTCCTTACTATTTGATCCTTCAAAATTTCATCCCCTTATTTATTTAAGTTACAATTATTAATATTATATCTCTTTTGTAAATACATATAGATCATTTTTAAAGGTCATTTAATATTTCAATTGTTTTCTCTCATTAAAGAACTTTTTATAACTTAAATATGTTGCTATCATAACTGAAAGTGAAGTAGATGATAATATCATAAAAGTAACCATTATTTGAAACTTTACTGCTACAAGTGGGGAAGCTCCCCCTAAAATTAAGCCTGTCATCATTCCTGGAAGAGATACTATTCCTAAAGTTTTTGCTGAATCTATGCTAGGCATTATAGATATCTTTATACTTTCCCTTATTATATCCCTAGAGGCTTCCTTTATATCTGCGCCTAATGCTAGTTTAACTTCTACTAAAGCCCCATTATTTTTGTAGCTTGAATTTAAATTTTTATAAGATAATGATAAAGCAACCATAGAGTTACTTACTACCATCCCAGCTACAGGTATGATTTCACTTGGAGTAAATTTAATAGCATTAGATAACACTAATACAGTAATAGTTATGCTTGTACCAACTAAGATTGAAATAAATGAAATCAATAATTGTCTTTCTATACACAATTCTTTTTTCCTAGTATTTAGCGAAGCATTAAATATCATTATTATAATTAGTAGTATTGTATATATTGGTTTCTCAAGTCCAAAAATAAAATCTAACAAATATCCTACTATAATAAGTTGGAGTACAGCTCTAATAACACTAAAAATTATATCTCTACTTAAATCTAACTTATCTTTATATGATATGAAAACTGGAATAGCAACTAACATTGATGATATAACTAAAGCTTCTGTACTCATCTTTCAATCACCTCCATATCTTCAATCTTCCCATTTTTAATATAGATCTTTCTATTGAAAATCCTCTTACTTTGCTCTTCATCGTGAGTAACCCAAATCACTGTTACGCCTTCTTTATTTAAAAACTTAATGTAATTCTCAACAATCATTGTGTTATTACTATCTAAAGCTGAAGTTACCTCATCTAATAATAATATTCCAGGGGTAAAAATTAAATTTCTAATCAATGCTATTCTCTGCTTTTCACCACCTGATAATAAATTTATATCCTTATCTAAATATGATTTATCTAAAGAAAAATCAATTAAAAGCTTATATATCCTATTATTATCAATTTCTTTATTTCTTATTTTAAAGGGAAAACATAAATTTTCGTAAACATCCTTCCCAAAAAGATATGGTGTTTGAGTGCAATAACTAATGCTTCTCCTAAGATCTACAGGATTATATTCTAAATAATTTTTATTATTATATTCTATACTTCCAGCTGATGGAGAAATTAAATCTGCACATAATCTAAGAAGTGTACTTTTACCACTTCCAGACTCTCCAACTATAGAAATGCATTCTCCCCTTTCTATAATTAAAGATACATTGTCAACTATTGTATTATCTTTATCTTTAAAAGTAAGATTTCTTATATTTAATATTCCCATAAATTCCCCCTCCCACTAATATCATAATCCGATATCGTAGTTTGATATTATCA
>NZ_JAWGSV010000345.1:0-2631 GCF_032552055.1 Clostridium sp. | reverse complement strand
AGATGCTATTGCAAATGGGTTATTAAAAAATGCTCGAAGTAATGCTGAAACAGTATTAACTGGATTTTTTGCTAAGGAATATGATTTGGACAAGTATGAAATAGTTTTTAAAGATAAATAATTAGGAGGAATAATTATGAAAAAGCGTTTAATCTTCTTAGTCATTGGTGTAGGGACTATTATATTCTTGTTTTACTTTGCATTATTTCTTACAGCATAAGAATATATCAAATAAGCAATTCAATAATTTAATTATATTTAGTTAAAACATATAATTATAAAGTTAGAATAATTAACTAGAAAAAGCTGCTTAGACGCAGCTTTTTCTAAAATCCTTTTTTCTTAGCTTCAATTCCACTTTCATTAAGTGCAGGTTCTTCAGTAGTAAAATTATAATGATTTTTAGCATATTGATTTTGAGATTTAGATCCATTCTTTAGATAATTATCTTTAGAATGGACTTTTTTATTTTCACTTTTCATAATTAGTACCTCCTAAAATATACTCATATATAGTATTAGAAGAATTAAGAATAATATTATAAGGAATTATTATATAAGTTGTCATAAAATGCACAACATTTTATGAATTAAAGAATGAAAAAATTAAAAAATGAAAGAATGTTTAAAAAAAATCTTTGCAGATTTTTTATAAGAGTATCTTTAAAATAAATGAGGTTTTGCATAGCAAAGCCTCATTCCTTCATTTTTTCAGTCCTTAATTTTTTCATTTTATTAAGCCTACATGTTATCTTCATACTAAATTCATATAGAAAAATTATAATTAAGCTATGATTATAAAGTGGACAATATTAAATTATGAGAAATATTCCAATTAATGTATAATTATTTTATAAATTAATATAAGGGGATTGGGAAATTATGATTAAGATTTTATTTTTAGAGGATGAACCAAATATTCTTGAGGTTACAACTGAGTATATGAAGATGCAAGGATATTATGTGACTTGTGTATCTAATGGAGAAGATGCTATTGAGATGTTAAAAAAGGATAATTTTAATTTAGCTATTTTAGATATAATGGTTCCTAAAGTTACTGGATTAGAGGTCTTAGAATATATAAATGAAAATAAAAAAGATATGGCTACTATTATGCTTACAGCTCTTGGAGATGAGCAAACTCAACTTAAGGCTTTTAATTTAAAAACTGATGATTATGTAATCAAACCCTTTTCACCTTTATTACTATTAAAAAGGATAGAAGCTGTTTTAAGAAGAAGTCTTACTGAGAAAAACATTGATAATGATAATAATGAGTTTTATATAGATGATAAAACATATCAAGGTTATTATATGGGACAAAGCTTAAATTTAACATTAAGTGAATTTTTATTATTACAAACCCTAATGAAGGAACCTAATAGAGTATTTAATAGAGAGCAATTAATAATGAAGATATTTAATGAGGATTATATTTCTAGTGATAGAATTATTGATGCTCATGTTAAAAATTTAAGAAAAAAGCTACCTCATAATTATATAAAAACAGTTATTGGAGTTGGATATCAGTTTAATAAGGAGGGAATTTGATGAACTTGTCTAAAAAGACATTTATCTATAGTTCAATACTTTCAGGAATTATTCTTTCGCTTATACTAGTTTATTTTATTATAATGTTACCTTCCTTATACATTGATTATCAAGGAAAAAGTAATTATCAAGCTATAAAGGGAATTCATGAAGAATATATAAAGAATAAAAATTATGATAATATACATTCCCCTAATCCAACGGCAACTCTTAGTGTTAGAGTACCCTCTAGTGGTAGTAATATATATGCATCCAATACTTTCGGTACAGCTAAAATTACTATTAAAGATAATGATTTAAATAGTTTATTAGATGAACTTAGATATTACTCAGAGAATATAGAGGAATTAAAAGATGACGATACTTACTTTGAAAGGCTTTTTGATACTTTAAAGAAAAGTTTTAATCAGGAAGTATTTCTTAAGGATTTACCAGTGAATTTTGAGTTTATTGAAAGTGATAATAAGAATGTACTTAATGAAGGCACAAGTAAAATGAATATTGTTTCAGATGAGACTGTAATTTATGAGTTTAATAGTTATGATGGAATAAATTATTTTACAGCATATTTTGCGATTACAATTGATAAGGGAGAGATAATTGTATCTTTATTATCTGTAATGACACCTAAAATTGAAGATATTAGAGCCATAGTATTACAAAGCTTACCTATGATAATAGCTGTTCTTATTTTAATATTATTAGTCTTTACTTACTTTTTCTCTAGAAAAATAATAATTCCAATTAAGAAGCTTGCAAATCATGCAGAATTTATTAAAGAGAATAATATAAATGAAGCATTACCTATTGAAATAAAGGGGGAAGATGAGATAGCTCTATTAGGAGATACCTTAAATGAGTTATATAGCAAGCTAAATGAAAGTTTTATTAAATTAGAAGAGAAAAATAGGCTTTTAGTAGCAGAGAATAAAAGACAAGATATATTTTTAAGAGCATCTTCTCATCAATTAAAGACACCAGTTGCAGCAGCTCTCCTTCTTGTTGAAGGTATGATAGACGAAGTAGGGAAGTTTAAAAATACAAAGGAGTATTTGCCTAAGGTTAAGGAGCAGATTATATC
>NZ_JAWGSV010000344.1:0-2639 GCF_032552055.1 Clostridium sp. | reverse complement strand
TATTAAGTCAAAATAAATATAATCTACATAGATGCTATTACGTAGGATGTTATTTAATAAAAAATTAATTTATATATTCTCTAATTCATCTATTTTGTAAAAAATAAAAGGTAAGAAAGCCTTGAGGCCTCCTCACCTATTTTTTAATATCAACTACTATTCTTCTATGAGGTTCATCGCCCTCACTAAAAGTATATACATATTCATTATCTTGTAAAGCATAATGAATAATTCTTCTTTCATATGGGTTCATCGGTTCCAATTTGTAAGCTCTTTTAGTTTTTCTAACTTTATATGCAGTTTTTTCAGCAACCCTAATTAAAGTTTCTTCTCTCTTTTTTCTATAGTTTTCAGTATCTAAGACTACTTTTTTATAAGGTATATCATGTTCTTTATTAACTACTAAAGATGCAAGATATTGTAATGAATCTAAGGTTTCCCCCCTATATCCAATTATAATTCCCATCTTAGGTCCTGTTAAATTGATATAAACTACATCATTTTCTTCTTTAACTTTAATTTCAGCCTGTACATTCATACCATTAAGAATATTTCTAATAAATAGCTTTACTTCTTCCTTATAATCTCTTTTTACTTTTACTAAAATTTTAGCAGGTTTTGCACCAATTAAATTTAGAAACCCCTTAGACCCTTCGTCTAATACTTCGTATTCAACCTTATCCTCAGTAAGTTTTAACTCTTTTAATGCATTTTCTAATGCTTCACTTACATTTTTCCCAGACATTTCAAATGTTTTCATACCCTATTCACCACCTAGTATAATACTAAATAATAATTAATTTTTTCTCTTAGTCTTTGGTGTTGCTTTCTTAGCATTTGTAGCTACCTTTAACTTTTCTTCTTCCTCTTTAGCAGCTAATTTTTTCTTAGCTGGTAGATAATTTAAGAAATATGTTTGCCCTAATTGTATAACTCCACCTATTATCCAATAAATAACTAAGATAGAATCAAAGTTAATAGCCATAACCCCCATCATACCTGCCATCATAAGGTTCATAGTTCCCATATTCATTTGCTTACCATCTTCATTCTTAGGCATTGATTTACTTAAAAGTAAACTTGGAATATATGTGCTTAGGAATGCCAGAACAGGCAGTATAAAGTATGGATCCTTTTCAAATACATCTGGTATCCATAAGAATGATGTATCTGTTACTTGATTAACATTAATAGTCAAAAATACATAGTACAGAGCAAATAGTATTGGTAAAGGTAATAAAGTTGGTAAACACCCACCAAACATACTTACATTATTTTCTTTCATGCACTTTGAATATTCCGCTTGCATTTTTTGTGGATCATTTGCATATTTCTTTTGAATAGCATTTAATTCTGGTTGAATTTCTTGCATTCTTACATTGGATCTGTTAGCTTTTATATTTAAAGGTAATATTAATAATCTAATAATTAGAGTAAATAAAGCAATCGTTAATATATATGAAACACCACTTGGTTCCATATTAAATATATTAATGATAATATCATGCATTCCTTCAAATATAATCGTTAAAAAATTTGTTATCGGTTGTAAAAACTTCATCATTTTAGCGCGCAACCTCCTTATTTCACTGGATCATAGCCACCCTTTGCAAAAGGGTGACATCTTATAATTCTTTTTATTGCTAAAAAACCACCTTTTATAGCACCATATTTAGTAATTGCTTCAATAGCATATTGTGAACATGATGGAACATATATACATGTTGGTGGTCTCATCGGTGAAATATATTTTCTATATAAATGTATAGATTTTAACATAATTTTCTTCATTGCCTATACAAGCCTGCCTTTGAAAAAAGTTTTTTCATTGCTTCTTCAACTTCAAAGAAGTTTTTTTCTTTAATAGCACTTCGGGCTACAAAAACAAAATCATAACCTTTTTTTAGCTGTTCTTCATTTAGTCTATAGCTTTCAGTTATCAATCGTTTACTCCTGCTACGAACAACACTGTTTCCAACCTTTTTACTAACTGAAATACCTACCTTATTATATGTATCTCCATCTTTAGTTTTATTTCTATTATTATTAAATACATATAAAACTAATATATTATTAGCTGAAGATTTTCCTCTTCTATAAACTAGTTTAAATTCATTGTTTTTTTTCAACCTGTACATCATTAGAAACTTTATTCTCCTTTTTTTCTGCTATTGCAGAAAAAAGGCCACTATTTGCGGCCCTTATGCTGTTAATCTTTTTCTACCTTTTTGTCTTCTTCTCTTAAGAACATTTCTTCCTGCTGAAGTTTTCATTCTCTTTCTGAAACCATGTTCTTTTTTTCTTTGTCTCTTTTTTGGTTGGTATGTCATGAACATTTCACTACACCCCCTTTTAATATTGTAATTTCTATAGTAAAAACTATAATCCCAATTTTAAGATTTACCTTATTATTATATATAGAGAGCTATTCGATGTCAATACACTATAATTTTCAAAATCTGTTGATAAATATATATAATATTATAATATTATTTGTGGATAACTTCTTGAATAGTTCATTTAACTTATGTTATTATTAATATTGAATGTGAATAACTTTATTTCACAGCATACTTATCCACACCTGTGGATTAATTTGTGGATAAGTTGTTCGATTTTTCTTTGTATCTTATCTGTTT
>NZ_JAWGSV010000343.1:0-2649 GCF_032552055.1 Clostridium sp. | reverse complement strand
ATGATAATGTTACTGTTCCAGTAAATGTTGATGATATAACTATATAGTTAATCATTAACTTTCCTGTAATATAATTTTTTATAAAAATATTTTCTCATAAACATCTTAGTTCCTATTCATCTAAGATTTAATTATATTTTGGTCTTACTAGAATCAAAGTTCTAGTAAGGCTTTTTAATTTACATTAAATATATTAATTAAATTTAGTAAAAAAATAACCCCTAGAAACCTAGGAGTTATCACATTTTTAATTTTAATGCCAGTTATTCATTACATTGTCCCACATCATCTTCCCACATTTTGCTAATGTAACTGTTCCATACACGCTATTAGGTATTCCCATAGATAAAACTGTGAAGCTAAAATTACCTTTAGATAATCTAATAAGTTGGGTATCATTTTCAACTCCAGCTTTATCACCTGTTTTACTAGAAATTTCATATTTTAAATCATCAGAAATATATAGTGCTAATTTATTCTTAATCTGTTGTCTCATTAATATATCAATAAGCATCTGACTATTTTCTTTATTTAAATATGTTCCATTATATAAATGCTTCCATATCTTAGATAAATCTAATGCTGAAGTAATATTTTCTATTTCATCCTTTGCATTTCTTTCATCAGTAGTCTTTCTATTTAAAACTGTGTTTCTAAGACCCATTCCTTTAATATCTTCATTAATTTTATCCATAGTCAGAATATCTATAATCTTATTAGCAGCAGTATTGTCACTTTGGATTAACATTGCAACTAATAATTCAAAGAGAGTGTATTCTCTTTCACTAAACTCGTGAATTATACCCGTACCATAAACCTTATCCTTACTCTCTATCTTTATCTTATCTAAGAAATCATGTTTCTTATCTTCTACAGCTTTTATTAATGATACTGCTATAGGCAACTTCATACAACCTGCAGCTGTAATCTGAACGTTTTCATTATACCCATAAATAAACCCGCTTTTTAAATCCTCAAAGAAAAATCCGTATGTTCCCATTCTTGATTCTAAATATTTCTTTATCTCCTTCATAATACCCTCCAGCTTTCTTTACTGTAATTATATGCCTACTAAAATTATATCATATTGTCAGAAAATTTTGAAGTCTCCATTAAAAAATTTATAATTTTATTAAAATAGTGGTGAAGAAATATCTCCACCACCTATAATTCCCTTAATCGGCAAAAGAAATTCCTATTTTCTTAGCCATTCTAACTAATTCACCATTAGGATCAACTAGCTTTGATTTTTGACCAATAACATTTTCTAGGCTATCACTTGAGATTTTACTATCCTTTAAACAGACCATATGTCCAAATTTTTCTTCTCTAATTAGCTCTACAGCTCCAACTCCATATCTGGTAGAAAGTATCCTATCATATGTTGATGTTATTCCCCCTCTTTGAATATGTCCAAGAACTGTACATCTAACTTCTTTATCTGGTAACAGTTTTTCTAAATCATCAGCTAATTTATTACCAATACCTCCAAGCCTTATCGGATCTGGACTATCTGCAACTATCTTAGCTATAACTACTTCACCATCTTTCGGCTTAGCTCCTTCAGCTACAACTATTATACTAAATCTTCTTCCTGCCTCTTCTCTTTCTTTAATCTTATCAACGATTTTATTAATATCATAAGGAACTTCTGGTAAAAGAATAACATCAGCTGAGCCAGCAATTCCTGACTCTAATGCTATCCATCCAGCACCTCTTCCCATAACCTCGCATAGCATAACCCTATGATGAGATTCAGCTGTAGTATGAAGTCTATCTAAAGCTTCAGTTGCTACATCAATAGCTGTATTAAACCCAAAAGTTACGTCTGTAGATGCTAAGTCATTATCTATAGTCTTAGGAACTCCTATCACTTTAACTCCTTTTCTTGCAAAATCTCTAGCAGAAGTTAAAGTACCATCTCCTCCTATTACAACTAATACATCTACTCCTTCTTTCTTTAAATTCTCAACTGCCACATCTGAAACGTCTTTTTTTACCATAACGCCATCTTCTTCAACTAAATAATCAAATAAGTTGTCCTTATTTGAACTATATAAAATAGTTCCTCCTCTAGGAAGGATTCCTGATACGCTATCTAATGTTAGAGGTACGAAATCATTATTATATAATCCTCTATAACCAAATTTGTAGCCTATTACTTCCATTCCATAGTTCAATATTGCTGTTCTAGTTACGGCTCTAATAACTGCATTTAATCCTGGACAATCTCCACCACCTGTCAGTAATGCTATTTTTTTTATTTGTTGTGACATAAAAATTCCCCCTACCCACTACGTTAGTTTTTAGAATTGATTATACTTTTGAAATTTTCTGTCAATTGCTCGTAAAAAAAATCTAATTTTGCAATTGTTTTCAAAATGTTATTTCACTTTTCTTATTTAATGATATCATAAAGATTTTATACTGGAAAGTATATTATTTTATATTTTAAAGAAAATTTTCATTTTATTACTTATTTATAATATTTTAAAATAATTTACTACAAGCTCTTGATATGTAGTATTTAATACCTTATAATATATTTATCGCTATTATTTTAGGAGGAGATATCTTGACCAATTATAATGAAGAATTTATGAGACTAGAAGAAGAAAAAAATACTTTAAGAAAACTACAGTCTAAGCT
>NZ_JAWGSV010000342.1:0-2694 GCF_032552055.1 Clostridium sp. | reverse complement strand
ATCTTTAGATTCACATATTTTTATCTATAAAATTAATAAAATAAAGATAACAATTTGTTACATAAATAAAACAAATTATAAAAAATGAAATTTGTTTTATTTAGTTCTAAAAAGAAGTTTTTAAAATGAAATTATTGTAAAATTAAATTAAAGCTAATTTTGCAATAATTGATTAGGAGGTACTGGTATGCATAAAGTAGAAATAAATGGAGTTCAAATGAAATTTATAAGAGGGTTTTTTGATAACTTTGAAGATGATAAGGTTAAGTTAACAGTTCTAGATGATAAAAATAGAATTAAAATAGTTTACTCAGCTGAAACAGAATTGTCAGCTGCAGATTTAGAAAGACATTTA
Source organism: Clostridium sp. (assembly GCF_032552055.1). GTDB lineage: Bacteria > Bacillota > Clostridia > Clostridiales > Clostridiaceae > Clostridium. The sequence goes on along the minus strand of NZ_JAWGSV010000342.1, from coordinate 2,339 downwards.
AAATCAACATTTAAAAGTAAATCACCTTATGGTACGAGCCTTTACTATACAATAAATGTAAAGTGATGGATTATTTTAAATTAGACTTTTTTTATAATATAAGATTAATTAATGAAGTTCGAAAAAGACTTTTTGTTTGGAGCAGTATCTGCTTCATATTAAGCAGAAGGGCATGGTATAAAGAAGGAATTAATATAAAAGGTTATTATGGATGATTTTATAAAAATGTCAGAACAAGTTTCACCTGCAGTTGCTAGAACATTTAAGATATTACTTCCAATAATAATAGTTGTAATGGGCTTCTCAATTGGTAATTTCTTATTATTAAAGGTTACAGATGGTGGTGGAATTCATACTTTAATATATAATTCATTGCAAGCACCATTAACTAAAATTGGAGACAGTATATTCTCAGTAGCTACATTTGCTATAGTATCAAACCTATTATGGATAATGGGTATTCATGGACCTAATACTATTGCAGCAGTAAAAGATACTATGTTCTCAGAAGCAAATCAAGCTAACTTAGCTTTCGTTCAAGCCAATGGAACAGCTTGGGGAGCTCCATACGAAACAACCTAGGCTTTAACTGATGCTTTTTCTAATTATGGTGGTTCAGGAATGACTTTGGGATTAATAATAGAAATATTTTTATTCTCTAAAATGAAAGATTAAAGGGGTATTGCAAAATTATCTCTTGCACCTGGAATATTTAATATTAATGAATCAATAATCTTTAGATTACCTATAGTATTAAATCCAATATTGATTATACCATTCTTAATAATACCAATAGTAAATATTTTTATTGGATATGCCTTCATTTTCTTTAAGATTATACCACATATTGCCTATCTTGTTCTTTGAACAACCCCTGGACCGCTTATTCCATTCATAGGTACTGGTGGAGAAATTATGGAGCTTGTAGTTGGAAGTATATGTTTGGCTGTTAGTGTATTGATTTATGCCCATTCAGGTTTAATTCAAAATGAAGTCAATGGTAAAAAAACTTGAGTTTTCTTTAATAATAATGCATGCAGAAGATTAACTTATGAGTGCAGAAACTGTTAAAGATTTAGCTAAAGAGTTAATGGAAATGAATAAAGAAATTAAAAATAAATAATGTGCATTTAAAATAACTATAGGGGCTATTGTGAGATTTTATTCTCATAATAGCCTCATTGATTTTTCATTCTGCACTCTTAATTTTTCATTGTGCGATAGAACATAGAGACACTTAATTAGCTAACTTGTCTAAAGAATATAAAGGAGATATAATTGTAAAATGAATATAGTTAGTATGAAAGAAATATAATTAGTATCAAATAGATAGTTAAAGAGGGAATTATGATAAATTTAATAAGTAATATAGATATAAATATTTTAAATTTTATTAGGGAAAACTTTTCAAATCCAGTTATGGATAAATTAATGGTGGGTATAACCACTTTAGGAGATAATGGATTTATATGGATAGTAATTGGTATTTTATTTTTATTAAATAATAAATATAGAAAACTGGGATTAGTATTACTCGTAGGCCTACTATTAACTACAATTTTAGGTGAAGGAATAATAAAAAATATAGTGCAAAGACCAAGAGCTTTTATTACATATCCAGATATAGATATAATAATTAATCCGCCGACATCGTATTCTTTTCCTTCTGGGCATACAGCATCTTCCTTTGTTGCAGCCTTTATAATAGCTTATTATAATAAGAAGTTTGGGATAGTGGCTTTTATATTAGCTATATTAATAGGATTTTCTAGATTATATTTGTTTGTACATTATCCATCAGATGTTTTAGTTGGAATGTTACTAGGTTGCATAGTTGCTATAATAACTATAAGTTTAATGAAAAATATTAAATTTACAAAAAAAGAAAAACTAAGGTGAGGTAAAATATAATTAACTTTCAGATCTTTGCTAGTATAATTAATTATTTTTGGTAAAAAATAATTATAGTTAGCATGGAGGTGAAAAAGTCATGGAAGAAATGGAAAAGAAGATGAAAAAGCTTTATAGACATGTTAAATCAGGTAGACTTACACAAGAAATAGCAGAAGAAATGGCAGATTTAATGGATAAAGTTGAAGATGCTGGAGAAGACGTTAAAGAAAAATTTTCATCAATGATAAATGATATGAAAAAAGCTATGAAAAAAATGAAATAGTAAATTTAATATTTATTATTTAAGTAACTTATAAATATGGAGTTGCCAAAAAGGTAGCTCCATAAAAATTAATTTGAAGTAATTTGGAACAAATTACATCCGTAATTATTCATTATCAATTATCAATTATTAATTATTCATTATTATGGTGGTGTTTTATGAG
>NZ_JAWGSV010000341.1:0-2705 GCF_032552055.1 Clostridium sp. | reverse complement strand
TTACAATTTATATATACCCAAATAAATAGAGCAGACTTCTATTATCCAAATCTGCTCTATTTTTTATGAGAAAAACTCATCTTCCAATCCTTCTAGATTAGTTATCTTTATTTCTTTTAAATTAAACTCTACAAGGCCCATATCTCTCATATTTATTAATTCCCTAGAAAGTGATGGTCTTGGTATTCCAAGCTCTTCAGCTAACTCTTTCTTAGAAGCTATTTTATATACATAACTTTTATTTTTCTTATAATTATCTAATAATATTTTACATACTTTTCTTCTTATAGAATCTAACTCTACTAAATTAATTTTTCTATTTAATATAACTATTTTTTGTGATAAAAGTTCTAACATATTTTCAGCAAACTTGGCATTCTTTTGCATTATCCCTAATACACTTTGTTTGGGAAATGATAGAATCTTACAGTTTTCAACTGCCATTACTGTTGCAGGATATTCCTTATCTTTTGAGAATAACAAAGCTTCTGCAAATACATCACTTACATTAAAGTTAGATAATGTTAATACCTTTCCATTTTCATAAATAGTTTGAATTACAGCTTTTCCTTCAAGAATTACTGATAAACTATTACACTTTTCTCCTTGGTTAGCTATAACCTCATTTTTTTTATATTCTCTTACTAAATATAGCTGACTTTTTAATATTTCATCTATTTCTTTTTCATTAATACCTTTGAAGAAACATGTCTTTTTCAAAACTTCTATCATAATCTATACTCTCACCTCGTAAGCCATTTCAATTTAATTATTCTAATATATGATTCAATAAATAATCTACATCTTGAGTAATAATGTTGCTTTAAATATGAACTAACTTAATAAAATGTAGAAACTTTATCGCAACTTATATACATATTATCATAGTCTAATAAAAAAAATAATCTATGTTTTAATTTCTTAAAGAATAAAACAAAGAGCTGCCTGTAAGACAGCTCAATTATTATTAATTTTTTTATCCATTGTTAATTTTTAATTGTTATCAATATTATGCTAAAAACATTTTTAAATCATCTTCTACGTTAGTTATTCCACCAATTCCAAAATTTTCAACTAATACCTTAGCAACATTTGGAGAAAGGAAGGCTGGTAGTGTTGGTCCTAAATGAATATTCTTAACTCCTAAGTATAGTAATGATAATAATACTATAACTGCCTTTTGTTCATACCAAGCTATATTGAAGGCTATTGGTAAATCGTTAATATCTTGTAATGCAAATACTTCTTTAAGTTTTAATGCTATTAATGCTAATGAATATGAATCATTACATTGACCTGCATCTAGAACTCTTGGAATTCCTCCAATATCACCTAAGTCTAATTTATTATATTTGTATTTTGCACAACCTGCTGTTAAAATTACAGTATCTTTTGGAAGAGCCTTTGCAAAATCAGTGTAGTAATTTCTTGACTTAGCTCTTCCATCACAGCCTGCCATTACAAAGAACTTCTTTATAGCTCCTGATTTAACAGCATCAACTACTTTATCTGCAAGTTGCATTACTTGATTATGAGCAAATCCACCAATGATTTCTCCATTTTCTATTTCTGTTGGAGCTTTACATGTTTTTGCAAGTTCAATTATTTCTGAGAAATCTTTAGTTTCTCCATCCACTCCATCTATATGCTTACATCCTGGGAATCCTGCAGCTCCAGTTGTAAATACTCTAGCCTTATAGCTATCCTTTGGTGGTACTATACAGTTTGTAGTCATTAAAATTGGCCCATTAAAGCTTTCAAATTCTTCTTTTTGCTTCCACCATGCATTTCCGTAGTTTCCTACAAAGTGATCATACTTCTTAAACGCTGGATAATAGTGAGCTGGTAACATTTCTGAGTGAGTATAAACATCTACTCCAGTTCCTTTTGTTTGCTCTAATAATTGTTCTAAATCCTTTAAGTCGTGTCCTGAAACTAGTATTCCTGGATTATTTTTAACGCCTATATTAACCTTAGTTACTTCTGGATGTCCATAAGTTCCAGTATTAGCACTATCAAGTAGAGCCATACCATCTACCCCTACTTTACCAGTTTCTAATGTTAATGCAACTAATTCATCAACTGTTAAGTTATCATTTAATAACTTAGCTAAAGTTTCTTGCATAAAAGTACTTACTTCTTCATTATCATAACTTAATTCGTTGGCATGTTTCATATAAGCTGCTAGTCCCTTTAATCCATAAGTGATAAGTTCTCTTAAACTTCTAATATCTTCATCCTTAGTTGCTAATACTCCAACTACTTTTGATTTTTCATCATATTCTTCTCTAGTAGTAGAATTCCATAATGCTGCTTCTGATAAACCATCTTTATTGGATAATTTATTTAATAACTCTTCTTTTATTTCTAAAGCTTTTTTTACTCTTTCATAGAATATTTCATCATCAAAATTAGCATTAGTAATCGTAGTAAATAAGTTTATAGTTATAAAGTGATTCACTTCACTTGAAATTTCTTTTCCTTCTTTTCTAAGTCTAGTTGTAACTTCTGATAATCCTTTGCTTACATATACTAAAAGATCTTGCATTCTTGCAAGTTCAGGTGACTTACCACAAACTCCAAATTGAGTACAACCTGTGCATCCTGCAGTTTCTTGACATTGAAAACAAAACATCTTATTATCCATAAAACAATTCCCCCTATTTCAAATCTTTTAAATTAATTACTTTATGGCTATATTATAT
>NZ_JAWGSV010000340.1:0-2709 GCF_032552055.1 Clostridium sp. | reverse complement strand
GTGCTTTAGTACAATTAAAAATTAATAATTAAGAATAAAAATTAAGGGGAAACTTCTTTAGGAGTTTTTTATTTAAATTATTTTGTTATTAAATTTATATGCTAAGCCCCACTATTATATAGAAAATTTATTAATAAGGAGAATTTTATATGGCAAAGCATTTACACATAATGGCTGATGAAGGAGCTATAGCTGAAACAGTATTATTACCAGGAGATCCATTAAGAGCTAAGTTCATAGCTGAAACTTACTTAGAAAATCCTGTATGCTACAATACTGTAAGAGGGATGTATGGATATACAGGAACATATAAGGGAAAGAGAATATCTGTTCAAGGAACAGGAATGGGATTACCATCACATTCTATTTATGTAAACGAGCTTATAAGATTTTATGGAGCAAAAAGACTTATTAGAATTGGATCAGCAGGTTCAATAAATGATAACGTTAATGTAAGAGATATAGTTTTAGCACAAAGTGCATCAACTAATTCAGGAATTAATAATAGAAGATTTCTTGGTATGGACTATGCACCAACAGCTAACTTTGACCTTTTATTAGATGCATATAATAAAGGAAAAGAAAAAGGGTTAAATATGAAGGTAGGTAATGTTTTATCTTCAGATTTATTTTATGATGATACCAATGTTGGAGGACTTAACCTTTGGGCTGAATATGGTTGTTTAGCTGTAGAAATGGAATCAGCAGAATTATATACTCTTGCTGCTAAGTATGGAGTAGAAGCCTTAGCAATACTTACAATTTCTGATCATGTATTTAAAGGAATTGAAACATCACCAGAAGAAAGACAAGAAAGTTTTACTGATATGATGGAAATTGCTTTAGAACTTGCTAAATAAAGTTCATATAATTAGGGATGTCGAACAATACTTAATTTAAAATAAAAAATAAATAATTACTTATATAATTCGTCTGGAAGTATATAAGTAATTTCTTTTAAAACTCCTAATGGAGTTTTTTCCTTAATTATTAATTGTAAATAGTGCATACAGCACACTAGGGGTGTTATTATGATAGATTTAACTTTACTTGGATGTGGTGGAGGAATGCCTATGCCAAATAGACATCTAGCTTCTTTGTTTGTTAATATAAATGGAAGAAAAATATTGATAGATGTAGGTGAAGGAACTCAAGTCTCGATAAGGAAAAATAATTTAGGTTTTAAGGCAATAGATATAATTTTAATTACTCATGTTCATGGAGATCATATTGTTGGATTGCCAGGACTTCTTTCTACCATTGGAAATAGTGGGAGAGAAGAGAAGTTAATAATAGTTGGACCAGAAGGGATTACTAATGTAATAAAAGGGTTAAGTGTATTATTTCTATATTTACCATATAAGTTAGAGGTTATAGAAAATCCAAGGGAATTATCTTTTGCTATTAAGAAGAATTTTATAGAGCTATCAGAAAATGATAGAGCTGATCTTATAATTAATACAGAAGAGCTTAATCATTCATCACCTTGTATTGGATATAGTTTATACCTTAAAAGAAAAAGAAAATTTAACTTAGAAAAAGCAGTAGAAAAGAATGTTCCTAGAGTTTTATGGAGTAAGCTACAAAAAGAAGAGATAGTAGAGCATAATGGAGTAGTATATGATAGTTCTATGGTTCTAGGTGATGAAAGAAGAGGAATTAAGTTAAGTTATATAACAGATACGAGACCAACTGATAAAATTATAGATTTGATAGAATATAGTGATTTATTTATATGTGAAGGAACTTATGGAAGTGATGAGGATATAGATAAGGCTATTAAGAATAAGCATATGACTTTTAGAGAAGCTGGGATTCTAGCAAAGGATAGTAATTCAAAGGAATTATTACTTACACATTTTAGTCCAGCCATGAATGAACCTATAGATTTTATTGATAATGCTAAAGAAGTTTTTAATAACACTATTATAGGTGAAGATGGCATGAAGAAAGCCTTAAAGTTTGAAGATTAAACTTTAAGGCTTTAATTTTAGCTACTTGAAGTTGATGCAGCTATAGATGCAGTAGTGGCTGCACTAGCAGCAGCTATCTGCATAATCATTACTATATTTAAAGATATATTCTTAGTAGTTTCAATAACCTTATAACTTAGAGAATCCTTGTAACTTTCAAGTGAATCTACACAAATTAAAGAAGCTGAAATAATATTTCTTAAGGATGAACCTAAAGAAAAGTTTCCAAAGCCATGTTGCTTTTTTAATATTTTATTTACTGACTCAAGATCTTTAGAAAACTTATCATAATCAGAAGTTGTAAGTGCAACAACCCCTAAAATAGGTAGAGAATAGCCATCTATATGAGTAGTGCTTCTTTTTAGCACATTATTTAGTAAAATTATCTTATTACACTTTTCTTCTGAAGTACCTTCAAATAGAGAAAGTATATGAGTTAATGCTTGAAGATTATTTCCACTCCAAAATCCATTTTTTCTTAATATACTATAACATCTTTCCATATCAGTAAAAGTGATGTTTAAATCATTACAAGTAGTAGCAATTAATGCAGCAGAACCAATATCTTCTTGTCCTGTTAAAAATACATGCTTTTCTTTCATTAAATCATAGACTTTTCTAGTATCTACTACTATCTCATCAACGCTTCTTTCATTCTTATAATTATATATAATTTGAGAAGCTAACACTAAGAATTCATTATTATAAAAATGCTTTTTCAATTTTTCATATATAA
>NZ_JAWGSV010000339.1:0-2716 GCF_032552055.1 Clostridium sp. | reverse complement strand
CCATTCCTATGAATGATTCTTTAAATACTTGAATCGCTCCTTCTTGAGCTATTTGAGTAACACCTTTTACGAATTGTTTTCTCTTCATAGAGTCTACTGCAAATTCCTTTCCAGCTTCCCATTCTCTAGCAGCTTCAATAGATGCATTTAATGCAAGTAAATTTGTTTAATCTACGATCCCATTTATAAGGTCTAATATTTCATTTATACTATTGATTCTAACTCCAAGTGACTTTAGCTTTCCTGCAAAATCATTGAATATTCACTGTATATTTTCAATATATTGGACTAAGTTATTCATTTTTTCACTACTATCTTTCACTTTACTTCCAATATTATTAGTACCATTAGAAACATCTGTTATAGATAAAACTATTTCCTCTAACTCTTATATTTTGACATTCTCATAGTCTTTTATGCATTGATTTATGTAGTCAATTTCTGGCTTAACTTCATTATCATATGCTTGACTATAGGTTTAAAAGAGCCTTACTTACATTCATACTTATGGTCATGAATGATGCTCTCATTCCGCCTACCCTGGCTATTGGTATAAGCATATCATCATACATCGAATTCACATTATTATTAATTTTCTTCATGTTTAAACTTACTAACAATTCATTTTTCTCATAGAAACAGCTTCAATTACTACTAATAATAGCATTTGTAAGTTTAACTTTTTAATATCTTCTTTCTTATATCTTCTTCTTTTTAAATTCTTTTAATACACTTTCACAATATGTTTTTACCGATTCAGCACCACCATTTTTATATGCCTTGTTTAAATCACTACCTATACCAGTACAGTCAGCTCCAGCATTTAACCATTCATTTACATTATCTTTACTAACTCCCCCTGTAGGCATAACTTTTAATTCTGGAAATATTGACTTTATAGCTGAAACAAATGGCTTTCCCACTACATTTCCTGGAAATACTTTTATAAATTCTAATCCAAGTTTAATTGCTTTATTTACTTCTGACATTGTCATAATTCCAGGTATTATAAGGAATTTACTTTCAATACAATAATTTATTATCTCTTCATCAAAGCATGGAGATACTATAAAATCTGTATTATTTTCTATACAACCATCTACTGCTTCCTTGCTTAAAACAGTTCCAGCTCCTATAAATATATCTTTGTATTTCTTCTTTAACTCACCTATAAGTTTAAGAGCCTCAGGTACACTCATTGTAACCTCTATTATTTTAAATCCGCCATTTATTGCAGCTTCACTTATTTCTTTTGCTTCTTCATATGTACGTGTTCTTATAACTGCCACTACTTTATTTTCCACTAAAGCCTCATATACACTATTAAACATATTATCCTCCTTAACGCTCTACCTTATTACTTTTTCCTAAATGTACAAGAACATCTTCATAAAAAGGCAATCCTTCATTATCACCTTCAACACCAACTACCAATGAACCTACAGCATTGGCAAAAGCTATACTATCGCTAAAGGATTCTCCTTTTATCATTGAAGTTAAAAATCCTGCTGCAAAACCATCCCCAGCTCCAACTGTATCTACTAAAGCCTTAGGTTTAATTGCATCAAAATATAAAATCTCACTTCCGTCAAATCCTATAGCTCCTTTTGCTCCTCTTTTAATTACTACTTTAGATATTCCATAATCATAAAATTTCTTTAATGCTTTTTCTAAGTCTTGTTCCTCTAATAAAAGCTCTGTTTCCTCATCTCCAATTAAAAGAATATCTACATCTGGTAAAATAGCATTTATAAAATTTTTTGCTTCTTCTTTGGTCCACATCTTTAGTCTTATATTAGGATCGAAAGATACTAATAAGTTATGTTTCTTTGCCAACCTTATAGCTTCTAAAATTATATTTTGATTATTTTTTAATATAGATGGGAAAACTCCTGTTACATGAAGAACTTTAGAATTTTTAAAGTATTCTTCATTTAAATCTTCTGGTTTCATAGTGCTTGTTGGAGAGTTTTCTCTGTAGTAAAAAGATCTACTTGAACCATCAGATAAAACCTCTCTAAAATATACTGAAGTTTTATATCCATCCACAAGTCTAACTTGAGAAGTATCTACATTATCAGCTCTTACACTCCTTAATATAAATTTCCCAAAATCATCATTTCCAAGATTACTTATCAAACCTACATTAAGTCCTAATCTAGCACATCCTATTGCAACGTTTAATTCTGCCCCTCCTATCTTCTTTTCAAAGGTATTTGTAAACATTATTGGACCTTTTTTCTGTGGACACATTGCAATCATTGCATCTCCTATTGTAATTACATCCAAATTAAAATCCTCCTTTAAGTACTTCTATTTTTTATATTTAAAGATTACTTTATTACTTATAATTTTCTATAAAATATTAAAACGATTAAATCTATTCTTAAATTCAAGTTTTAATTAGTTATAAGGTTACTCCAGTTTTAAATATAGCTAATTCTCTAAAATTATTTTTTTCATTCTTGGAAGGTTGTCCACTAGCTACGCTTATTATATAGTCAATAAACTCCTTAAGGACTTCATCAAAATTTTCATCTTCAAGTAGACTTCCTGAATTAAAATCTATCCAATGAGGTTTTAAATTATATAATTGTGTATTAGTTGATATTTTTAATGTAGGAACATAAGATCCAAATGGAGTTCCCCTTCCAGTAGTAAATAACACCATTTGACAACCTGCAGATGCTAAAGCTGATGCTGCAACTAAATCATT
>NZ_JAWGSV010000338.1:0-2721 GCF_032552055.1 Clostridium sp. | reverse complement strand
TTATTATTCTATCTTTTAATAATCTTGAAAAAATATCGTAAGATCTTTCTCCCCTACTTGTTTGTTCTACTACCATAGGAACTAAACTCATTTCATTCCCTCCTTCTCTTAAATTACCTTCTTTTATTATATCCATATTAATAAAAAACTAATTATATAAAATTTTATTTAATTTGTTAATGGATATTAGAAAGAATTGCCAGAAATAAATTCTGACAATTACTTAAATCTACTATTTATTATTTTTTAAAAACTATTTATTGTTTTCTAATAAGAAATTAACAGTTTTTTGAACTTTAACGTCTGAAGCTAAAGCTGCTCCTTGACCGTTTATTAATAACTCAATCATTTTTTCGTCTTCACCAGCTGAGTACATCTTTGCAACTTCTACAGCTTTTTCTTTTATTTCTTCTTCAGTTGCTTCTATATTTTCAGCCTTTTCTATAGCTTCTAATACTAAGTCAGTCTTAACCTTAACTTCTGCATTTTCCTTCATATAGTCTCTCATCTTAGCAGCATCTGTTCCAGTTAATTCAAAGTATTGATCTAAAGTTAAACCTTGATATTGAAGTCTTTGTTCTAAGTTTTTAACCATAGAATCTATTTCTTTTTCTACCATAACAGCTGGTATTTCAACTTTAGCATTTTCAGTTACAGCCTTAAGAACTGCTTCTTCAAATTCTCTATCAGCTCTTTCAGCATTCGCTATTTCTAATTTCTTAGTTATATCAGCTTTTAAATCAGCTAATGTTTCGAATTCTGAAGTTTCTGTAGCAAATTCATCATCTATTTCTGGTAATTCTTTCACCTTTATTTCTTTTACTAAAACTTCAAACTTAGCTTTCTTATTATTTAATTCTTCTTTGCCGTAGTTTTCAGGGAAAGTAACATTTACTTCAACCTTATCTCCAGCTTTTGCTCCAACTAATTGATCTTCAAAATTATCTATGAAAGTACCTGATCCTATTTCAAGTGAATAGTCTTTCCCTTCACCGCCTTCGAAAGCTACATCATCAATAAATCCTTTGAAATCTATTACTGCTGTATCTCCAGTAGCTACTTCTCCATCTTCTTTAGTTTCAATTCTAGCATTCTTTTCTTGCATTTCTTTTAACTTTAAGTTTACTTCTTCTTCTGTTACTTCATAAGATGGCTTTTCAACTTTTAGTCCTTTATATTCTCCTAATTCAACTTCTGGATAAACTGTAACTTCTGCAGTATAAACAAAATCTTTACCTTCTTCAGCAGTTACTATATCTATGTTTGGATAATCAACAGGAGTTATGTTATTTTCTTCAAGCACCTTTGAGTATGATCCTTCAATAGCAAAGTTTACTGCATCTTCCATTAATACTCCTACTCCATAGTATTTTTTCACTATAGCCATAGGCACTTTACCTTTTCTGAATCCAGGTACATTAAAAGTTTTAACATTTTTATTATAAGCTCTCTTTATAGCATCTTGAAACTTATTAGCCTCAACTGTTATTTCGAACTTAACAATATTTTTCTCTATTTTTTCCATTTTAGCTTCCATCGTATTCTTTCCTCCTAAAATAGTAAGATACTATCATATTTGATATAACTACGTTATTATACCATATAACATTAATTACTTTCAAATATTTGTTTATATAAGTTTTCTTAATTTATCAAATCACCATTAGAGTTAACATATTTAATATTTCCATCTATTGTTGCTTCTAATCCTTTTTCTTTAATTTCACCAAATTTAATATCTTTTCCCTTTGAGTTCCATAGAGTTTTATGACTATTATCATTTAAGTCAACAACCCATATATATTTATTTAAATCAGTTCCAAAGTAAGGAAGATTAGTTATATAAGCAACTTTTGTATCAGAAATAAATTTAGCTTCTACATTCCATATATATCCACTATATGTTTGAAGAGTAGTTTCTTTATTAAATATTTCTCCATTTGGAGCCACATACTTATCCTTAGTTATGCTTGCTTCTTTACCTTCAACATTGAAGACTTTCATTTCTTGAATTTCATCTATAGTTAAAATTAGATTTTTATTTGGATTAATTGAGTAATAAATATTGGAAGGTATATCTTTTATCCCCTTAAACTTAATCTTACCTTCAACTTCTTCATACTCAGCCTTTAAGGTAACCCCTTCTTTTAATTTAAGATCAATAGTTTTAGCTTCAGGTTCCTTAGGTGCTTCTTCAACAACATCATTTTGAATATCGTCATTTAATTCTTCATTATTATCATTGTCAGTATATTCTTCTTCATCAATCCAATTTTGAACTTTTGATTTTAAAGACTCCATATTTATGTTATTCATAGCAAGCTTCATAAATAATATTCCAACAACAACTAAACCTAGTATTGACAAAGCAATAATATTTCTTCTTCTTTTTCTCATTTTTTTCTCATAATCCCTGCTGAATATGCTAGGTTTCCTCACACCTAATCCCTCCTACGCTATGTTTAAATTTAAAAAGTATTTACTTTTTGTATCTTAAATAAAAGTCTAATAAATTATTTTCTTTTGCTTGCACAGCCACATGATGATTTTCCACCCTTAGTACTGCAGCAACCCCCACATTTTAATAGACCATAATCTCTTAATTCGGCAACTGTTAGCTTAGCTTCATTTTCGCTGTAAGCTTCATATTCTGGCGTAGATTTTAAAATATCTTCAGCCCTAAAATTTGTCATTATAATCACCTCAACTTATATTATATAC
>NZ_JAWGSV010000337.1:0-2740 GCF_032552055.1 Clostridium sp. | reverse complement strand
AAATAATACTACATATTTCTATGGCTTTCAAATAAATTAAATAAAGCTATTTTGCAATATAAAATTTAAAATTAGTAATGAATAATTAATTAAAAAAACTCCTAAAGGAGTTAAAAAAATTAATTAATTTTAAATTTTTAATGGGACTGTGATTTTTTACCACAGCCCCATAATTTTATTAACTTAATTTTGAGTTAATTATTTTAACTATTTCTTCCTTAAATCCTAGAAGCTTTTCTTCTGAATCTTTAAGTCCATTTCCTTCAACTGCAACGTAAGCTTTCATCTTAGGCTCAGTACCTGAAGGTCTTACAACAAACCAGAAATCATTGTCACATACAAATTTTAATACGTTTGATTTTGGTAGGTTAATTTCCTTTTTCTCTCCAGTTAAAACATCTTCTTCAATACTTAATTTATAATCATACTTCTTAACTATCTTATTGCCATTAACTTCTGTTAATGCTTCATTTCTTAAAGAATCAATACAGTTAGATATCTTTTCGGCACCTTCTTTACCCTTTAATTCAAAGGATACTAATGTTTCCTTAAAATATCCATACTTTTCGTATAAATCAATTAATCCATCATAAAGGCTCTTACCTTGCTCCTTATAGAATAATGTCATTTCTGCAATTAACATAGCTGAAATTACGGCATCCTTATCTCTAACAAAGTCTCCTGCTAAATATCCATAACTTTCTTCAAATCCAAATATATATGATTTATCGTTATTAACCTTAAAGCCTTGAATTTTTTCACCAATATATTTAAATCCAGTTAAAACTTCAATAAGCTCAATATTGTAATCTTCAGCTATTTTCTTAGCTCCATCTGTTGTAACTATAGTCTTAATTACAACTCCATTTTCTTTAAGCTTATTTTCTTCTTTTAATGAATCTAAAATATACTTAGTAAGTAATAATCCTGTTTGGTTTCCAGTTAATACTCTATATTCACCTTCACTATCCTTAACAACTACACCTATTCTATCTGCATCTGGGTCTGTTGCAAATATAACATCTGGATTTTCTTCCTTAGCCATTTCTAATGCTAATTTAAATACAGCTGGTTCTTCTGGATTAGGGTAAGATGCAGTTGGGAAGTTTCCATCTGGCATTTCTTGTTCCTTAACTACTGAAACACCTGTGTATCCAAGCTCACTTAATACTCTTCTAACAGGCATATTTCCAGAACCATGTATAGGTGTATAAATAATTTTTAAATCTTTAGCTTTATCTTTAACTAAATCTTTTCTAACAGTTAAATCTTTTACTAAATCAATATAAGCTTTATCAACATCTTCACCAATATATACAAGTAAACCATTTTTAACAGCTACTTCTTCATCCATATTTTTAATCTTATCAAAGCTTGAAATTTCATTTACTTTATTAATAATTATGTTAGCTTTTTCATCAGTTACTTGACCACCAAATTCATCATAAACCTTATATCCATTATACTCTTTCGGATTATGTGATGCAGTTACTACTATACCACCTTTACAATCTAAATGTCTTACAGCAAAAGATAACATAGGAGTAGGTCTTAATCCTTCATATAAATATACCTTTATATTGTTAGCACATAAAGTTAAAGCAGCTGCCTTTGAAAATTCCTTAGACATATTTCTTGAATCATAAGCTATAGCAACTGAAGGTTCTTTAAAGTTTTCATTTAAATAATCAGCAAAACCTTGAGTAGCTTTTGATACAGTATATATATTCATTCTGTTGCTTCCAGCACCAATAACCCCTCTTAGACCACCAGTTCCAAATTCAAGATCCTTATAAAATCTATCTTCAATTTCCTTTTCATCAGTAATGTTTCTTAACTCATTTTTCATTTCCTCATTTATAACTGAGGAACTTAACCATTCATTATATTTATCCTTATATTGCATACTATCCCTCCTACACTTTACAATCAGGTAATATTATACACCAAAGTAACAACTTTTGGAATAAAAAAATGTAAAGAGGCAAGCTGAACCTCTCTACATACATTCTAATAATCTACTTTTTTTCTTCATTTTCCTGTTCTATTATTTCCATTTCATCACTTACAGTTTTTCTTTCATATGTTACTGATGCTATTACTGTATTTAAATCATCTATAATTGAAAGTTCAGAAGCAATTTCTAAATCACTTACCCTATATACATATCCATTATCGCTACTATTAATATTCATTTTTATAACTCTTGGAAGTTTATCAGCAGTACATTCAACTTTTATACTATCCTTTTCTTTTTGAAGTACCATTCCTCTATTGCTAAGATATCCTTCTCCTTCAAATGATATAGGAACGCTGGATACTATTTTTCCATTTTCATTGAGTTCCTCAAGATCTAAATGAATAATCTTTTGTGTAACTGGATCTCTTTGAACACCCTTTATTAAAGCTTCATGACATTCACCATCACAGTCCAAACTTAATATTCCATGCTCACCATTTTTAGATATTTCTCGACATAATTCAAGTTCTCCAACTTCAAACATCAGTGAATTAACTTTCTTGCCATAAAGTATTCCAGGAACCTTTCCTTGCCTTCTTAACTTCTTAGCATTATTAGGGATTGTATTGTCTCTCTTCTTTACACTTAAACTATTCAAAGTTATTCCTCCTAAATTTCTTTTTCTCTTGATATTCTTAGCATTATTTCTAATATTTATTCAAAAATATTTTATAAAGTATTTTTGAAATAATTTAATTATTTTATTGCATAGTTTATACA
>NZ_JAWGSV010000336.1:0-2750 GCF_032552055.1 Clostridium sp. | reverse complement strand
GTCATAATGAGCAACTAATTTCTTAGACATTTCTTCTATATGCTCATCATTAATATTTGCATGACTTAATCTAGTTGGAAGTTCGATTTTAGTAAAGAAGTTTTCTAAAGCTTCTATGCCTTTAATGGCAGTTTCTTCAAGATTATTTAAATTAATATCTATATCAAAAACTCTATTTGCAAATTGAGCAAATCTATTTAAATCATGTTTATATACATATTTCATCCATGCAGGGAAGATGATAGAAAGCCCAGCACCATGAGCAATATCATAAATACCACTTAATTCATGTTCTATATCATGGGTAGCCCAATCACCAAGTCTACCAATACTTAACCAGTCATTATGAGCTACCATTCCAGATAACATAATTTCTGCTCTTGCATTATAGTCATTAGGATTGTTATTTAATCTTAAAGCATTTTCCATAATAGTTTTTAATGTTGCTTCACATAATCTATCAGTTAAGTCAACATATTTTTCGTTTGTAAAATATCTCTCCAAAATGTGGGCTATCATATCAGCTATACCACAAGATGTTTGATATTTTGGAAGAGTATAAGTAAGCTCTGGGTTAAGTATAGAAAAAATAGGTCTTAATGTTGGATGGCCTGTACTTCTTTTATAAAGTCCATCTTCATTAGTTATAACACATCCAGAACTTGTTTCACTACCTGCAGCAGGAATAGTTAATACAGTAGCAAGCTTTAAGCAAGTATGGTTAATATCAGTTCCTATAAATAAATCCCAAACATCACCATTATAATTTACACCAGCAGCAATAGCTTTAGCAGAATCTATTACACTTCCACCACCAACAGCTAGAATAAAATCAATATTATTTTTTCTGCAAATTTCTATACCTTCTCTTACTAAGGATACTCTAGGATTAGGTTTAACCCCTCCGAGTTCAACTATTTCTATATTTTCATTTTTTAGTGAATTTACTATTTTATCATATAAACCAGTAAATTTAATGCTACCTCCACCGTAATGAAGTAATACTTTGTTAGCATATTTTTTTACTTCAGTACCAACTTTAGATTCTGTGTCTTTTCCGAATATAATTTCAGTTTGATTTTTGTAATTAAAATTTCTCATATATCCTCCTTAAATTTATGTAGTATACTTATATAATACTAAAGCTTATACAAGCTTTCAAATAAATAGATTAGTTTTATTTAAATAACTTTCTTGCTAAAGATATCTTATTTTTATATGGAGCAAACCTAATGGGAAATTCTATAAAAGTACCTCTTTTAATAATTGACTTTTTATGGGAAAAACTATCGAAGCTAGCTTTTCCATGATAAGCTCCAAGGCCACTAGAATTAACTCCTCCAAAAGGTAGATAAGAAGAAGCTACGTGGATTATAGTATCATTTATACAACCACCACCAAAGGATAAAGAGTTAAGAATAGTTTTTATCCTAAGTTTATCTTCGGAAAAATAATATAATGCAAGTGGTTTTTCTTTAGATTTAACAAAGTTAATTGCTTCTTCTATAGATGAGTATTCAATTATTGGTAAAATTGGTCCAAATATTTCATCTTCCATAATTTTACTATCTTCTTTAATATCAGTTATGATAGTTGGTTCAAAATAAAGATCATCATCGTTATATCTTCCACCAAAGAATATATTTCCATCATTTAAGTAACCTTTTAGTCTGTTTAATGCTTCAATACTTACAATTCTAGGATAATCACTATTATTTTCAATATCCTTAGAAAATTGAATTTGAATTTCTTTCTTTAGGGATTCTAGTAAAGAATTCTTAATTGATCTTTCTACTAAAATATAATCAGGAGCCACACAGGTTTGACCTGAATTAATTAATTTTCCCCATATAATTCTTTTGGCAGAGAGTTCTATGTTTGCAGTTTCATCAATAATACAAGGACTTTTACCACCAAGTTCTAAGGTTACTGGGGTTAAGCTTTTAGCTGCCTTTTCCATAATTATCTTGCCTACTCTAACACTTCCAGTAAAGAAGATATAATCAAATTTCAAATCTAATAAATAAGAGACAGTTTCTTTTCCGCCTAAAGGATCAACTACTTTAATATAATCTTCTTTAAAATTTTTATTTATTAAATCTTCTAATATTTTAGCAGTATTTGGACTGTTTTCTGAAGGCTTAATAATAGCACAGTTACCAGCAGATATAGCTCCAATAAGAGGAGATATTACTAGTTGAAAAGGGTAGTTAAATGGTCCAATAATAAGAGTAACGCCATAAGGTTCTTTATAAATATAGCTTCTAGCAGGAAAGTAGGCTATAGAAGATTTAACTTTTTCTTTTTTAGACCACTTTTTCAATTTTTTTATATGCAAATTTATCTCTTCATAAACAAGACCTATTTCTGTTGTAAAGCCCTCAAAAGCTGATTTCCTTAAATCTTTATTAAGAGCATCTAAGATATCATTTTCGGAAGATTTAATTATATTTTTTATTTTTTTTAGTGCATTTATTCTAAAGTCTAAATCTTTAGTTGTATTAGCATTAAAGAAATCTTTTTGTTTATTAAAAGTTTCTAGTATATTATTCATAATTCCTCCATAAGAAATTCTAAGTATTTTATAGAAATATTATATTTACCATATATTTATTATAACATTTTGTTTTTAAATAAGTTAGAATTGTTTAAATCTATGTTTTAATAATTAATCTATATTTTGATGACTTATGTTTTTTAGTGAAAAATACTACTTTCTAAGAAAACTCCACCTGAAGCTAAGAATCACT
>NZ_JAWGSV010000335.1:0-2764 GCF_032552055.1 Clostridium sp. | reverse complement strand
TTTATAAATGGAATCAAATTAGCTGGAATAGATATGAACAGAAAGATGTTATCTGAAATAGCTATAAATGATCCTAAGGCATTTGCTGATTTAGTAGAAGTTGCAAAAACTCAATTAAACAAGTAATCTACAGCGACCTTTTGGTCGCATTTTTTGTAGCTTAATGTAAATAAATAAAGGTATAATGGTGTATAATAATTAGAAAGAGTAAAGAGTTTTCTCTATCTAGAGGTGAAAATATGCAGTATGGGTTTAAAAATAAATTTAAGTTAAATGGAGTTCAAATATTAGCACTAGGATTTTTAATAGCTATATTTATAGGTGCTATACTACTATCCCTTCCTATTTCATCAAGCAGTGGTGAATCTACTAATTTCTTAGATTCATTATTTACTTCTACGTCAGCTGTATGTGTAACTGGATTAGTAACTTTAGACACAAGTAGTCATTGGAGTACTTTTGGTCAAACTGTAATTATGACATTAATAGAAATTGGTGGATTAGGATTTATGTCTTTTGCAGTATTAATTTCTCTTATTTTAGGAAAGAAAATTACATTAAGAGAGAGATTAGTAATGCAAGAAGCTATGAATACATATTCTATTCAAGGTTTGGTTAAGATGGTTAGGTATGTACTAATATTTACTGTATCAGTTCAGTTTTTTGGAGCATTATTACTATCTACTCAATTTGTTCCTGAATACGGAATAAGCAAGGGGATTTTTTATAGTATTTTCCACTCAATTTCATCATTTTGTAATGCAGGATTTGATTTGTTTGGAACAAGCCTTATGGGATATTCAAGTAATGCTGTTGTAATACTAGTTATAAGTGCATTAATAATTATTGGTGGACTTGGCTTTACTGTATTACTAGAAATATATGAATTTAAAGGAATTAAGAAATTATCTCTTCATTCAAAGCTTGTAATAATTACTTCATTAATTCTTATTGTAGGTGGAACTATATTAATGTTTTTATTTGAATTAAATAATAAATCTACTTTTGGGAATATGAATATCCAAGATAAACTTTTAAATTCATTTTTTGCTTCAGTAAGTCCAAGAACAGCAGGATTTAATAGTGTTGTTACTACTGATATGACTATGGCTAGTAAATTTTTAACAATAATACTTATGATTATAGGTGGTTCACCAGGATCAACGGCTGGCGGATTAAAGACAGTTACTTGTGGAATCTTATTTTTAACTGTGTTATCTGTAATAAGAGGAAGAGAAGATACAGAGGTTTTTGGTAGAAGGTTTACTAAAGAAGTTGTATACAAATCTTTTACAATAGTATTTATTGCCTTAACACTAGTTATTGGAGTAACTATGATTTTATCTTATACAGAAGTTGGAGCAAGTTTTATAGACTTACTTTATGAGGCAACTTCAGCACTAGGAACAGTTGGGCTAACATTAGGGCTTACTCCTAAATTAAGCTCAATAGGTAAGGTGTTGATTATGATAATGATGTACTTAGGAAGAGTTGGTCCGCTAACAGTAATGTTAGCTTTAACTAGGAAGAAAAAGAAATCAGGATATAAATATCCAGAAGGAAAAATATTAATAGGGTAGGAGGCTTAGAATATGGCTAGTAAACAGTTTGTAATTATAGGGCTTGGAAGATTTGGTTCTTCAATAGCAAAAACTTTATATTCATTAGGTAATGATGTATTGGCTATAGATAGAGATGAGGATATTGTTCAAGAAATAGCTGATAGTGTTACTCATGCAGTTCAATTAGATGCAACAGATGAAAATGCCTTAAGATCATTAGGTATTAGAAACTTTGATGTAGCAGTAGTTACTATAGGTGACAATATTCAATCTAGTATTATGGCTACATTATTAGTAAAAGAATTAGGTGTTAAATATATAATTGCTAAAGGTCATAGTGATTTACATGCTAAGGTATTAAATAAGATTGGTGCAGATAGAGTTATACTTCCAGAAAAAGATATGGGAGTTAGAGTAGCGCATAACTTAGTTTCCTCTAATATCTTAGATTATATAGAACTATCTGAAGATTATAGTGTAATGGAAATACAAGTATTAGAAGAGTGGGCTGGAAGTACATTAAGTGAGCTTAAACTTAGAAGTAAATATGGAATAAATGTTATGGCAATTAAAAGAGGAGATGAAGTTAATTTATCTCCAGCAGCAGATGATATGATAGAAAATGATGATATTATAGTTGCTATTGGTTCAGCAGAAGACTTAAGTAGATTAGAAGGAATGATAGTTAAATCAAATTAATGAGGTGGAAATTTTGATTTATATTGAAAGTAAAGATAATAATTTCTTTAAGTATGTAAAAAAACTTAAAGAAAGAAAATTTAGAGATAAAGAAGGTTTATTTATCTTAGAAGGATTAAGATTAGTTAAGGAAGCTATAAAAGCAAACATGGAAATAAAAAATATTTTTATTTCTAAGAGTTTTGAAGATAAATTAGTTACGGAATTTAATAATACCTTTTTAGAAAATACTATTATTTTAAATGATAATTTATTTTCACAATTAGCTTCAACAGAAAATACTCAAGGTGTTATTGCTGTTGTAAATAAGATAAATAATAATAAAGATGAAATTGGAGATTTCTATTTAATATGTGACAAAGTTCAAGACCCAGGAAATCTCGGTACAATTATAAGAACTGCTCATGCAGCAGGGGTTAACGGAATAATACTTACTAAAGGTACAGTTGATATTTATAATGATAAGACTATAAGATCAACTATGGGATCAATTTTTTATATAC
>NZ_JAWGSV010000334.1:0-2794 GCF_032552055.1 Clostridium sp. | reverse complement strand
ATATTAATTGGGGTGCAAGGGATTTATGGTATATTTTTTGGAAAGAAAAATCTAAAAGATATAAATAAAGAATATGAAGCTCTCAATATTCTATCTCAAGTAGATTACAACTTTAATAATTCTGATGATATGATTCTTTCACTTATAGATGAAGGGAAGGCTTCTTCAAGAGGGTACTACAAAATAAGATTTATAAATCTATCTGAAGAAATAAATAAAAAAGTTAGTGAGTATAGAGAAGTTACAGAATCAAATAATACAAACTTGGATAACTTTAATAAGGCTTTTAATGAATATAATAATAGTTCTAAGAGTTTAATAAAATTAATTGATAGCAATAATTATAAAGAAGCTAATAGTTTATATAAAAACACTTTAGAGGTATTAAAAAATCAATTAGTCGATGGATATAATAATAGAATAAAGGAACATAGACAAAGATTAGATACTTTATATGTAGATTATAATAATCAATCAAGGAATATAGTTGTTTTAAATATTATATGTATAGTAGTGTCAATATTATTTGCTTACATATTGCTAAAAAGATTTAAAAATAGACTTACAACACAATTAGAAAATTTGAGGAAATATACTTCTGCTTTAGGGATTGGTGATTTATCCTTCAAATTGGAAAAATATTTTGATGATGAAATTGGAAATGTAATAGAAGAATTAGATATAGCTATTAATAACGTTAAAAATTTAATAGTTGATACAAAGACTATGGTTGAAGTTGGAAAGAATAATAGTGAAAGTAACTCAATGGCCTCAAATAATATTATTAATGAAGTTATTAAGGCAAAGGATAATATTTACAATATAACTGATAAGGTAGACAATCTTAATAGTAATTGTGAAGAAGCTACTTTAAGTACACAAGAAATAATTGAAACTACAAATTTAATAAGTAAAGAAATATTACATAATTCAAATTTAGCTACTGAAATGAATAAAAAGGCTAAAAAAATTGAAGAAAAAGGATTGATTTCAGCACAAACTGCTTTTGATATCTTTAACACCAAATCAGAAGAGATAGAAATTTCATTAGAAAAAGGAAAAGTTATACAAGATATAGATAAAATGTTATAGATAATTAAAAATATTTCTGAAGAAGTTAATTTATTATCTATAAATGCATCAATTGAAGCAGCTATGGCAGGAAGCAATGGAAATGGGTTTTATGTTATAGCAGAAGAAATAAGAAGGTTATCAGAGGAAACAGATGAAAATTTAAAAGAAATGAAACAAACAGTATCTGATGTAACAAATGCCTTTCAAGAAATTTCATGTAATTCTAAAGAACTTTTAGAATTCTTAAATTCTAATGTAAGGAAGGATTATAATATATTAATAGATATATCTAGCTCTTATGGTACAGATATGGAGACTTTATCTGAAGGTGCAATTAAGATGGATAATATTACAAAAAGTATATTTATATATATGAATGAAATCTGCAAATCTATTGAAGCAATAACCTATTCTACAAATAATATATTAGATAATTCTAAAGAAACCAACACAGAAATAAAATCAATAGAAAAAATAGTAAATGGATTAGGTAAGTCCATAGAAGAAGAAAATTTATTACTAAGCAAACTACAAATATCATTAAAGCAATTTGTAATTTAGATTCTAAAATTAATAAATAATAATATTTTTTTAATTTATGAGCATACTAAATATATGCAACAAAGTTTTTATTAAGGAGGAATTTAAATGGAAGGTAAAAGTAATAGTGGAAATAGTATGCTAAACTTAATAATAAGGTTAGTATTAGTAGCAGTTGTACTAGGATTAACATCATTTTTTACTCCAGGTTTTAGTATTAGAGGAATATGGTCTTATTTAATTGCAGCAGTTGTTATAACTGTTTTAGATTATTTAATAGAACTATTTATGAAAGTTGATGCATCACCTTTTGGTAAAGGACTAAAAGGTTTTGCAGTAGCAGCAATAATAATATATTTGACACAGTTCTTTGTACCAAATATGAATGTATCTATAATTGGAGCAATATTAGCATCAGTAGTTATTGGAATAATAGATGCTGTATTATCTGTAAGGGTTATGTAATATAAAAAAAGTTTTGTTTTAGAATCCTAGAAATAGGATTCTTTTTATTTTTACAGGAAACATTGATTTTACGAGAGAAAAGATTTTTACAGTATAGATTATGGTTTAAATATTAATCAAAAGACGCGAGTGGATTGTATATGATAGTTTAAATATTAATCAAAGGACGCGGTTAGAATTAAAGAAAACAGGAGAAATTTAAAGAAAAATAAATATATTTGACTTAAATAAGAAATTGTATATAATAATGTGTGAATATAAAGAAAAATGGAGGTGTGAGTATGAATAGTATTGAAATTGATTTAAGTATGTTTGAAGAATATGATGAGATAGCTAGCATAATTATAGAATTAAGAAAGTGGTTTCAACAAAATCGAACTAGTATACCAAATAAAGAAATTAATGATAAGATATTTGCCAATGTAGAAGAGCTAAGGAAAGACTTTACGGAAAGAGAAAATGAATTACTACAAGAAGTTACAAATTGTTTAAATGATAAAGATTACGATATCTCTATTGAAAAGAGATTTGAAGATAATGAGATAAGCAAAGTTTTAAATTATTTTTATTGGAGATATTTTAATACAAATAAGAATATAAAAAAAACTTTATTAAAAATAAAAAAAGTTTTAGGTGTAAAAGGCAATAAATTTAGAAGCCCATTTAAGCTAGTTGTAAATTGTATTGTATGTGGAAAAGCTGTAGAAACTTATAT
>NZ_JAWGSV010000333.1:0-2797 GCF_032552055.1 Clostridium sp. | reverse complement strand
GGACACCCTTTAGTTGCCGAAAAATCAGTATTTAATTTAATATCTTTATGTGAAGAAAAGGGAATTAAATATAAGATATATCCGGCAGTAAGTTTTATAGATTCTATGATGGATATATTAAAAATAGATCCTATAGAAGGCCTTAAGATAATAGATGCTTTTGATATTAACAATCAAGTTCTAGATAAAAGAGTAGGAACAATAATAACACAAATTTATAATCCTATAATAGCTTCTGAAGTTAAACTTAAGCTCCTTGAATACTATAATGATGAAACAGAAATAATATTTGTAAGAGATGAAGATATAAATAGTATAGATTCTGTAAGAGGGATACCATTATATGAACTTGACATGCAAGAAGATATAGATTATTCAACATCTATTTATATACCAAGGAATGAAGATAATAGAAAAGATTTTAATGATTTAGTTGAGATTATAGATACCCTAAGGGGAGAAAATGGTTGCCCATGGGATATGGAACAAACTCATGAAAGTATCAAAAATCAAATTGTTGAAGAGGCTTATGAAGTTGTTGAAGCAATAGAAAAAGATGATATTGATGGGTTAATAGAAGAACTTGGAGATGTTTTACTTCATGTAATTTTCCATGCTTCCATAGGAAAAGATGATGGATATTTCAATATTTCTGATGTTATAGGGGCTATTTGTGAGAAAATGATTTATAGGCATCCACATGTTTTTGGAGATGTTAATGCGGAAAATAGTGAAGAGGTCTTAGTAAATTGGGAAGAGCTTAAGAAAAAAGAAAAAGACTTCGAAACTATTACAGATGAAATGAATGGAATAGCTAGAACACTGCCTTCTTTAATTAGAGCAAATAAGGTTCAGAAAAAGGCTGCAAAGGTAGGCTTTGACTGGGATAGAGTTGAAGATGCTGCTTTGAAAGTTGAAGAAGAATTAAAAGAGGTATTAGATGTATATAAATCCAATAATAAGGAGAAAATAAAAGGTGAAGTAGGAGACTTGATCTTTGCATGTGTTAATGTAGCAAGACTATTAGACATAGATGAGGAAGATGCTTTAAACTTAACTATTAAAAAATTTATAAATAGATTTTCTTATATAGAGGAAACAGCCATTAAAAATAATAAAAAATTAGCCGAAATGACTTTAGAAGAAATGGATGAAATATGGGAAAAAGCAAAAAGTAAAGAAAATAACAAAAAATAAGAAGGATTTATAAGTTTTTTGAAGAATAATATATATTGGTTTATACTATACTATAAATAACTTATTGTAAGAAATAGCTTTTATAACAAAATATTCATCAAGTTATAGACTAGTTCTAAAAGTCGATATATAATAAGAGAATGTAGTTATAGTACATATTTGAAGAAATAGTTAACTACTAAAATATACGGGTTATTTAAGGAGGATGTAATTGTGAATAAAGCAGAATTAATCACTAGCATGTCAGAAAAAAGTAAATTAACTAAGAAGGATGCAGAATTAGCATTAAAAGCATTCATAGAAAGCGTTGAAGAAGCTTTAGAAAAAGGTGAAAAAGTACAATTAGTTGGATTTGGTACTTTTGAAACTAGAGAAAGAGCTGCAAGAGAAGGAAGAAATCCAAGAACTAAAGAAACAATCAATATCCCAGCTTCAACTGTTCCAGTATTTAAAGCTGGTAAAGAATTTAAAGAAAAAGTTAATAAATAGTATATTAAGAACCCGAGTGTACTCGGGTTCTTTTAATAAATAGAAATATAAGGAGAGAAAAATGAGATTAGATAAATACCTTAAAGTATCTAGAATTATAAAGAGAAGAACTGTTGCAAAGGAAGTTTGTGAGGGGGAGAGGGTATCTATAAACGGCAAAGTTGCTAAACCTTCTACTACTATAAAAGAAGGAGATATTATAGAAATTAAATTTGCAAATAGATCTTTAAAGGCAAGAATAATTAATATTGCAGAGCATGTTAAAAAAGAAAATGCTAAAGAAATGTATGAGATTCTTGAAGGAGAAGAAGATAAAGAATAAATAGAAGGTCTCTTTCATATATTTTTATAAAGAATATGTGGAGGAGATTAAATGGAAAAGAAGAATGAGAATAAGCTTGAAGAGCCAAGAAGTAATATAGTTTTAGAAAGTAGAAAAAAATTAATTCTAACAGGTGTCGAGGAAGTTATAAGTTTTGATGATGAAAAGATATTATTAAATACAAAACTAGGATTTTTAACGATAAAGGGATCTGAACTAAAAATGAATAAGTTAGACGTTCAAAATGGTGATGTGATAATAGTAGGAAATACAGCCTCCATAGTATATAGCAGTAAAGAAGTTAAAAAAGAAAAAGAAAGTATAATAAGTAAATTATTTAAGTAGGTGGAAGTATGCCGTTACCTATTAATGTACAATTTAACATAGTTTTATATTCTATTTTATCAGGCATATTAATTGGAGTGTTATATGATTTATATAATATAGTAAGAGGAGCAAAGGTGCCTAAAATAATTATTATGGTTGAGGACATATTATTTTGGATATTTACATCATTTGCCGTATTTACTTTTTTACTTTATATGAACTATGCCTTTTTAAATCCTTATGTATATGTATTTATGATTATTACCTTAGTAATTTATTTGAAATTTGTTAGTCCAATGGTTTTGAAAATAGAACTTTATTTAATTAGCATATTTGGAAAAGCTATAAGAATAGTATTTAAGACTGTAATTTATCCAGTTAAGGTAATTTTTTATAGTATTTCAGGAAAAAAGTAGATAAAGTCAGTAACAATAAAAAAAATCTTGAATAAAGTATATATAG
>NZ_JAWGSV010000332.1:0-2797 GCF_032552055.1 Clostridium sp. | reverse complement strand
GTATTATTATGCTATAAATGGATTATTACTAATTTAGAAAACATTACAAAAATGCTAAAAAAGCCATATATAAATAATTTTCATTATTATGTATGGCTTTTTTTGTCTTTATATATGTTTCAATAAATATTCTACATCTAGAATCTTGTAAAGTTATATCTTAAAGATACTTTTAAAAAATTATCTAAATTGAAGGCATATATACATTTAATTTCTTATTTCTTCTTGGATATTTCTTTTAACCCTAAAATCCCCTTCTTTTAAAATTTTAATTGCTAATCCTATAACTATTCCTAATATAGCTGGAACTATCCAAGCTAGTCCTTCATTATAAAGTGGAAAGTATGAAATTATCTTTAGTAAACTATCTTTAGCTAATCCAGATTGTCCCATAGCATCAATTATACTTACTACTCCAGTAAATAATATTGTTAGTCCATAGATATATTTATTACTTTTAAATATAAAGTCAAACATTGAAAGTACAATTAACATTATTGCAATTGGATAAATAGCATTTAATATAGGAACTGATATACTAAGTATTTTAGTTAGTCCCATATTTGCAACTAACATACTAAAAACAGTTAGTATTCTTACCCAATTTTCATATGATATTTTACTAGTAAAGGTCGAAAAATATTGGCTACATGAAGTTATAAGTCCAACTGATGTAGTTAAGCATGCTAATGTAAATATTGAAGCTAGTAACACTGCTCCAGGTTTACCAAATATGTACATAGTTATATTCGTTAATGTTTGAGCACCATTTTCCATTACTCCAAATCTACCACCACTAGTAGCTCCTAAATGTGCTAACATTCCATATATAATAGCAAGTAAAACTCCAGCAATTAAACCTGCTTTTATAGATAAAGAAACTACTGCTCTATCATCACTTACTCCTTTTGATCTTATAGCTAATGCAATAACTATACCAAAATTTAAAGCTGCTATAGTGTCCATTGTTAAATAACCATCTATAAACCCTTTAAAAAATGATGATACTTCATATCCATTAACGGCTACTCCATATCCTCCTAATGGTTTAATAAATGATCCAATTACCATAATTAAAATTAAAAAAAGTAAGGTTGGAGTTAAGATTTTCCCCATACGATCTACAAGCTTGCCAGGTGACATTGATAACCAATAGGCTATGGCAAAGAATATAAGTGTATATATAAATAATGCTAGTTTTAATGAAAAGCTTTCAGGCAAGTATGGTGCTACTGCCATTTCAAAAGGCAAACTTCCAGCCCTTGGAATACCTAATCCTGGACCGATAGATAAATATATTAAAATAGTAAATATTGTTGCAAATATTGGGTTAACTCTTTTAGCTAAATTAGTAAGCCCTCCTGATTTAGCTACTGCTATAACACCTAACACTGGAAAACCTACTGCTGTAACATAGAATCCAAGTAATACTATCCAAGTTTTTTCTCCAGCTGCTTCCCCCATAAAAGGTGGAAATATTAAGTTTCCTGCTCCAAAAAATAGTGAAAAAAGCATAAGTCCAATAAGTAATAAATCTTTTTTTGATAAGTTTTTCATATTAATTCCCCCTATTGTATTTTATTAATAATAAAAAACAGAAATAAACTCAACTTAAATATCTAGTCTATTTATAAGCACAAAAAAAACCGTCCCTTAAAACAAGGGACGGAAATATCCGCGTTACCACCCTAATTCTATAATTAGTATAAAACTAATTTATAGCACTTAGTTACATATCTATCAATATGCTTATCTTCTAACGGTGAAAGACTCCGTCAATACTTACTAAAATTTTCAGTATTGATTCTCAGAGATGATTTTCAATTAACTTTTGAACATTGGCTTTCAGCAAATACCAACTCTCTTTTGAACAAAATAATAATTTACTTTTTCTCTTCATAGAATTTTATTTCCATTATTTACTTTATATGATACAACCAAAATAAATTTTTGTCAAATTCTATAATTTTTTAACAAATTCGGATTTTAATTTCATAGCACCAAATCCATCTATTTTACAATCAATATTATGATCACCTTCTACTAAACGTATATTCTTAACTTTAGTTCCTTGCTTTAAATCTGAAGTGGCCCCTTTAACTTTTAGATTCTTAATTATAGTTACAGAATCTCCATCTTTTAATATATTCCCATTTGAATCTTTCACAACTAGTCCTTCTTCTTCAACATTATCTTCAGAAGATAAAGTCCATTCATATCCACATTCTGGACATATTAAAAGACTTCCATCCTCATAAGTATATTCTGAATTACATTTTGGACAATTAGGTAAATTTATCATCTGTTTATTCCTCCATTATCTTAATATTAAAAGTATGAATTAACTCACATTGATTTATACTACCATAGAGATAATAATTTTACAAATATCATAAAAATCTTTACTGATATTTGTATGATATCTTTAATTAATTTAAATTAATAATAAATCAGTATTTTGTAGAATATATAAATGTACTTTTAATTAAGTAACACATAAATCTTAAAGGAGAATTAAAATGAAAATTTTTTTAAAGAAATCACTTTTAACTTTGTTTTTATTAAACTTAGTCTTTATTCCATTAAAAGCTAATGCCTTAGAGAATAACAATTTTGGTGAAGTAGTTGAAACTAAATCAAAATGTAATTTAAAATTTAAGGAGCGCCAGCTTTGGATTGAACATGTTTTATGGACTAGAAACTTTATTGTAAGTGATATTGCTTCTCTCGATGATAAGGCTCCTGTATTGGAAAGACTACTTAAAAATCAAGATGATATTGGTAATTCTATAAAACC
>NZ_JAWGSV010000331.1:0-2802 GCF_032552055.1 Clostridium sp. | reverse complement strand
GTTGAATTCCATATCATTAGATATTTTTTCTTTAATAATTAGTTCCATGAAATATTAATATATTTACCTATAAGTGCTACATTAAGTATAATCAGATAACTAAAAATAATAATGTTGCCTTATGTTTTAATAACATATCTATTGAAGGTGTAGCTGAAGAAATTGGAGATTGGAAGGATTAGAAGAATAAAGAATTAATGGAACTTTATAAATCAGTACATTTAAGTTCCTTCAATGCTTATGGGCTCCTTGATGGTCAAGTTATCTATAAAGTTACTCAAAAAAAGATTAAAATGTGGAAATATATTAATGGAAAGCCTATAAGACAAAATCTCTATGTTAATGAGGAAATAGCTGAAGAATTGGATTTTATGTAAAAAGAATGAATTATCATATTATAGTAACTTATTTTTTAATAGCTCTATAATATGATAATTCATAAGGAATTTATATCTGTTATATTCTTTTTAAATTAATTTTTAAATTTCTATATCTATTGTAAGTTGCCATAATTTCTTGCTTTCTAGGTAATGACATACTTCCATTTCCACCCTTAGTTTTATCTATAGAAATTAATCCTTTTTTAGTTATTTCCTCATATGCTTTATTTACGGATCCTTCTAAGGATAAGTTTTTAATCATCATATTATCTTCTATCCACTTCATAATTGATCCTATAGCATTTAACTGTTCATTATCTACTATTTGCTCAACTGCCCTTAAGTCAATATTTTCATTATTTATATTGATGCTACTTACTCCCATAGTTTTGATCTTTACACCCTTATATGTACTTTCTATCGTTCCCTTTTGAAGTTTTCTATCAAGATTTATATCTATTAGTATATTCTTTTCTTTAATTCTCTTATTTATTTCACCTCTCATAAGGGACTTTGCTTCCATTGTAACATCTTTAACTTCATAATTATCCATTTGGATAACATAGTCTGCTACATCAAAGTAATCTCCGGAGCTACCTATAACTAAGATAGTTGAAACATCTTTTTGATTATATAGAGGTTTAACAATTTCTATAAATGGAGTTATTGGTTCTTTTTCTTTAGATACTAATTTTTGCATTAAATCATCTCTAATCATAAAATTAGTTGCTGATGTATCTTCATCAATTAATAAAACTTTTGATTTAGATTCAATAGCTTCTATTATATTAGCTGCTTGTGATGTACTTCCACTAGCATTTTCAGTAGTAAAGCTTACAGTCTCTTTTCCATTAGGAAGATTATCTATAAATAATGATATATCTGTATTTTTAATACTTCTTCCATCTTCTGCTCTTACTTTCATAGCTGAATCATCAGTAATAACTAGTTCCCTACCATCACCTTCAATATGATTATAGACTCCAAGTTCTAATGCATTTAAAAGTGTAGACTTTCCATGATATCCTCCACCAACTATTACTGTTATACCATTTTTAATTCCCATTCCTTTAACTAATCCCCTATTAGGTAAGTGAAAATCAACTTCTAAGGTTTTAGGTGACTTAAAAGGTATTGAATCTATTAATGGTCTTTGTGATACTCCACTTTCCCTTGGAAGTATTGATCCATTTGCTATAAAGGCAATTAAATCCTTTTCCTTAAGTTTTGATCTTATATATTCCTGGTCCTCAACTAATTTAATTCTATTTATTAACTTAGCTTTATTAATATTTTCATATACTAATGTATTGGTAACTATATTAGGAATAACATTGAATAAGATTTTTTCTAATTCCTTAGCTAATACTGTCCTTCCCTTAGCTGGAAACCCAACATAAAACCTTGCTTCTATATTATCTTTATTAATAACTATTGAAGTTCTTTCTAATATCTCTTGAGTGCATCTACTTATTGACATTAAACCACTTTTTCCAGATCCAAAAATCTTTTCGCTAAAATTATTAATATTAGTATAAAATAATCTAGTTAAGAAATCAGAAACAGCTACTTTCTTATATTCTTCATTAAGTAGTTCTTCTGGAAATTTAGCTTTACTTTTATTTATAATAACTCTTAATCTTGAAGGCGATGCAAAGGGATCTCCTTGAACATGATCAATGCTTAAAATGTAATCATTAAAATCATATTTATCTTGTAAATCCTTATATGTCTTATATCCTCTTCCATCTATTCTTTTTAATTCATCATTTAAATAAATAGAATTCTTCATTTATCTACTCCTTAAAATTTACTAAAATATTCGTCTATTAACTTTTCTCCCATTTTTCTATACATATTGCTCATATTTATAAATGAACATAGTAAAAGAAAATTTCTTTGGAACTCATTATCTTCATCTGACTTCTCATTTAACATCATATTTTCTATATTATTGGACTTTTCCACTATAGTTTTTTCAACATCTTGTAAATCTTCATTATGTTGTTTTAAATATAGACTATATAAATCTCTTATTGGATATTCTTCACCATCTTCAAAGGTTTTAACTATTTTATCTAATGAACTTTTTATATCACTAATTGATAATCCGCCCTTTAAGTTATATATAAGACTCATCAAGATTAAATGCTCTTTACTATACTTTTTATTTTTTATTGACATTAGTAATTTTCCCTTGGCATAATTATTTACCATAGTCTTAGTTAATGCCTTATCATCCTCCGTTCTTTTACATTCATTAAATTTGCTATCAAACAATTGAGTAACTTGATCCATATATAAATCTAATTCTGGTATTTCATCTAAAGCTAATTGATTTTGTAAGTTCAGTTCTTTAAATTTTTCTATTAATTCATTTTTATCCATCATATCCTCCATATAGTTTTACAAACTACTTATT
>NZ_JAWGSV010000330.1:0-2803 GCF_032552055.1 Clostridium sp. | reverse complement strand
CTCTTATATATAATTGATTTATCTTTTTTATTTTTTTCTTTTTCAATAATCGGAGTAACCTTAAATAAATAATTATGTATTTCTATATTTTTTTCATCCGTTCTATTCTTATTAAAATAAACAATTTTTTCACTATCAAATTTCATAGTAATCCCCCTAAAATAAAAAAATGTATATCAAAATAAACTGATGTGGTCTCAGTTTATTTTGATATACATTTCATAATTGGATAAATATAAATTTATCTCTTATTTTCCTACTGATTAATAATATAAATATTACTAATTTAAATTCACCTATTAAATTATCAAATCACTTCAATACTTTTAATTTTATTAAATAAAAAAAGCTATAACAAATAGTTATAGTTAAATAATACCATCTTATCTTATTTATTGTCAATTTATTTTATGCCATAATCTTTCTTACAAATTCTGGACATCTTGCATTAGTAGTTCTACTAACATTTTCCTTATATCCACATTCTCTATCTTGGCATACATTCACAACCCCATTTTTACCTTTTACCTCTAAAAGATATTTTCCGCAGTTAGGGCACTTTTTACCTGTTTTATTGTCATGAATAAATTTACTATTATCTCCCTTAATTGATTCTATTAAGGCAATAGAATAATTTTTCATTTCTTTAATAAAACTACTATCACTCTCTTTTCCTTTACTAATAGCATCTAATCTACTTTCCCATTTTGCTGTTAATAAAGGTGACTTAAGTTCATTTGGAACTAATTCTATTAATTGTTTACCTTTTGAAGTTGGAACTATTTCTTTTCCTTTTTTCTCTATAACAAAAGAGTTAAATAATTTTTCTATTATATCAGCTCTAGTAGCAACAGTTCCAAGTCCTCCAGTTTCATTTAATGTTTTAGCAGCTTCTTTATTAACATTTACGTACTTTTGAGGATTTTCCATAGCTGATAGTAAAGTTCCTTCATTAAATCTAGCTGGTGGCTTAGTTTGACCCTTATTCAAGTTAATAGAGTTTATTTTTATTTTATCTCCCTTATTTAACTTAGGTAAGACTTGCTCTTTAATATCATCTTCCTTCGATGAATCTTCTATATCTTCCTTACTGTAAACTACTTTCCACCCCTTTGATTTTATTACTTGACCCTTAGCAATAAAACTTTCTCCCCCTATTTTAGCAACAATATTTGTTTGTATATATTCAAAAGGAGGTAACATTACACTTAAGAATCTCTTAACTACTAAATCATAGATATTTCTTTCTTCACTGCTAAAGTTTACTGTATTAGGTTTTTGTTCAGTTGGAATTATAGCATGGTGATCACTTACCTTACTATCATCTACAAAACCCTTATGAGCATTTATTCTTCCCCTTAGTATTTCACTTGCAATACTTCTATATTGACCTACTGAAATAGCCTTTAATCTTTCTTCTAAAGTTCCTACAATATCTCTAGAAATATATCTCGAATCAGTTCTAGGATATGTTAATACCTTATGATTTTCATAAAGTCTTTGCATTATTGAAAGAGTTTGTTTTGCTGAATATCCCCATATTCTATTTGCATCTCTTTGAAGTTCAGTTAAATCATAAAGAGCTGGAGCAAATTTCTTTTTAGGTGTTTCTGTAATTGAAACTACTTCTCCATCCTTACCCCTTGTTTTATTTACTATGCTATTTGCAGCATCTTCATTAAATATTCTTCCATTATTATCTTTATTAACATAAGTTAAAGAAAAGCTATTTGCCTTAGCTGATATTGTATAATAATCCTTTGGAATGAAGTTTTTAATTTCCTCTTCTCTACTTACTATCATAGCTAAAGTAGGAGATTGAACTCTTCCTGCTGATAATTGAGCATTATGTTTACAAGTTAAGGCTCTAGTTGCATTAAGTCCAACTATCCAGTCTGCTTCTGCTCTACATACAGCTGCTTTATATAAATTTTCATATTCACTTCCAGGTTTTAAATTCTTAAATCCATCTAAAATTGCTTTATCTGTTTGTGAAGATATCCAAAGTCTTTTTATAGGCTTTTTAACTCCAGCCTTTTCTATAATCCATCTTGCAACTAACTCTCCTTCTCTTCCTGCATCAGTTGCAATAACTATTTCATCTATATCATTTCTATTTAAAAGCTTCTTAACTTCATAAAATTGCTTTGATGTCTTTTTTAAGACTGTTAATTTCATATACTTAGGTAACATTGGAAGTGTTTCCATACTCCAAGTTTTGTATTTTTCATCGTAACCTTCTGGATCTTGCAGTCCAACTAAATGACCAAGAGCCCAAGTTACTACATATTTATTTCCTTCAATATAAGCTCCCTTATTATTGTTAGCTTTTAAAACTTTTGCTAAATCTCTACCAACAGAAGGTTTCTCTGCTAGTACTAATATTTTTCCCATATAAAATGTCCTTTCTTTCTTTAATGTATGTGTCCCACAAACAGCCCAAAATAATTTTT
Organism: Clostridium sp.; assembly: GCF_032552055.1. GTDB lineage: Bacteria > Bacillota > Clostridia > Clostridiales > Clostridiaceae > Clostridium. Next base: position 350 of record NZ_JAWGSV010000330.1, on the reverse strand, counting down.
CATTGTGCGACAGCACCATTACATTATCCTATAAGTCTATATTATATCATAAATTAGCAATAATAATGATTTAATGATATAATAACTCATAAATAATTGTGGGGTGGTTTATTATGGTAGAATTATTAAAATTAATAGCTAGTTTTATAAATGATTTACATGACAAAGTATTGGACATAGTAGGAATTGCTGGGTACCCACTTAATGACAAGCAACTGCATTTTATATTTATGGCTGTAATAGGAATATTAATTTTTGCATTTACACAAATAGTCTTTAAGAAACTTGCAAAATATAGCATAACTGCAATTTCATTTATTTACACATTTACAGTAATGGTAGTAATAGTA
>NZ_JAWGSV010000329.1:0-2815 GCF_032552055.1 Clostridium sp. | reverse complement strand
TAATACTATGGTTAAAATAATATTATGTTATAATTTATCTTTTTTAGACACCAATATCTTATATTTCATATATTATATAGAGGTGATTATCTTGGAAGATGAAAGATTTAATTCATATAATAATGTAAAATCTAGTGAAGATAGTACTTATTTAACTCTTTATGAAACTAATGAAGTATTAAAACAATTACCTAAAATATTAAGCCAAATGAAAAATATAATCTTAAGTAATACACATAATTTAAATATATTGCAAAGTGAAGTTAAATCAATGAAAGATGAGCAAGAAAAATTTAGAAAAGATGTGACAAGAGCACTTAATATAATTTCTAGCAAATTTAGTAACATAGATCAACTTGAAGATGATTTAAAGACTTTAGATCAATCCTTAGCAAGAAAGATTAGTGATATTGAAGATGAAATTGTATTAACTCAACAAATCACAACTAAAAACTTTAATGAAGTTTTGAAATTTAAAGAACATTGGAAAATATAGTTTTAAGGCTATTGCAAATTAATTATGCAATAGCCTTATTTATTAAATTGCTCCATTTATTAAATATAATAATAATAATATGCTAATTATAGCACAAATATTAGTAATCGCTTGGGATTTTCTTTTTTTAACAGCCTCATCTGATTTATCTTCTGTTGAATAACTAAATAGATGTGTAAATTTATATAAAAATTCCTTCATTTTACCAACTCCTAAACTTTGTGCAAAAAGGATAGTTTGAAACTATCCTTCTTACATTTATTTTATTTTAATATTATTTATAGGGCTTTATTATGCTTCAGCTTGTTCTAATTCTAAGTTCTTCTTATCAGCATATGCTACGAATGGGAAGTAAATTAAAGCTGAAATTACAATGTTAACTAATGCTACTGCAGCACCTTGCCATTGTCCAGTTGCTAACCATGCAGAGATGATTGGAGGACAAGTCCATGGAACTACTGCTGATGCTGGGGCTACGAAACCAGCTACGCTTGCAAAGTAAGCTATACATGCAGATATAATTGGTGCAGCAATAAATGGAATAATGTAAATTGGATTTAACACTATTGGTAAACCGAATATTAATGGTTCGTTAATATTGAAGAATGCAGGACCACCAGCAACATTTCTAATTTGTTTGTTAATTTGTGATTTAGATTTAACCATCATAACAATAACTAAAGCTGCAGTTAATCCAGATCCGCCAAGGTTAACATATGAATCTAAGAATTGGCTGTTGATAATATTGATTCCTTCAGTGTTACCAGCCGCTATAGCTGCCATATTTTCAGCAGTTAATGCTAAGAATATACCATTAATAACTGGTGCTAAAATATTTGAACCATGTAATCCAAAGAACCATAATACTTGTTGTAATAATATTATGAATAGTAATACTGGTAATGAGTTAGAGAATACCATTAAAGGTTTAGAAATTCCGTTATATACATGTAAGTAAACATCGGCATATCCAAACGCTTCAAATATAGCAAATACTATACCTACTAAAACTAAAACAACTGCTGTTGGTAATAATGCTGAGAATGATCTAGCAACTGCTGGAGGTACTCCCTCAGGTAAAGTAATGTTTAATTTACCACTCTTAACTAATTTAGCAAATATTGTACCAGTAATTAATGTTGTAATAAGAATAGTTACAAGTCCTGCAGAACCTAACCATTTTGCGAAGATACCAGGTTCCCACCCTACTGTACCTAGGTCAAATCCACCCCAAGTAACTGGAGCTTTGTATGCCATCATATTAGTTAATATTAAACTTGAAGCCATAGTAACTAATCCAGTTGAAAAACCGTCAACGTCATAAGATTTACCTAATGCATATCCTATAGATATTGCAGCAAATAATCCCATTAAGAACATTGATCCAGCATAAATATTAAGAGCTATAACATCTAACCAGTGTAAAGCTCCACCTTCTACGAACATAGCTTTAACTGAATCAACTGGGAAGTTATGGATTAATAATCCAAAAGATCCAACGATCATAAGTGGCATTATAGTTGCAAAACCATCACGAATAGCAACTAAGTGTCTTTGAGCACCAATCTTAGATGCTACAGGAACAATATAACGTTCCATCCAGTCCATAAATTTTTGCATGAAAAATTCCCCCTTAAAATTGTGTTTTTATATTGACTGATTTCCCCTCAAATATTTGTACTAATAATTTCATTATATAGAGTCAATCAGTTAATAACTTTATTAAATTTAAAACCCTTTACATTAACTTGTCTACTTTTTAGTGCTAATGTATTTTGTTTTCTTGTCTATATATAAAGCAATTTGCATGCCAACTTTTTCAAAAGGAGTTTTCTCCTCTAAACCTTCTGTTTTACTAGGTCCTGGGACTTTAACCCTTTACACACTCTTCCGTATCCATCTGTGTAATTACGTTACACAGAATTGCAATTCAATTCATTTGTGTAATCAAGTTTTATATCTACTAATTCTTGTATAAACCTATTTTTCTCTTCAACTTCATTGGAAGTTTATTGGAAGTTAATGCATATTCATATTATCGAAATAGCTATATTATAACTTAAACTAAAACTCAACCTTCAGAGCATATTTTGTTTTAATATTAATAAACCTATCCTTATAAAGGATTTCTTAGTTAGTTATTACTTACTTTTGTTTGTTCTTGTAATTTATTGTTTTATTAAAGTTTTATTATAATATTATTAAGATTATTACTAAACTATTTATAAATAAAAAAGATCCAGCAAATGCTAGATCTTTTTTACACTAAATAATCTTACTTTTTAAGCTTAAATGAAAACTTACTCCACGGCTTAATAT
>NZ_JAWGSV010000328.1:0-2816 GCF_032552055.1 Clostridium sp. | reverse complement strand
TTATATTTATTTCTATTATTTTATTAAGTATTATTTGGATAATTATTTCTAATATTATTGATAATTCAATTTATTTACCAAAGGTTAACGAAGTAGTAAATGAAATTATAACAATATTTAGAGACAAGAGTTTTTTATTAGATATTGGATATTCATTGTTTAGGGCAATAATTAGTTTTTTAGTTGCATCTATAATTGCAATATTATTGGGTGTGTTATCAAGCTTTAATAAATACATTTACAACTTTTTTTATCCTATTAATTTAATTATTAAATCAATTCCAAACATTGCTTTTATTTTAATTGCATTAATATGGCTAAACAAAAACTCTTCACCTTATTTAATAGGGATAGTTATATCATTTCCTATTTTGTATGAAACAACTATAAATTCCATCTTAAATAGCAATGAGCAGTTAGTAGAGATGTTAGATATTTATAAGATAACATTTAAAGAGAAACTTAAAAATTTTTATATGCAATCTGTTTTTATTAATATATCTCAAATTGCTACCTCTACTTTTTCACTAGCTTTTAAGATCGTTGTTGCAGGAGAAGTATTTGGACAACCAAAGTATGGGATAGGAACAGCAATACAAGGAGCAAAGATTAACTTTAATACTCCGGGGATTTTCGCTTGGATAATTATTGTTGCTTTGTTATCTTATATTTCAGATAAGGTAATTCTTTTTATAATTAAAAAGTCTTTAAAAGGTGGGAGATATTTAATTGATTAAGTATAAGAATATTAATATTTCTTTTGGAGATAGAATACTATATAAAGACTTCTCTATTGATATTAAAGAAAAAGATATAAACTTTATTATGGGAGAGTCTGGAGTTGGAAAAACAACACTTATAAAATATATTATGGATAAGCTTTTAATGAAAGATGAAGATATTAGTGTTGTATTCCAAGAACCGAGGCTTTTACCTTGGAAGAATGTTTATGAAAATTTAGAATTAGTACTAAACAAGAAGTGTACTAATAAGGAAAAAGAAATAAAAATTAGATATATATTAAAAGAATTGAACTTAAATAACTGTGAAAATTTATATCCACATGAATTAAGTGGAGGTATGAGGCAACGTGTAAGTATTGCTAGAGCATTATTATATGATGGGAATATATTTATTATGGATGAGCCTTTTAAAGGATTGGATAAAGAAAATAAAAATAAAATTATTGATTTTATTTATTCATATTTAAAGGAAAAAGAAAAAACTACTATTATAATTAGCCATGATGTTAGTGAGATAACTAGAGTGAAAACTAATTGTATATATTTAAAAGGCGAACCAGTGGCTTCAGAAATTATAAATTTAACCTAAAATATTAATAGTTTAATAGAAGAATTGAATATTTGTTTTTTCACATAAGATAATTTTAAATGACTATAGGGGTTTGTATCAAAATTTGATACAAACTTTTTTTTTCTAAAATATTCAAAAAAGGTATTCACAAATTAAGTAAAATAGAGTAATATATAATTAAAAGAAAAACATATCGGAATAGTAGGAAAAGAGGAGAGGTTAATATGGCAATAGCAAAAAGTTTAGTGGATTTAATAGGAAAAACACCACTATTAGAATTATCAAACTATAATAAAGAAAACGGAGTGGTAGGTACAGTAATAGCAAAACTTGAATACTTTAATCCAGGTGGTAGTGTTAAAGATAGAATTGGATTTGGTATGATAGATGATGCAGAAAAGAAGGGATTACTAAAGAAGGATTCAGTAATTATAGAACCAACTAGTGGTAATACAGGTATTGCATTAGCTTATATAGCTGCAGCAAAAGGGTACAAGTTAATTTTAACAATGCCAGAAACAATGAGTTTAGAAAGAAGAAATCTTTTAAAAGCTCTTGGAGCTGAATTAGTTTTAACACCTGGATCAGAAGGTATGAAGGGTGCAATAGCTAAGGCAAATGAAATAAAGGATTCAACTGAAAATTCAATTATACTACAACAATTTGAAAACCCAGCTAATCCAGAAATTCACAGAGTAACTACTGCAGAAGAAATTTGGTCAGATACAGATGGAAAAGTTGATTTCTTTGTATCAGGAGTAGGAACTGGTGGTACACTTACTGGAGTAGGTGAAGTTTTAAAAGAAAAGAATCCAAATGTTAAGATAATAGCAGTAGAACCAACAAATTCACCAGTTATAGCTGGAGGAAAGCCAGGTCCTCATAAGATTCAAGGAATTGGGGCTGGATTTATTCCTAAGAATTTAAATGTTTCAATTATTGACGAAATTATAGCAGTAGACAACGAGGAAGCTTTTAAGGCATCAAAGGACTTAGCTAGAACAGAAGGACTATTAGTAGGAATATCTTCTGGTGCAGCAATAGTTGCAGCAACAAAATTAGCACAAAGAGAAGAAAATAAAGGAAAAAATATCGTTGTAATCTTACCAGACACTGGAGAAAGATATTTATCTACTGATTTATATAAATAATTTAAACAAAGTCATTGCTATTTATAGTAGTGACTTTTATTATTAAGATATAGAATAATGAAGAAAAAGGTGATAAAGTGAAGATTTCAACTAAGGGAAGATATGGATTAAGAGCTTTAATTGACTTAGCAATTAATATGGAATCAGAAAATGTAAGCATAAAAGCAATTTCAGAAAGACAAAGTATTTCAGAAAGATATTTAGAACAAATATTTTCTTTGCTTAGAAAGGCTGGAATTATTCTTGGAAGAAAAGGAGCCCAAGGTGGATATATACTAGGGAAAGAACCCAAAGATTTGCCTATAATAGATATATTAAAGGTATTAGAAGGAGACAGTATATTTATTGATA
>NZ_JAWGSV010000327.1:0-2892 GCF_032552055.1 Clostridium sp. | reverse complement strand
GTTTAATATTATTAATAGGTAAAAAATGAAGGATTGTAGGATTGAAGATTTTATAGTCATTTATAATGTTATATTTAGGAGGATGGTTAACATGGTAGGAAAGAGAAAAATAGCATTAGGTATAGCATGTATGCTTGCTGCAAGTGTTTTTGTTGGATGTAAAAGTACTGATTCTAAGACATCTAATGAAGATAAGGTTTATAAGATTGGAATTAGTCAATTAGTACAACACCCGGCTTTAGATTCTGCGAGAGAAGGATTTATTGAAGGTCTTAAAGAAAAGGGCTATGAAGAAGGAAAGAATATTGAGATTGATTACCAAAATGCTCAAGGGGACAACCCTACAGCTCAAACTATAGCTCAAAAATTTACTTCTGATAAAAAGGATTTAATACTGGCTATAGCAACTACTTCAGCTCAAGCTGTATATAATGCAACTAAGGAAATTCCAACAGTATTTACAGCGGTTACAGATCCTGTGGAGGCAGAAATTGCAAAGGACTGGAAGAGTTCAGGTACTAATTTAACAGGAGTATCAGATATGGTACCTGTAGATAAGCAATTAGATTTATTGCTTAAGTTAAAACCTGATACTAAAAACTTAGGAGTAATATACAATACTTCAGAAGCAAATTCTTTAGTTCAAGTAAATACTTTGAAGGCTGAAGCAAGTAAATTAAATTTAACTGTTAAAGAAATAGGTATTACTAACGTAAATGAAATAAATCAAAACTTATCAGCAGTTATTAAAGATATAGATGCCTTATATACACCTACTGATAATACAGTAGCTTCTGCTTATGATTTAGTTGGGCAAATAGCTGTTAAGAATAATATTCCTATTTTAGGGGCTGAGGAAGCAGTAGTTTCAAAAGGTGGATTATGTTCAATAGGTATTGATTACTTTAGCTTAGGAAAAGAAACTGCTTATAAGGCTGTAGAGATTTTTGAAGGAAAGAAGCCGGAAGAAATTGAAATTACAACATTAAGTGATATGAGTATTACTATTAATACTGATGTAGCTAAAAAATTAAACATTACAGTTCCAAGTGATATAGAAGAAAGTGCTACTAAGGTAACTGGGGGCGTTAACTAGTGGATTTAATTATAAACGTATTAGAACAAGGCTTTTTATTTGGAATTGTAGCAGTAGGAGTCTATATAACTTATAAGATATTAGATTTTCCTGATTTATCTGTTGATGGGACTTATCCTTTAGGGGCAGCTATTTGTGCAGCACTTTTAGTTAAGGATGTAAATCCATGGCTTGCAGTAATAATAGCAACTATAGGTGGTGCTTTGGCAGGACTTACTACAGCTTTTTTAAATGTTAAGCTGAAAATAACAAATTTAATGTCTGGAATATTAGTTATGATTGGCTTATATTCAATTAATTTAATGATTATGGGCAAATCTAATATACCTTTATTTAGTACTAAAAGTGTATTTGGGATTAATTCTAAGATATTAATAATAATAGGAATAGTTATTGTAATTAAGGTGGCTTTTGACTTATTCTTAAAAACAAAGCTTGGAAGCTTATTAATTGCAGTAGGAGATAATGAACAACTTGTTACATCTTTAGGAGTAAATAAGAACTCAATAAAGATATTAGGTCTTATGATAAGTAATGGACTTGTTGCTTTAAGTGGAGCATTAACGGCCCAATATCAAGGTTTTGCTGATGCTGGTATGGGAACTGGAGTGGTAGTAATGGGACTTGCAGCAGTTATAATTGGAACTTCTATATTTAAGAAGCTTACATTTGTAAAAGCCACTACCTTATCTATAGCAGGTGCTATTATTTATAAATTAGCTATAGCTATAGTATTAAAGCTTGGTTTAGATCCGAATTATCTAAAGTTAATGACAGCTATTATTGTTATTGTTGCATTAAGCTTAAACTCTAATGTATTTAAGTTCAAGAGTAAAAAGAAATATACTAATAGTATTGTAGAAAAAGAAGGCGGTGATTTAGATGCTAAAGATTCAAGCGTTGCACAAGGTCTTTAATGAAAATACAATAAATGAAAATAAAGTTTTTTCAAATTTTAATCTTGAAGTAGATGAAGGAGATTTTATATCCATTATTGGATCTAATGGGGCAGGGAAGTCAACACTTTTAAATATTATTTCTGGTAATATTCAAAGTGATGAAGGTTATATAGAATTAGATGGGATTGATATGTCTAAATCAGATGAATTTAAGAGGTCCAAATTTATAGGCAGAGTTTTTCAAAACCCTTCTTTAGGAGTTGCTCCTAATATGACTATTTTAGAGAATCTAGCATTAGCTGATAATAAAGGAAAAAGATATGGGCTAACTTTAGGAATTAATAAAAAAAGAATTTCATATTATCAGGAGTTATTAAAGGAACTTGACCTTGGATTAGAAGATAAGCTATATAATAAGGTTAACCTTTTATCAGGAGGACAGAGACAAGCTTTAACTATGTTAATGGCTGTGATGTCAAAACCTAAGATTTTATTATTAGATGAGCATACAGCAGCTTTAGATCCTAAAACTTCTATGAAGATTATGGAGATAACTAAAAAGATATTAATGGAAACTAATATTACTACTATGATGGTTACACATAATTTAAAACAGGCTATAAAAACTGGAAATAGATTAATAATGATGCATAGAGGAGAAATATTAATAGATGTTAAGGGAGATGAAAAATCTCAGTTAACCACAGAAAAATTAATGAATTTATTTAAAGATGCTAATATAAATGATGATCTAAGTGATAGAAGTTTATTAGCTTAACTTTTTAGTAGAGTGTTTGTAGTAATTACAAATACTCTACTTTTTTATGTATATCTTATAAAACAAAATGGAAAAGTATTATTAAGTTAAAATATAGATGAAAGGAGATTGTTATATAT
>NZ_JAWGSV010000326.1:0-2903 GCF_032552055.1 Clostridium sp. | reverse complement strand
GAATATTTATCAGTGTTTATTGCAATTTTTCTTTCTAGATTTGAGGTGATGAAAAATAATTTTAATAGTATTATAGTTTTCTTTTTAGCTCCTACTATTGGGTATTTAATTTCTGAAATTATAATAGGAACCAGAGTTTCTAAAAGAATAGTACAAGGTGAATTTTAAATTATACCTAGAGATTTAATCAAAGAAACAAATCTTGCAAGGGTATCGATTGAAGTATCTACTTTAATATGTGTATTTATAATGCTTTATTTTGATAATTGTGTAATAAAATTAATTTTATTTCAAAAGATATAATAGAATAAAACATCTGGAGAGATAAGATATATGAAGAGTATGAATACAAGTAAAAGAGTTTTTATAATTATGATATTAATTTTAGAAATATTTACAATGAAGATAAATATAAGAGTGGTATTAGCAGAAGTTAAAAATAATAATTATAATAGAAAAGCTGCTAGAGAATATGCTCTAAAATGGGCAGAAGGCTCTAATACTAGCTATTATAATTATATTAATGAGGGGGGAGACTGTACCAATTTTGTATCTCAAGTTTTAAGAGCAGGTGGAATGGAGTTCTGGGGAAGTAAGAAGAATGCCACAGATATAAGTTCTTGGTTTTACTACTCACAGAATATACCTAATAGAACTTCTACTTGGACAGGAGCTAATCCATTTAATCAACATTTTGGTAAGGTGCATAAGAGGGTTTACAAGTATAGGGAGTACACTGTTAAGGATGCAATTGATAATTTTGAAGAAATAAGCAAGAGCATATATGAAGGGGATATTGTTCAATATTCAAGACCTAATAATATAGCTTTTCATTCTCAAGCTATAACGGATATAATTGATACTTCAAAAGTTCTATTTAGTCAACACTCAAACTCTACCGGTAACTTTTATAAGAATGGAAATCTAGAATACTATCTATTAGGGAAGCCAGATAATTATAATCTATTAATTTACAATGTAAAAGAGGAGAAAGGTGATAGTATCTATTTACCATATGAAGGATCCCGAAGTAAAAGAAATATAGAAGAATACAAAGATTATAAAAAGGATTTAGAAGAAGCTATTGATATGATAAGATTAAGTATTAATGATACTATCTTTGATAATGATGATTATAATAGTGAAAGTACAGATAGATTTATAAATGAACTTAAGGATGTAGTAGATGAGATAGAAGTTGAAATGAACTCAAGGGGCAGTAATTCAAAGGAATTATATGAAAAGTTATTGGAGAGAAGAAATATAATTAGTGATCACTAATTAGTGTATATTTAATGGAACTGATAAATATTTCTATTTTTTTAGTATATAAAGTATATGTTTTTAATTAAATGATAATAATAAGAATGACCCGAAAGGGTTACGTAGGTTTCTTTGCCGGTGGCTTATGCTGCCGGTGAATTAATTAATAATTTATTTTATAAATTTACTAGCTTTTTAGAATAAATTATGTTATTATAAGAAAGTAGTCTTTGAGACTAAAAAATATAAGTTTAAAGATCTGATAGATAATGATATTCTCCGTTATAGAGATTAAATTACTATAGTCTTTAAAATGGAGGGTTAAAAATGGAAGATAAGAAAATAATATGTAAAGATTGCGGAAGCGAATTCGTATTCACAGTAGGAGAACAAGAATTCTACAAAGAAAAAGGATTCGATAACGAACCAGTAAGATGCGGAGATTGCAGAAGAGCAAGAAAAGCACAAAACAATAGAAGATAATAATAAAGAGGCTTATAGCCTCTTTTTTAATTTTAAATTAAAAATGAATTATTTTATGTTAAAGATCAATTTCTATGGGAATTGATCTTTTTTTATTACTAAATTTTATTTTAAAGTTGAAAATATATGCTTTTATAAATACGAAAATTATCAAACATATATTTCTTTAAAGTTCGTTATATAACGAATTATATAATAAAATTACAAGGATAAAGTTGACATTTATATATTGGAATGATAACCTTAAATTGTAATGACGAAATATAAATATTAATTTAAAGAAAATGTTCGTTTATATTAGAACTACTTAACTTTGGAGGTATGAAGGTTGAAGGTGAGATGTATTTTTGTAGAAAAGAAGAAGGATTATGACGTTGAAGGTAAAAGCTTACTTGAAGATTTTAAAAGTAACTTGGGCATTAATTCTTTAGAATCAGTAAGGTTGGTTAATAAATATACCTTAGGGGAAATTAAAGAAGAAGATTATAAGAAAGCACTTTACACAATATTTTCAGAAAGAACAGTAGATAATTTATATGAAAATAAATTTGAACTAGAAGATGGGGAAAGGGCTTTTGCAGTTGAGTTTCTACCAGGACAATATGATCAAAGAGCAGATTCAGCTTCAGAATGTTTTCAAATTTTAACTTCAGAAGAAAAAATAGAAGTTAAATGGACAAAGATAATAGTTTTAAAGGGGAATTTATCTAAAGATGAAGTTCTAAAAATTAAAAATTACTATATAAATCAAGTTGATTCAAGGGAAGTTGAAATTGATAACTTAGAATTATCTTCAAAACTTCCAGAGCCAAAGGATGTAAAAATATTAAATGGATTTATAAGTAAAAATGATGATGAATTAAAAGAGCTACATAGTGAAATGGGGCTTGCTATGAGCTTCGAAGATATAAAAATGATTAGGGATTACTTTAATGGGGAAAAGAGAGATCCTAGTATAACAGAAATTAAAGTTATTGACACATATTGGTCAGATCACTGTAGACACACTACATTTTCTACAGCTATTGAAGCTGTAGATATAGAAGAAGGTTTATATACAAAGCCTTTAATTAAATCTTACAATGCATATCTTAAATCTAGAGATTTTGTTTATGGGGAAACAAATAGAGATGAGACTTTAATGGATATAGCAGTAA
>NZ_JAWGSV010000325.1:0-2914 GCF_032552055.1 Clostridium sp. | reverse complement strand
CTTAATTTTAAGACTTAAAAGAATTGCTGGTTTATTTTACTTAACTTTATTCTGTTCAATTTTCAAAGACCATTTTCTCTGTCGCCCTCAAGCGACTTCATTATCTTACTACTTATAAGATAATTTGTCAACAACTTTTTTTATTTTTTTCTAACTTGTTTTTCAAGTTATTTTCTAAGTTGTTTCCGAGAACATAAAAGATATTATCACGTAAATTATTTCTTAGTATTTAATATTTCTCCCATTATTCTTATTTTACCTTAAATAATTTAAAATATGTATATATTCCTTAATTTTTCTACTATTGATACGTGTGGATGAGTTGTTATTAATAATCTCCTATTAACTAGAAAGTTAGCCTATTTTGTAAATATATTTTTTCTTATAAAGAAAAAATATAAAGAGTATCTATTATTTAGATACTCTTTATTTTATATTATTTTAGGTTTTTCAATAAATCCTTCAATTACAGATTCTTCTTTAAATGATACTCCTGAATTTACTATTACATTGTTTATAAGTGAAAATTTATCTACTACACAATTATCCATAACTATACTATTAATTATTACTGCCCCTTTTTTTATTATTACTTCTCTTCCTATAATACTATTCTCTACCTTCCCCTCTATATATGAACCATTAGCAATCATAGAGTTTTCTACTTTACTATCTTTAGAATAGTATGTTGGAGGCTCATCTTTTTGATTTGTATATATAGGTCTATTATAAAATAATTCTTTACTTATTTCTAAATTTAATATTTTCTTATTGGCATTAAAATATGTGTCTATTGAATTTATGCAAGCTAAATATCCCGTAAATTCATATGCTCCCATATTTAGTTTTCTTGTATTACTTATTATATAATCATTAATTTTTTTATAAAGTCCAGTAGTTAGGCTATCTCTTACCATATTTATAAATAAAGAAGTTCTCATTATATACATTTCCATATTTAAATTTACGTTATTACTTTTATTTGATATTACTTCTATATTTTCTATTTTCCCTTCAGGATTAAATTCTATAGTTTGGCAATCTTCATATTTATTTTCTATATTTATGTCCTTCTTATAAATAATAGTTATATCATTATCTGATTCCCTATGATAATTTATAACATCTTGGTAATCAATATTACAAACCATATATGATGGTGCCATTATTATATATTCTTTATCACTATTCTTAATAAAATCAATATTTTCCATAAAGCTATGAATATCATCATAAACTGGATCATACTCACTATAATTAAATATTCTTAATCCATGTTTCTTTCTATGAAGATCCCAAGGCCTACCATTGCTCAAGTGATTTATAAGAGAATATGATTTTTTCTTCGCAAATAATCCTATACATTCTACTCCTGAATTAGTTAGATTTGATAATACAAAATCAATTATTCTATATCTCCCTGCAATAGGCATTGATGATATCGTGTTATTGTTTATTAAACTTTTTAATTTTTCTTCATTTTCATCTAAATTAATAATTCCTATACAATCCTTCATTAAACCCTCCAAATATTATACCAATTCTAATGGATTCATTCTCTCTCCATATTCTATAGTTTCATTAGCCGCTATTACTGTAATATCTTTTCCATTACCTATATTGCAATTTCTTGATACTATTGCATTATTTCCTATTATTGCTTTATTAATTATTACGTTATCTTCTATTACTGCATCATTCATTATTACTGAATTCTTTATTATAGAATTTTTACCTATAGTAACTCCTTGAAACAATACAGAATGATCTACATCCCCCTCTATAATGCATCCTTCTACAACCAAAGATTCTTTTATAGATCCATTCGTCCCTATATATTGAGCTGTTCTTGATATATTTTCACTATAAATTCTCCAACTATGATCATATAAGTTTAAATGATTATTAAAGTTTAATAAATCCATATTAGCTTCCCATAAACTTTTTATTGTACCAACATCTTTCCAATATCCATTATAGGGATATGCAAACAATTTTATTTTTTTCTTTAACATACTTGGAATTATATTCTTACCAAAATCATGGTTTGAACTGACTTCTTTTTCATCTTCCATAAGAAACTTTCTTAATATCTTCCAATTAAATATATATACCCCCATAGAAGCTTTATTATTCTTGGGATTTTCAGGCTTTTCTTCAAATTCATATATAGAAAGATCCTTATTTGTATTCATTATCCCGAACCTACTAGCTTCATCTATATCTACTTCTATAACTGCAATTGTAGCTTCAGCTTCCTTTGCTTTATGAAAGTTTAACATTTCTTCATAATTCATCTTATATATATGATCTCCTGATAATATAAGAACATATTTAGGATCATATCTATCTATATATTCTATATTCTGATATATAGCATTTGCAGTTCCCTTGTACCATTCTCCACCCTTTTCCTTTTGATATGGAGGAAGGATACTAATTCCTCCATCTCTCCTATCCAAGTCCCAAGGAGATCCAATACCTATATGAGAATTTAATTCTAAAGGCTTATATTGTGTTAAAACTCCAACTGTATATATTCCTGAATTTGAACAATTACTTAAAGTAAAATCTATAATTCTATACTTACCTCCAAAAGGTATAGCTGGTTTTGCTAAATCTTTAGTTAATACTCCCAACCTAGATCCTTGTCCACCAGCTAAAATCATAGCTATTATTTCTTTTTTGCTCATTATATCCCTCCTTATTTATTTCTCTTACATTTATTAATATGAAGGATACATAGTTTATATGTTTTTATTTATATTAAAATAAATAAAAAAAAGACTATATCAATAAATTGATATAGTCTTTCTACCTGGCAACGTTCTACTCTCCCACACAGTCGCCCGTGCAGTACCATCGACGCTGTAGAGCTTAACTTTCCTGTTCGGAATGGAAAGGAGTGTTTCCT
>NZ_JAWGSV010000324.1:0-2927 GCF_032552055.1 Clostridium sp. | reverse complement strand
ACATTAAGCAATGATATAATTAATCTTATAATTATTACTAGAGGTGGAAACTTATGCATTTAAATCAAATAAAAAGAACTAGAGAAAATATAAAAGACGTAATAAATAAGACTCCATTGCTTTATAGCAATATCTTTTCTTCATTGAATAATTGTTCAGTTTATATGAAATGTGAAAATTTACAAGTTACGGGAGCTTATAAAATAAGAGGTGCATTAAATAAAATAAGATCTTTAAGTGAAGAAGAAAAAAGTAAGGGCGTAGTTTGTTCTTCAGCTGGGAATCATGCCCAAGGTGTCGCTTATGCTGCAAATCTTTTAGGGGTAAACTCTACGATAGTAATGCCTAAAAATACACCTTATTTAAAGGTTCAATCAACTCAAGAGTATGGTGGACAAGTAGTTTTGCATGGTAGTTGCTATGATGACGCTTTCCTAAAAGCAAAGTCTTTAGAAAGAGATAATAACTCTATTTTTATACATCCTTTCAACGATATGGATGTTATTTATGGACAAGGAACAATAGCTTTAGAAATATTTGAAGATTTAGAAAACATTGATATTATTATTTGTCCTATTGGTGGTGGCGGATTAATAAGTGGTGTATCTTTAGCTGCTAAAGAAATTAATCCCAATATTAAAATTATAGGTGTACAATCCGAAGGTGCTAATGCTATGGAGAAAAGCTTTAAAGAAGGTAAACTTCACTCTCTTGAATCAGTAAATACTATAGCTGATGGTATAGCTGTAAAGTCCCCGGGAGAACTAACATATAGCATTATTAGAGAATATGTAGATGAAGTTATTACTGTATCTGATAAAGAAATTGCTGAAGCTTTCTTAATTTTATGTGAAAAGCATAAATTATTAGCTGAAGCTTCTGGTGCTGCTTCTCTTGCTGCATTAAAAAAATTAGATTTAGATAATAAAAAAGTAGTTTCAATAATTAGTGGTGGTAATATTGATATGCTTACTATATCATCACTAATAAGCGATGGTTTAGTTGAAAGAGGTAGGTTATTCTGTTTCTCAGTAGAACTTCCAGATGTCCCAGGACAGCTTCAAGAAATATCTAGAATTTTATCAGAACTTAATGCCAATGTTGTCCAACTAGAGCATAATCAATTTAAAGCAGTTAATAGACTAAAAAATGTTTTACTTGAAGTAACTGTGGAGACTAATGGTCATCATCATATAGATATGATTCGAGAAACCTTAACTCAAGAAGGATTTAAAATTAAACAAATGTACTAAAATAATTTTTAAGCAATTTATAACAAGTAGTAGCTAGTAGTGTAAACTATGAATATTGTTTACTTGAATTATTTGTAAAAATAAGAAGCTGTATCTAATAGGATACAGCTTCTTAAAATTTATTTTCCTTTTTTCATTTTTTTATATATTTTAGCATTTTGAATTATGTCCATAAAATCATCAGCTATTTCAAATAGCACTTTGCTTTTAGCCTTAGATTTTTTAAAGGTTCTTTTCATTTTCCTCATCAGTTTATTTCTCATAATTGCACCTCCTAAAGACTATCTTCTATTCTATTTTCCCCCGAGATGCAAAATTTATGATTTTATATTAAACTACTTATAATAGAATTTATAAAGTCTTCTTTTTTTGAGTTTAGATACTCACCATAATATGACTCTATCATCTCTTCATTGATTTCAATTTCAGATAATATAAAACTATTTATATCCATAGAATATCTTTCTTCTATTTCTTCCTTTATAGCTCTATACTCTTCAATACCTCCAGTTTTCTTATACTTTCTTATTAAAGAATCTAAATAAGTATTATATTTATTTATCTTATATGTTATTTTTTGAAGAAAAACTTTTTTCGTTTTAATATAGTTTTTCTCATAATTGACTTTTGTCTTTAAAAGATTATTTAAAGCATAATTCTTACCTTGAATCTCTATACCTTCACTTAAGTCTGAAAGAGCATTGTTAATTATAAAGACTGCTAACTCTTCTTCACTTCCTATATTGCTTAATAAAGAGTTTCCTCCTACTATTTCAATTGCTTTCCTTAACTGTTTTAACTTTTCTTCTAAAGCTTTATCTCTTATAGTTAACATTATAAATCTCCTTAATTACATAATATCTAATCTGAAATGCGTATATAAGTTGCAATAAAATTTCTACATTCCATTAAGTTAGTTCATATTTAAAATATTTCAGTTAGGTAATTACACAATCAACTTATATAAAACTTAAACTATATATGCTTTCAATTAATGTAATTTTTCAAAACTATTTTTCACTTGAAATAACATAATTACTAAATATGTAGATTATTTATTGAGCTATATATTATAAATTTCTTTAAATCATTTCATACTTAAATATTATATATTCTTAATATACTACTGTCTATCCTATTATACAGTTTCTATACAATTTACATTTAAACTATAAGTAACATCTTTTCTCTCAACTATTACTTTTATCTTTTCTCTTATGTCTTTATCAGCCTTAACCTTATCCAATAATTCCTTAGTAGGATTAATTGCATAAGGAATTCCTACTGATTGAAACATTGATATATCTCCAGAAGTATCTCCATAAGCATAACTCTTACTTAAGTCTATATTGTATTTTTCTTTAAATTCATTTATAGACTTTAGTTTGCTTTCGTGATCCCACATAGGTACAACTTCACCACTATATTTGTTATCTCCATCTAACTTATATATAGTTCCCTTAAAGTCATCCATATTATATTTTTTAGACATTTCTCTTACAAGCTCATATGGTGAACCAGAAATTGCAATTACTATATGTCCTTGATCTTGATGCCACTTTATTCTTTCTCTGCTAAATGTATATACTCTATCTCCCTTTTGTTCAATTACTTTTTTTGCAATATAATCAATATGATATTTATCTATTCCTTTAATAGCATCTACATAAATAT
>NZ_JAWGSV010000323.1:0-2945 GCF_032552055.1 Clostridium sp. | reverse complement strand
GGTGTATAATTATGCTATCGCAAAGGACAGTAGAAATAAGGGGGATTTTTAATATGAAAAAAGGAATGTTAAAAAAGATATTTGCTATAGCTACAATTGGAGTGATGAGTTTAGGATTAATCAGTTGTGGAGGAAAAAAGACTGATGAACCTACAGACAAGCTATCACAAATAAAAGAAAATGGAAAGTTAGTAGTTGGATTAAGTGCAGATTATGCACCTTATGAATTCCATATTATGAATGAAGAAGGAAAAGATGAAATAGTTGGATTCGATATCGATATAGCTAATGAAATAGCTAAGGATATGGGAGTTGAATTAGAAATACAAGATATGAATTTTGAAAATTTAGTAGCTGGTGTTTCATCAGGTAAAATAGATTTAGCAATTTCAGGTATGTCTCCTGATGATGAAAGAAGGAAATCAGTTGATTTCTCAGATATTTATTATATTGCAGAACATGGATTTTTAGTTAAAGCAGAAAATAAGGACAAGTATAAAACTTTTGAAGACTTAAAAGGGCAAAAAGTTGGAGCACAAATGGGAGCTATTCAAGCTGATATAGCTGAAGAAAAAATACCAGAAGTTGATCTTCAATTATTATCAAATGTTAATGACTTAGTTTTAAGCTTAAAAACTGGAAAGATAGAAGCTTTAGTAGTTGAATTACCAGTTGCTGAAATGATAGTTAAGAACAATCCAGAATTAGTAGTTGGCGAAGAAAAAGCAACAGACGCTGAAGGTGGTTCTGCTGTCGCATTACAAAAAGAGCAACAAGCATTATTAGATTTAATTAATACTACAATTAAAAGAATAAAAGATGAAAAATTATTAGATCAATTTATAGTAGATGCAACTGCATTAGCTGAAAAGCAAGTTGAAAATTAAGATAGAAGTTGAAGCGTAGATAGTTTTGAACTAACTCAGAGTTTCTGAGTTAGTACTTAATTTTCACATAAGATTGATTTGCTGATTTTTATATAATAGACAAGGGGTGTAAGGTTTGACTTTAGATTTTAGTTTTTTATCTGGTTATATGAATTATTTTTATGATGGTGTTAAATGGACACTATTAATATCTTTTATAAGTGTTTTATTAGGTGTTTTATTAGGATCCTTATTAACTTTTATGAAAAGATCTAAATTTACTATTTTAAAAGTAAATCCATTAAAATTAATTGCATCTATATATATTGAAATAATGAGAGGAACTCCAATGCTTCTTCAAATTATGATAGTTTATTATGCATTTGATGAATTATTAGGAATAAATATGAAACCACTTACAGCTGGTATTATTGCAGTTTCTTTAAATTCAGCAGCTTATGTTTCAGAAATAATAAGAGCAGGTATAGATGCAGTTGATAAGGGACAATATGAAGCAGCAAGAAGTTTAGGGATGAGTCAATTTATGGCTATGAAGCTAATAGTAATGCCTCAAGCTATAAGCAATATCTTACCTGCAATAGGTAATGAGTTTGTTACAGTAATTAAGGAATCTTCAATGGCGTCTGTTATTGGGGTTGGTGAATTAATGTATAGTGCAAAAGTAGTTACTGGAAGAACTTTTAGAGCTTTTGAACCTTTAATAATAGCAGCAGTATTTTATTTTGTAATTACATTTACACTTGGAAGACTTATGAATTACATCGAAAGGAGAATGAAGGCTAGTGATAAACGTTAAGAATTTGCATAAATGTTTTGGAGAAAATGAAGTATTAAAAGGCATAAATGAAAATATTAAAAAAGGTGAAGTTGTAGTTGTTATTGGACCTTCAGGATCAGGGAAGAGTACTTTTTTAAGATGTCTAAACTTATTAGAAGTACCTACAGATGGAGAAATAATTTTTGAAGATAAAAATATAACAGATAAAAACACTAACATTAATGAAATAAGAGAAAAGATGGGGATGGTATTTCAACAATTTAACTTATTCCCACATAAGACAGTTTTGAATAACCTAACTATTGCACCTATAAATGTAAAAAATAAATCTAAAGCAGAAGCAGAAGAAAAGGCAATGGATTTATTAAAAAAAGTAGGATTATTAGATAAAGCAGATGCTTATCCAGCATCCTTATCTGGTGGACAAAAACAAAGAATTGCAATTGCAAGAGCTTTAGCAATGGAACCTGATGTTATGCTTTTTGATGAACCTACCTCAGCATTAGACCCAGAAATGGTTGGAGAAGTTTTAAATGTTATGAAGGATCTTGCAAAGGAAGGAATGACTATGGTAGTAGTTACTCATGAAATGGGCTTTGCAAGAGAAGTTGGAGATAGAATATTATTTATGGATGGCGGAAATATAGTAGAACAAGGAACACCTGAAGAAATATTTGATAATCCTAAAAATCCAAGAACACAAGACTTCTTGTCTAAAGTACTTTAGACAATTAACAGTTAACAATTAGCAATTATTGATAAAACTCGGCTTAGGCTGAGTTTTTTTACTTTAGTGAAATGAAAAATTAAGAATTAAAAATGAGAATCTTGGATAGAACTAAGTGCAAGACTAAATTTTTTATTTGGGTACGTTTTAAGATAATGTTGATATTAGATTATAAGAAAAGTGGACAAACTATCTGACCACTTTTAATGAGAAATATATTAAAAATATTATTTAGTACCTACATAGCTTTTCTTTCTCGTATAAAATTCTAACATATAGTTTAATCCCCAAAAAATTATTATTGTTGTAATAAGAAATACTTGAGGATTTCTATCAGTTAGATTCCACGCTAAATAAAAAATAAGTAATAAAACTGAATTCATTAACCCAAAAATCAATTGTGTATCATAGTATTTATCATTTAAAACAATATATTTATCATTTAGCATATATACAGTTTTTTTATTTCTGTAGTATATAATATTGTAAATAATGAATATTGTTGCGATAATACAACCCATGATAGATAATAAATCCATAAAACTTTCCTCCT
>NZ_JAWGSV010000322.1:0-2947 GCF_032552055.1 Clostridium sp. | reverse complement strand
GTAAAAGCTACTCTTCTTGTCTTTTTCATAATCTCCCTCCATTGCATAATTTTGCTAATATTGATTATTAAAAAATTATAGTTATCAATACTCACAAAACACTCACAAATGGATAAAGTGTAAAGTTACAATTTATCTAATAAATTTAAATATAGCAACTCAGTTGATTTTCTAGGTTCTATATCTAACTCTTCCTTTAAGGTTATTTCTAGCTTTTTATAAATATTAATTATATTTAATTTATCATTAAACTTATAAAAAGTTTTCATAAGCATCTCTATGGCATCTTCATCTATAGGATTTAGTTTTAAAAACTTTTTTGTATACTCTTCTGATTTATAATATAAGTTTTTATCATAATAATATTTGCTTAAAGCTTTTATAGTATTAAGATAATATTTTTCAATATTTTCTTTTAAATCTATAGCCCAAACATAATCCTTACTTCCATATAAATCGCCCTTATACATTGATAGAATAACCTCAATATTTTTTATTTTTGGTTCATTTAAAATAATTTTTTTATTCATTAAATCTTCTAATTCCCATAAATCACAATATATATTTTCAAAAATTCCGCTATAACCGCCTTGCTGATGTATTATTTGATTTTCTATTCCATAAAATTTCAATGTTTTTTTTAGTATATATACTGTATTATGTAAATTATGAAGTGCTTTCTCTGAGGTTAAATTAGACCATAGCATTTCACATAACTTCCATTTATCAACCTTTTCTCCTCTTAAATATATAAAGTATGCAAATAATTCTTCCTCTTTAACAGTTGGCCATTTTACTACATCTTTTCCACCATTCCCATATACTTCGAAGTTACCTAATGTAATTATTTGATTTTCATATGAATTTCCAGTAAAATAAATGCTCTTTTTTCTATATTTTAATAATCTTTTTACAGTAAGATCTAACACATCTTTTGTTAATGGCTTTAATATATAATTAATTGCATTTACCTTAAAAGCTTCAATGGCATACTTTTCATATGATGTTAAAAATACTATTTGTATATTTTCATTAAACTCTTCAATTTTCTCAGCAATTTCTATTCCGTTAATTTCTGGCATTTCTATATCTAAAAATACAACATCAGGCTTTAATTTATTTAAAGATTTTAAAAATTTATTTCCATTATAAAATTCTCCCACAATATTTAAGTATTCGTTTTTGCTAATAATATTTTTCTCAATCTCTAGAATTAAGGGATCATCATCAACAATTATAGTTCTCATTTCAATTCCTCACCTTTTTAAATAAAATTTATATTTATCTACTCCTTAAATTGTACCTCTTTCCAATACACTCATAAATACCACTTCCAAAAATAGAACAAATTTACTATTATCTTAATATTTTCTAATATAACTTGGTTTATCATAAAACAAGACATGATTTTTTATTAATTTTTCATTTTTATTGCACTTTTTTAATATAACTTTTTTTACATCATTTGCTTTATTTGTTATTACAATGTAAGCTATAAGAATATAAGGGAGGTTGATGCATATGTGGGGCTTTAGATTAAGCTCTATTATTGTTTATTAATGTAATTACCAAAGCTTTATAGAGCTTAATAAAAACTAAGTATTCAAATTAAGAATTAAGTTTTTAGGAGGTATTTATAAATGTCAAATTTAGCCTTAAAGGTATATAATAGAAATATAAAAGAAAATCAATCAAAACTTAGAAAGAAGGGAGAAATTCCTGGAATTATTTACGGTGAATTCCTTGAAGAAAATCTTCCAGTTAAAATGTGTAATGCAGAACTAAGAAGACTACTTAAAAAGAATAGCAGTGGATCAATTTTAGAAGTTTCACTTGAAGAAAGAAAAATTAACTGCGTTGTTAAAGAAGTACAGAAAAATGAGAGACATGAAATCATTCATGTTGATTTTCAATATATTAAACCTAATGAAATAATTAAAATGAGAATTCCAATTAAATTTATTGGACAAGATTTATTAGAAACTAAAAGACTTACATTAGAAACACATAATTTATATATAGATTTACAGGGAGATGTAGAAAAAATACCTGAATCTATAGAGATTGATGCTTCCGATATGAAATTAGATGATAAAGTATTTATTGAAGATATTGTTATTCCAGCGGATATAACAATTTTAAGCGACTCCAAAACTCTTTTAGCAGTTGTTAGTAGTCAATATTTTAATTAAATTATATAAGTTCTAACATATATAATTTAAAAAGGATGATTCTTAATATAGAATCATCCTTTTAATTATTAATGAGGTCTAACTATATACTGCACTATATAGCTTTGGCAAAATATACTTTAATTTTGAGAAGATATGAATTTAAAACTAGATTTACCTTGAGTAGAACTCTACTATTAGATTTTCATTTATTTCAATAGGTATTTCTTCTCTTAATGGATATCTTTTATATACAGCTTTAAAGTCATCTAAATTAGACTCAATGTAAGGTAGTGTATTTGTGTGGTTATTTAAGTAATAATTATAGTTAGAAGACTTTCTTGATTTTTCTCTTAAAGAAATTTCTGTACCTGGTTCAACCTTATAAGATGGTATATCTATCTTTTTACCATTTACTAATATATGACCGTGATTTACCATTTGTCTTGCTGCTCTTATAGAGTTAGCAAAACCCATTCTATATACAAGATTATCTAATCTAGACTCTAGTCTAATTAATAAAGCTTCTCCAGTTGTACCATTCTTAGCTTTAAAAGCATCTTCAACATATTTTCTAAATTGCTTTTCTAAGATTCCATAATAAGCTCTTAACCTTTGCTTTTCTAATAGTCTTATACCATATTCAGATAATTTTTTATCTGCTCTACTTGTTCCTTTAGTAGCTCTATTCATAGCCTTTGGATGTCCTGAAACATTCAATCCAAGCCTTCTACTTTCTTTAAATCTTGGGCTTCTCTTTCTAGCCATTTCTTTCC
>NZ_JAWGSV010000321.1:0-3003 GCF_032552055.1 Clostridium sp. | reverse complement strand
CTATCCAAGGCATCTTATGAAGGGGCTTGAAAAAATTGGAGTATTAGATAGTTTTCTTGAAGATATAAATATAATAGATAAGAAGGTAGCAAAAAATTGGAGAAAAAAATATAATCAGTATTTGCTAAATAGAGATGATGAAAATTAATGATCGTCTTAACTGTCTTTATCCTAGCTTTGCTAAATAAGGTGTTTAAATGAGTTGTCAGGAAGGCAACTCATTTTTTGGTTAATAATGCAAGTGAAATGCTTATTATATGAATTTAAATTAAATTTAATAAAAGGGTAATTGTTTACATAAGTAAATACGTATTGAAATATATGGGCAAAGTGGTATAATAATAGTGAAAATGTGATAATGATTATTATTTGCTAAAAAATGTTATTTATTTTAAATTTTTCTTGATATTTATACTTTTATGAATAATTCTGTCGTTGATAGAAATAATAATAATGGTATGAATAGAAAAAGGTAAATAGTAACATTAAAATAAAGGAGGAATAAACGTGAAAAATTATAACGAAATAGTAGATGTTGTGGCTAGACAAATTCTTGACTCAAGATGTTTCCCAACAGTAGAAGTAGAAGTATACTTAGAAGATGGTACTGTAGGAAGAGCAGCTGTTCCATCAGGAGCATCAACTGGTATGTATGAAGCAGTTGAATTAAGAGATGGAGATAAGAGCCAATACTTAGGAAAAGGTGTTTTAAAGGCAGTTCAAAACGTTAATGATACAATTGCTGAAGAGTTAATTGGATGTAACGTATATGATCAACCATACATCGATAAGCTACTTATTGAATTAGATGGAACTCCAAACAAAGCTAAGTTAGGTGCTAACGCTATCTTAGGTGTTTCATTAGCTGTTGCTAATGCTGCTGCTAAATCTTTAGATTTACCATTATACCAATATGTTGGTGGAGTAAATGCTAAGGTTTTACCAGTTCCAATGATGAACATAATCAATGGTGGATCTCATGCTGACAACTCAGTAGATTTACAAGAATTCATGGTAATGCCAGTTGGAGCTAAGACTTTCAGCGATGCATTACAAATGTGTGCTGAAGTTTACCATACATTAAAGAAAACTTTACACGATAAAGGATATTCAACAGCTATCGGTGATGAAGGTGGATTCGCTCCAAACCTTAAGTCAAACGAAGAAGCTATTGAAGTTATCATAGAAGCTATAACTAAAGCTGGATACAAAGCTGGAGAAGATATGTTCATAGCTATAGATGCTGCTTCATCTGAATACTACAAAGATGGAAAGTATGTATTAGAACATGAAGGAAAGACTTTAACTGCAGCTGAAATGGTTGATTTCTTAGAAGCTTGGGTTGATAAGTATCCAATTATCTCAATCGAAGATGGTATGGCTGAAGAAGACTGGGAAGGTTGGAAGCTAATCACTGAAAGATTAGGTAAGAAAGTTCAATTAGTTGGAGACGATCTATTCGTTACTAACACTGAAAGATTAGAAAGAGGTATTGACTTAGGAGTTGGTAACTCAATCTTAATTAAGTTAAACCAAATCGGTACTTTAACTGAAACTTTAAATGCTATCGAAATGGCTAACAGAGCTGGATACACAGCAGTAATTTCTCACAGATCAGGAGAAACTGAAGATACTACTATAGCTGACTTAGTTGTAGCTGTTAACGCTGGTCAAATCAAGACTGGTGCTCCTGCAAGATCTGAAAGAGTTGCTAAGTACAACCAATTAATCAGAATTGAAGAAGAATTAGATGATGTTGCTGAATATAGAGGAAGAAGAGCATTCTTTAACATAAAGAAATAGTATCCTTATTAAGCAATAAAAATTAAAATAGGAGATATAACGTGATTTATTAATTTAAATCTGTTATATCTCCTTTTATTATTAGAAATGTTTAATTTATATAGATTGAATATACTTAATTTTTATTTATATTTGACAATAGTTACTTGTAAAAATATATTCATTATGATAAGATAACCTTATGTAAATACGACCATTTATATCTAGTTGGGAGGTATAGCAATTATGGAGATGAAGAGCATTTTATTAGTGTTAGAAGCAGTGTTAGGACTAGTAATTATAATATCAGTATTATTGCAACCAAGTAAAACAGATGCATTAAGCGGATTAATTCAAGGAAGTAGAACTGAAACATTCTTCTCTAGGAATAAGGCTAAGACAAAGGAAGCTATGTTGTTAAAGTTGACTATTATTACAATGGCTTTATTTGCTGTTAATACAATAGCTTTAAATTTAATATAGGGATTTAAATGAGCTGCTTAAATTATTAGTGGCTCTTTTATGTTTTTATAAGGATTTTTAATAGAGCTTTTTCTTTAACAGTAATAGCAGTAAAATTAGAGTTGAAACTACTGGTTTTTTTCTTTGATTTTGCAATAAAATATTAATGTGAATTATAATAATAGTAAGTGGTGCTATCGTACAATATAAAATTAAGAATTGAAGGTAGCTTTAAGCTTATAAAAAGAGTCATATGTTAGGTTTAACTTTATAAGTGGTAGTATAAGTTAGATTTAACTTTATAAATAAGGGGTAATTAAATTTTATAAAAAAACAAGGAAGGTGTTTTTATGGGTATATTTAATGGATTAATGGGGAATGCTTCGGAAGTGAACCTGGAAAGCTTAAGAAAAGATTATGCAAAAATACTATCGCCAACGGAGAGTATTGAAAAGGGATATAAGTTAGTAAGAGACTTATTTTTATTTACAAATAAGAGATTAATATTAGTAGATAAGCAAGGGGTAACAGGTAAAAAAACAGAATATCATTCAATACCTTATAAATCAATAACTCATTTTAGTATTGAAACATCTGGTCATTTTGATTTAGATGCAGAGCTTAAAATCTGGATATCTGGAACTGCTTTACCTATTGAAAAGCAATTTAATAGTAGCTTAAATATATATGAATTACAATCTGTTTTAGCAGAGTATTGCCTAAAATAGTGAAAAGAAAATTTAGTAAATATTAAAATAG
>NZ_JAWGSV010000320.1:0-3048 GCF_032552055.1 Clostridium sp. | reverse complement strand
AGATAGTAGCTTTTACTATAAAAACACTTTATTAGTTGGGAACTATTTATACGGTGATATTCACTATATTTCTTTATTAAAATTATATGATTTAAATGGTTTAAATAAAGATATTGAAGTTGTTAATGCTTCCCTTAACTTACATCTTATAGATGAATGTAACTCATCTATTGAAGAATTAAGAAGATTATTTGTTCTATTTAGAATTGATGAAAATTTTAATCTCGAGGATACAACATGGACCAATTCCCCTAGGTTATCTTCATTAAATTTAGATAAAAAAGATTTTAGTTACGATTCAAGGGCCAATATAGTTTCATTTAATATTACGCCCTTAATAGAAGAACTTATACAAAATAATAATTATGCTTATGGTTTAGCACTTATGTGTAGACCAGGTATAAATTCAACATTGTTTAAATTTTATTCATCTAATAATAATAATCAACCTTTTATATGGATTAATTATGAAGAATGTAATAACAAGAATAAACAAACAGCAGAAATAATTTTTAAAGAAAGAGAATTCAATGTAAAGAGCTTAGAAAATGAATTTTATTCACTAAATATAGATATTTCTAATTTTAATACTGGCACTTATTTTATTAAGAATAAAAGTTCAAATAATATAAAGGCTTATTTACAAGTGAGTCCAAATGGAATTGATTTTACAGATGATGTAGTTGAAGTAGAAATTAAATCTAATGATACAGCTGCTTTAGCTTTAGCAAAGTTTTTAAAATACTCAAGAATAAGATTTGTAAATTCATCGCCTAATCCAAATTCAAATATTAATGTTTGGTTCCAAGGTCAAACTTTTGACTACCATATAAGATAAACTTTCGATAAATGAGGTGTACAATATGAATAATTTGGTATTTAACACTGTAGCTTCGGAATTGAAAACCAGCATTTATGCTCAGGCTCCAGATAGTAGTTTGCATGTCTTGCAAACAGACTCTAATGGAGCCCTTAAAACTTCAATTTCAAATTCAAGCTTAACAGTTGCTATTAGTAATTCTGTTACTATTGCTAATGAAACTTTAAATGTTTTTGTTAGAAATCCTATAACTGTTGCTAATTCGATTACAATTGCTAACGCTACAATTACGACTTCAATTTCCGGTCCAGTAACAATTGCTAATGCTAGCCTTACTGTTAATATTAATAATTCATTAACTGTGGCTAATGCTATTACTGTTGCTAATTCAAGTTTAACAGTCGCTGTTAGTAATCCTGTTACTATTGCTAATGAAACTTTAAATGTTTCTGTTAGAAACCCTATAACTGTTGCCAATGCAATAACTATCGCTAACTCTACGATAACGACTTCAATTTCCAGTCCAGTAACTATTGCTAATACTAGTCTTACTGTTAATGTTAGTAATCCAATAACAGTATCTAACGCTATTACTGTTGCTAATTCTATTACTATTGCAAATGAAACTTTAAATGTTTCTGTTAGAAATCCTATAACTATTGCTAATTCTATCTTAACTGTACTAATTAATAATCCAATTACAGTAGCTAACGCTATTACAGTTGCCAATGCAATTACCGTAGCAAATGCTATCACAATAGCTAATTCAAGTTTAACAGTCGCTGTTAGTAATCCTGTTACTATTGCTAATGAAACTTTAACTGTTTCCGTTAGAAATCCAATAACTGTTGCTAATGCCATAACTATTGCTAACTCTACTTTGACTGTAGTAATAGGTTCGAATTCATTTACTACAAGTTCAGTATTGAATTTAAGTGCAAGAGGAACAGGAAGTGTATTTAATAATACTAATATATCTACTTTAAGAACTGTATCTTTCTTTGTATATAACACAGGTACAAATACATTGACTCTATCTTTACAAATGAGTCCTACTACAAATAATGAAGACTATATTACAGATCCAAGCTACAATAACTATGCTATTGTAGGAGGAGACAGTAAAATTATTACAGTTAATAGATTTGGTAACTTCACTAGACTTCTATATACTTTAGGTGGATCAACTGCAACATTCTCAGTATATTTCAATGGACAAAATTAAGTTATAATATTTTCCTTATATTTGCATTACGCTTATATAAGGATTCTACATAAACTCTAATTATTGTAAGGAGGATAATCATGAAAAAAACAACATTAAGTTTATGTATGATAGTAAAAAATGAAGAAAAATATATTGATAAATCTATTAATTCAGTAAAAGATATTGTAGATGAAATAATCATTGTAGATACTGGATCTACAGACTCAACATTAGATATATTAAAAAATTATAATGTAAAATTATACAACTATAAGTGGGAAAATGACTTTGCTTCAGCAAGAAATTATGCCATTAATAAAGCTAAAAGTAATTGGATAATTTTTTTAGATGCTGATGAAATATTAGATCAAAGCTCAAAAAATACATTGATAAAATATATAGAAAGCACTCCCTTTGATGGATGTCATTTTGTAATCTATAATTACCGTTCTGAAAATCAAAATGACTTTACAATACATTATGCCTTTAGGTTATTTAGAAATAATAAAGGATACCACTATAAAGGTAAAATACATGAGCAAATTTTTAATGATAACTATAAAAATATAACAAGTAAATTTTCAAATGAAGAAATAATTTTACATCACTATGGCTATAGTATAGAAATTTTGCAAAAGAAAGATAAGCGCTCTAGAAATATACCAATATTGTTAGATTCTCTAAAAGATAATCCTGAAGATTCATTTAATTTATTCAATTTAGGTAATGAATATCTAGCACAAAATGATGTTAATAAGGCATTGTATTATTATGAATTATCCTACTCAAGTATAGACTTAACAAAGCATTATTCCGTACATCTCCTTTATAGGATGACTATATGCTATCAATATGTTAAAAAATATAATGAAGCTATGA
The DNA here is from genome assembly GCF_032552055.1 of Clostridium sp. Classification (GTDB taxonomy): domain Bacteria; phylum Bacillota; class Clostridia; order Clostridiales; family Clostridiaceae; genus Clostridium. The sequence continues at coordinate 142 of NZ_JAWGSV010000320.1, read as the reverse complement.
AGTTTGTTGATGAAGCATTAAAGAATTTTTCACCAAATGTTGATTTTGAATATTTAAAAGGATGTATTTATCTTGATACTAAAAAATATACTCTAGCAATAGACTCTTTTAATACTTGTATCAATTTAGGTGACTCAGGAAG
>NZ_JAWGSV010000319.1:0-3098 GCF_032552055.1 Clostridium sp. | reverse complement strand
ATATACTACTAACATATTTTTCTCTCCTCTTTATGTATTAATTAATTAAATTTATTATATCACATAAAAAGCAAAATGTAAGTATTTTTTAATAAAAATTATTAACAAATAATTTTTATTAATAAGATTGCTAATAATATAAAATTATATAATAAAAAATCCGTACAAAAAGATACTAATCTGCATCTATCTTGTACGGATAATATTTGGAGCGAAAGACGGGACTCGAACCCGCAACATTCACCTTGGCAAGGTGACGCTCTACCATTGAGCCACTTCCGCATAAATTACAATTATATATTATAATAAGATTAAAAAATCGTCAAGAGTATTTTTTATTTCTAGAAAACCCTTCCCCAGGGCACCCTATTTTCAAGAAATTAAGTACCCTGAGGATTAGTTTTTCTAAAATTAATTAATTGTTAACTGATCTTCATTTCCATCTACTACTACATTAGATCCATAACCTATATCACCTTTTATAATCTTTCTAGCTAAGGTGTTTTCTATAGCATTTTGAATATATCTCTTTAAAGGTCTTGCTCCATACACTGGATCATATCCTTCTCTAGCCATAATAACCTTTGCTTCATCAGTGACTTCAAGGCTTATATTCTTATCTTTTAATCTTACTGAAACTTCTTTTAAGAATATATCTATAATCTTCTTAATACCATTTTCAGATAGAGGTTTAAACATAATTATGTCATCCACTCTATTTAAGAATTCAGGCTTAAATCTAAGTTTCATTTCATTAATAACTTGGTTTCTAATACTTTCATCCACAGTGTCTTCACTATTATTTTCTAGAAGATAGCTACTTCCAATATTAGATGTCATAATTATAATAGTATTTTTAAAGTCTACAGTCTTGCCCTTATTATCAGTTAATCTACCATCATCTAAGATTTGTAAGAATATATTAAATACATCTTCATGAGCTTTTTCTATTTCATCAAATAATATTACGCTATATGGATTTCTTCTTACTGCCTCAGTAAGTTGACCACCTTCATCATACCCAACATATCCTGGAGGGGCTCCAACTAATCTAGATACTGAATGTTTCTCCATATATTCAGACATATCTATTCTTATAATATTTTCTTCAGAATCAAATAGATTTCTAGCTAAAGTTTTAGCAAGCTCTGTTTTACCAACACCAGTTGGTCCTAAGAATATAAAGGAACCTATTGGCTTATTTGCATCTTTAAGTCCAGCTCTTGCTCTTAAAATAGCATTTGAAACTGCAGTTATTGCTTCTTCTTGACCAATAACTCTCTTTTCCATTTCATCTTCTAATCTTAAAAGTTTCTCTCTTTCACCTTCAAGAAGATTAGTTACAGGAATTCCAGTCCATTTAGAAAGAATTTTTGAAACTTCTTCCTCAGTTACTTCTTCCTTTAAAAGAGCTCCTTCATAATTTTCTTTAACTACAACTTCTTTTTCCTTAATTTCCTCTTCTAAAGCCGGAATTACGCTATATTGAATTTCCGCAGCCTTATTATAGTCATAGTTTCTTTGAGCAGCTTCTAAATCTCCTCTTGCTTCATCAAGCTTAGATTTTAGATCTCTTAAATTAACTATAGCATCTTTTTCCTTCTCGAACTTAGCTGTCATTTCATCATTTTTAGCCTTTAATTCAGCAATATCTTTTTCTAATGCCTCTAACTTTTTCTTAGATCCTTCATCTTTTTCTTTGATTAAAGCTTCCTTTTCGATTTCTAATTGGAAAAGTCTTCTTCTAGTAATATCAAGTTCTGTTGGAAGAGAATCTATTTCTGTTCTTATCATTGCACCAGCTTCATCAATTAAGTCTATTGCCTTATCTGGCAAGAATCTATCTTGAATATATCTATGTGATAACTTTGCAGCAGCTATTAAAGCTGAATCATGTATTCTTACCCCATGATGGATTTCAAATCTTTCTTTTAGTCCTCTAAGAATTGATATAGCATCCTCCACTGTTGGTTCTTCAACTATAACAGGTTGGAATCTTCTTTCTAGAGCCTTATCCTTTTCTATATATTGTCTATATTCATCAAAGGTTGTAGCTCCAATACAATGCAATTCACCTCTTGCAAGTAATGGCTTAATTAAGTTACCTGCATCCATAGCTCCATCTGTTTTACCAGCCCCAACTATAGTGTGAATTTCATCTATAAATAAGATAATTCTACCTTCACTGCTTTGAACTTCTTTTAAGACTGCCTTTAATCTTTCTTCGAATTCTCCTCTATATTTAGCTCCAGCAATTAATGCCCCCATATCTAATGAGAATATTACCTTATTCTTTAAACCTTCAGGTACATCACCTCTAATAATTCTTTCTGCAAGTCCTTCAACTATCGCAGTCTTACCAACTCCAGGCTCACCAATTAATACTGGATTATTCTTAGTTCTTCTAGATAAAATTCTTATAGTTCTTCTAATTTCATCATCTCTACCAATTACAGGATCTAATTTATGTTTTTTAGCAAGGTCAGTTAAGTTAGTACCATATTTTCCTAAAGCATCATAAGTTCCTTCAGGATCTTGAGTTTCTACTCTTTGGTTACCTCTTACTTCCTTTAATACTTCCATAAATGTTTTTTTATTAATATTGTACTTATCTAGTATTCTTTTAACTTCACCATTTTTATCTACAGCAATTATTGCTAGCATAAGATGTTCTACGCTAATATAAGAATCTTCAAATTTCTTAGCTATATCTTCTGCCTTTACCAAAACCTCTTCTATTTGTCTAGTAGCATAAACTCCTGATGAATTAGCTCCTTCTCCTAGGACCTTTGGCATATTTCCTAAGACTCTATTTAAGTCATCATTTATTCCTTTAACGCTAACACCCATTTTAGTAAATATATTTGGTATTAGTCCGTCTTCTTGCTCTACTAATGCTGTAAACAAATGTATTAACTCAACTTGCTGATGGTTAAACTTTACAGCAATTAAACTAGCATTATTTAATGCTTCTTGAACTCTTAAAGTCATTTTATCAATATTCATATAAGTCACTCCTTTACAAACATATTATAGAATTATTATTATCTTTGTTTTAATAATAATACAAAAGTCAAAGAAAGTCAAAGTATATTTTG
>NZ_JAWGSV010000318.1:0-3102 GCF_032552055.1 Clostridium sp. | reverse complement strand
TAATACATCCGTATGGAATTAAAAGAAAAAACTATCTAATAGATGATGTAAAAAAACTAATTTCTGAGGATGTAAATATAGACGAATTTAGAAATAAAATAATTGTAACTTCAACTTCTCCTAAAATTTTATATAATTCTAAAAATTTATGTGAATTCATACTTATACCGATTGAAGAATCCTATGAAAAGTACATAAATTTAGATTCAGTATTTATTGATAAATACATTTTAAATAAATATTTTTGTGAATATAATAAAAATATTAATACAGATACCTATATAAAAAATGTAAAAAGATTATTTAAATCTGACAAAGAATACACAGTATACATAGATTTAAAAAATAAATATTCTTCTAATTATATTATAGGAATTAAAGAAAATATAAGACATGTGCTTAACTTAGATGAATTGAAGAAAAATCTAACTATAGAAGAATATAAATATTTAAACAATAACGAGTCTTTTGATTTTGTTATATATCGTGACGACGAATATGGATATGCGAAGAAAGTTGTCCAAGTATGTGTTGGCAAACATCATAACGAAGAGGAATTTATTAAGAAAGATAGAACAAAGAAAAAAGTATGTGAACTTGCAGGTATAGATTTTGAAGAGGTATTTTAATATGGAAAGTCAATAGAGTAGAATTAATCTCTACTTTATTTTTATGCGTTGCACCCTGGTTGCACCCTAAAGGCAAAAATAAAGCACTCAAACCCTTTATATATAAGGATTTAAGTGCTTATTGGTGCCGGCAGAGGGAATCGAACCCTCACGGTAAAACCGCATGATTTTGAGTCATGTGCGTCTGCCAGTTCCGCCATGCCGACTTGCTGCATAGTTATTATAGCAAAATAGTTATAAAATAGCAAGTAAGAAAATTTTCATAAGAAAAGGATAGGTTTTTTGTAATATTATGTTGTTAGACCTTTTCACTTCTGTTATTATAGATTATAGGATAAATTTGACCTACATGGGTTATTTTTGTCCCGATTACTCTAGTGATAAGTGTTAAAAAATAAACAACGAGACTAGAGCAGTCTATAATTAGGGAGGAGATAAGATATGATGTATTCAAGAGAAGTGGAAGAAATGTGCGTTGTTGCTAAGGGACCTAATCATGGACCTGCGCCAATTCCTGTTGAAGGAAAATGGGTACAAGCTAAAGAAGTAAAAGATATTTCAGGGTTAACACATGGTGTGGGCTGGTGTGCGCCTCAACAAGGAGCTTGTAAATTAACTTTAAATGTTAAGGATGGAATAATTGAAGAAGCATTAGTTGAAACAATAGGATGTTCAGGAATGACACACTCAGCTGCTATGGCTTCAGAAATATTACCAGGAAAGACTATATTAGAAGCATTAAATACTGATTTAGTTTGTGATGCTATTAACACAGCTATGAGAGAATTATTCCTTCAAATAGTTTACGGAAGAAGCCAAACTGCTTTCTCAGAAGGTGGATTACCAATAGGGGCTGGACTTGAAGACTTAGGAAAAGGACTTAGATCACAAGTTGGTACTATGTACGGAACAGTTGCTAAGGGATCTAGATACCTTGAAATGGCAGAAGGATATGTAACTAAAGTAGCTTTAGATGCAAATGGCGAAATAATCGGATACAAATTCGTTCACTTAGGAAAGATGATGGAAATGGTTGCTAAGGGAATGGATGCTAACGAAGCTATGGAAAAAGCTACTGGACAATACGGTAGATTTGATGAAGCTGTAAAAGTTATAGATCCAAGACACGAATAATTTGAAGGGGGAACAGTATAATGGCATTATTTGAAAGTTATGAAAGAAGAATTAATCAAATCATTCCTGTATTAGAAAAGTACGGAATGAGTAAAATAGAAGATGCAAAGACAGTTTGCGATGAAAAAGGTATAGATGTTTACGAAATCGTAAAATCTACACAACCAATCGCTTTTGAAAATGCAATGTGGGCTTACACTTTAGGTGCTGCAATTGCAATTAAAAAGGGATGTACTAAAGCTGCAGAAGCTGCAGAAGCTATTGGAGAAGGACTTCAAGCTTTCTGTATTCCAGGATCAGTAGCAGATGATAGAAAAGTTGGTCTTGGACATGGTAACTTAGGAGCTATGCTTTTAAGAGAAGAAACTAAATGTTTTGCTTTCTTAGCAGGACACGAAAGCTTTGCTGCTGCTGAAGGAGCTATTAAAATAGCTGAAAAAGCAAACAAAGTAAGAAAAGAACCATTAAGAGTTATATTAAATGGTTTAGGAAAAGATGCAGCATACATTATATCTAGAATAAATGGATTTACTTATGTAGAAACTAACTTCGATTTCTACACAAGCAAATTAGAAATAGTTAAGGAAGTTCCTTATTCTAACGGACCAAGAGCTAAGGTTAAATGTTATGGAGCTAATGATGTTAGAGAAGGTGTTGCTATAATGCATCACGAAGGAGTTGACGTATCTATTACTGGTAACTCAACTAACCCAACTAGATTCCAACATCCAGTTGCAGGAACATACAAGAAAGAATGTGTTGATCAAGGAAAGAAATACTTCTCAGTAGCATCAGGTGGTGGTACAGGAAGAACTCTTCACCCAGATAACATGGCAGCAGGTCCAGCTTCTTATGGTATGACAGATACTATGGGAAGAATGCACTCAGATGCACAATTTGCAGGATCATCTTCAGTTCCAGCTCACGTTGAAATGATGGGATTAATTGGAATGGGAAATAACCCAATGGTAGGTGCTACAGTAGCTGTTGCAGTTGCTATTGAAGAAGCAATGAAATAAGATCAATAAGTTTGTTTACACATAAAAAGTTCTGAACTTTATAAAATAGTTTCTAAAAGAATTATAAAAAGTTTAGAGAAAAGAGTCTCATATGAAATTTTAATAATTTTATATGGGGCTTTTTTTTATTAAATTAGAAGAAGAATGTTATCTTAAATATTTTAATATTTAGCATAATAATATTATTGTTAAATATATTAAATTATAAAGAGTAATAATTAGTGAAAGTTAAGAATTCTTTTACCTTTATTGATAAATTTAATTTATATAAGGAATTTATATTACTATATAGCAATATAATATATAAAAAATTGAAGAAT
>NZ_JAWGSV010000317.1:0-3116 GCF_032552055.1 Clostridium sp. | reverse complement strand
ATAATAATTATTATGTAAAAATTATTATAAAAATATTGACATTATGATGAAATTATAGTTAAAATATCTTCGAATATATAGAAATTAATGTTAGAATAGGAGTTAATTTATGATGAAAAAGAATAAAGTTGCCATTATTATTGGATCGGCAGTAGTTATAGCATGTGCATCAGCAGCTTATTTCTTAAATCAGTTTCAAAATGATGGAAGTAGTATAACTGATAAAGATGCAACTGTCATTCAAAATGATTCTAATAATAGCAAATTAGATAAAAATGAAGAAAACAAAAAAGAGAGTAATATTGATAATAATGATATAGCATCAATAGATAATCAAACCCAAAATAATTTATTAAACAGCAATACTAATATTGATAAAGAAAATGAGTTTGAAAATGATAAAGTAGCAGGTGGAGAAAGCCAAGGTGGAACAGAAATGCCAGAAGTTCCAGGAGTGAATGATGAAGAAGAGCAGTCTGAAACACCAAATAAGCCTGAAACACCAAATAGGCCAGAGAATCCAAATAAGCCAGATACACCAGATAACTCTGAAAAACCAGCTGAGCCTAATAATCCAGGAGACACGGAGAAGCCAGGTAACCCAGATGATTCAGAAAAGCCAGAAGATACTGAGAAGCCAGATAAACCAAATGATTCAGGAAAGCCAGAAGACACTGAGAAACCAGAAATAGTAGTGAATGATCTGACTATAACTAAGAATGACTTAGTAGATGGTGTAGTGACAATATCAAATAAGATATACAAAAATATTTATATTGATTCTTCTATAGCTATGGGCAAGGTTGTATTAGAAAATGTAGAAGTTAAAGAAAAATTAAGCTTAGAAGATGGAGTACAATATAAAGTAGATATTAAAGATTCAACTGTACCATATGTAAAGGTAGGTAAAGATGGAGTAATAAGATATCATAATAGATTACTAAATATTGATAAGAATATAAGTGGGCCAACTTTATATTTAGAAAATGTAAAGGAAGTAAATAATGTAGATATCAATGGAAATGCATCTATTTTAGGGGATAGTAAAATTTCTAATTTACATCTTTTAAATGGAACATTAGTACTTAATGTTCCTACTGAAATTATGAGTATTGATGAAAATTCAAACAATGCTGATATAACAATAAATCAAACAGTAGAGAAAATTAATGATAGTGGAAATAATACAATTATTGGGGTTAATGGAAATGTAAATGTAGTTAACTCAAATGGAGATAATAGTAGCATTTATATTAAAGAAGGTGCTAAAGTAGGACAAGTTACTATTAATGGTGATTCTACAAAGATAATGGGAAATGGTACATTAAGTTTAGTAGAGATTAATGGAAGCAATGTAGGAATTTATACTGATACTTCTAAAGATAAGATAGTAATAAGTGAAGATGCTAATAATGTATTTATTGGAAGAGAAGAAAAGTATGAAATAAGTACAATAACTCTAAAGCAACAAGGTATAATTGAATTTACTTTAAATGAACCAACTAGTTCAAAAATAGAATTATCAGATCTTTCTATTATATGTCATGGTGGAAATACTATGAGTGTATTTAATGTAGCAACTACAGATAATAAAACATACACATTAAATACATCCTATTATAAAGATAATACATATGAATTATATATAACATTGCCAAATGGAAAAATAATTAGTAAGGAATTTGAGTATAGCTATAATCATCCTACAGCATCAAAGGTTATGTTAGATAGAACAAGTCAAACAGAAGCTATAATGGATATATATGGTGTTGATGAAGGTGGATATTTATACTATAAACTTGTGGAAAAAACAAAATTCCGTTTCAATAAAAATGTAAATGTAGAAGATATAAAAGAAAATGGAACTAAGGTATCTATTAAGACTGAATATAATGAGATTTCAATATCAGATTTAAAAGAAAATAAAGAATATGACGTATATTATGTTATGGAAGGTTTTGATGGAAGAACTTCTCCAGTTTATGGACCTTTTGAATTAGGGAAATATGAGGAGAAGGCTGAAGGTGATGAGTATAAGTTAGTTTCAGCAGAAGAGGTTGTGTCTAATAGATTTGTATTTAAATTTAATAAACCAGTTAAGGGAGAATTAAAATTAGAGGATTTTAGCATTATATGTCCAAGTGAATCAGCCCTTACCACTAAAGGTGCAAAGTTTATTGTAAGCTCAGATAAGCAAACTTATACTATAATCGTGCCAGATAACTATGGACACAAGGATAATAAGTATACTGTTTCAGTAAATATGCCAGATGGAACAGTTGTTGAAGGTTCATTTACATCACATTTTAATCCACCTGCAATAACTGGGGATAATATAGACCATTATTCGCAGAATAAAATAAAATTTGGATTTAATTCAGATGAACATGGAACGTTATATTATGGAGTATATGAATGGAATAATTCAGTATTTGCTGGAGATTCAACTACACCAATGGCTGAAGATGTGCTGAGTGGCAAAGTAGCAAGTACAAAAGTAGACTTATATTCTGGATATAATGAATTAGATATAGATCTATCAGGATATGAATTAACAAATAAATCTAGATTATGGGTTCTATTTGTTGATTATGATGGTAATTATCGTAAGGGGTTTGTAGACCACTTTAAAATACCAGAATTTATAGGAGAGCCTGATGGAGGAGAAGAAGATAAATCTTTATTAGATATTACCAATATAGAAATATCTGAAGGTGGTATGGGTACACGTTTAGAGTTAACATTTAACGAAGATTTAAGTAGCACATTTGGACAAAATGATATAAAGTTACAATCTTTAAGTGGAGTAAACTTACCAGGTAAAATTGGTATGTCTGTATCATTCCCATCTTACAAACCAAATTATGCAAGCATAGACTTGATGGGAGTAACTTTAAAGTCAGGGGATTACCGTATAACTATTGAGACATACGATTCAGAGTGGAACCCTGTTACTATAGTGAAAGAGTTCACAGTAGAATAAAATACCGAAAATATAAGAAGCTGTTACAGAGTTAATATTTGTAATAGCTTCTTATTTGTATAGTATAATTTGTAATAAAGAAAAAGTATTTTACATGATTTCCTTAATAATTAAAAGCGAGAAACTTTATAAT
>NZ_JAWGSV010000316.1:0-3162 GCF_032552055.1 Clostridium sp. | reverse complement strand
ATCATAAATATTATTGCAAGCACAATCATTACAGGAGATACTTTAACTCTGTTTTCTTTATCCTTGCATATTACATTGTAAATTAAATTAATAATAACATATGATAATATTCCTAAAGTTAATCCATCTCCAATGCTATATGTTAAAGCCATTCCAGCAATTGTAATAAATGCTGGTAAACCTTCAGTAATATTATCGAAATCTATATTTTTAACAGCTCCAAGCATTAAGTAACCAACATAAATTAGAGCTGGTGCAGTTGCACATGATGGAATAGCTATAAATATTGGAGAAAAGAACATAGCAATTAAGAATAAAACTCCTGTAGTTATTGCTGTATATCCAGTTCTTCCACCTGCTGCAACTCCTGTTGAACTTTCAACATATGTAGTAACTGTAGAAACTCCTAAAGCAGCTCCTATAGTTGTAGCAATAGCATCTACTAATAAAGCTCTACCTGCGTTTGGAACATTTCCTTTTTCATCTAGCATATTCGCTCTTGAAGCAACACCTACTAGTGTTCCAACAGTATCAAAGAAATCAACAAATAAGAAAGTACAAATTACCACGATTAATTTACCAGCAGACTCCGCAGTAAAGAAATGTGAAAAATCAATTTTCCCTGCTATAGGTGCTATACTTTCAAATTTAAATATACCTTCTGGTAAAAATATACCAAGGTTTGCTGCCACTTCAGGATTCATTAAAGCATATCCCCAAGCTAATAAAGTACTAGTTAAAATACCAAATAATATAGATCCCTTAACTTTTCTCTTATCTAATACTGCAATAATTATTAATCCAGTTAAAGCAATCATTACTGTAGGTGAAAATTCTCCCATTTTTACTAATGTAGCATCATCATTTATAACTAATCCTGAACCAACCATTCCAATAAATGCTATGAATATACCTATACCTGCTGTAACTGCATGCTTCATAGTCATAGGTATTGAATTAACTACCGCTTCACGAACTTTGAATAATGATAAAAGTATAAATATAATCCCTTCAATAAATACTGCAGTTAATGCCATTTCCCATGATATTCCCATGCCAATTACTACTGAAAAAGCAAAGAAAGCATTAAGTCCCATTCCAGAAGCTAAAGCAAAAGGTAAATTAGCAAATAACCCCATTAATATACATCCAATAGCTGCTGCTAAACATGTAGCTGTAACTAATGCTCCTGCTGGCATTCCTGCTTCAGATAGTATGTTAGGATTTACTGCAACTATATATGCCATAGTTAAAAAGGTAGTAACCCCTGCCATAATTTCTCTTTTCATATTTACATTTTTGTTTTGTAAAATAGGTAGTAAACCTTGTTTTTGTTGTGAGTTTTCCATTTGTATCCCCCTATGTTTTTATTCGTAAAAAAAATTCTAAGATTCATCTTAAATAAGATAACTCTTAGAATTTTGAAAATGCCAATAAGCACCATACTCATAGTCAAGATATTTACGGTATCTCGGTAGAAACTTTTGACCCTTATCGTCAATACTATATGAGTTATCCTTCTTACGAATATTATTATATATTCTTCGCGCTTTTTTGTCAATAACTACGTATAAATTACATTCTTTTTTAATTATGATTCGTATTTTTCTTAAAAGATTCTTTTATATCAATAGCTTTGTCACTTGATAATGCTACCATAAGCTTTATTCTTGCCTTTTGACCTGGCATACTTTCTTCGAAAAATACTCCTAAGTCCTTAAGCATTTTTCCTCCACCATCATATCCATAGGATTCAAAGACTCTCCCTTCAAAACATCTAGAAACAATAACTACAGGAATATTGCTATTTAAAGCTCTTTTTATTCCATCAACCATTTTAGGTGGTACATTTCCTCTTCCTAGTGCTTCAATAACTATACCTTTATAATTATTGTCAACTAAGAAATTTAAATACTCAGAATCCATATCAGCTGCACATTTAATTAATGCAACTTTTTCTACTACTTCAGATATATTATATACTCTATGTTTAATAGTTTTTCTATAAAATAAAACTTTATTATTATCTACTATTCCTATAGGTCCAAAATTAGGTGTCTTAAAAGCACTTAATGCCATTGAATTAGCTTTAGTTACTTCTGATGCAGAATTTAATTCTCCATTAAAACATACTAGCACTCCTCTTCCCTTTGCATCCTCAGAAATTGCAGTACAAATTGAAGTAGCTAAATTAAATGGTCCATCATATCCAAGTTCTGAACTACTTCTCATAGCACCTGTTACTACTATTACTTTTTCTGTATCAATAGTTAGATCTAAAAAATATGCCGTTTCTTCTAAAGTATCAGTTCCATGAGTTAAAACAACACCTTCTATATCATCTCTTTCAACTAATTTTTTTATTAATTTACTTAATTCAACCATATCTTCTAAAGTCATATGAGGTGAAGGTTTACTAGAAAAACTATACGACTCTACTTCTGCATAATTTTCAATTCCAGTAACCATAGACATTATTTCTTCCCCTGTAAGACTAGGCACTGCTGCTTTTATTCTTTCATCTACCTTCATAGATATAGTTCCACCATTAAATACTACTGCTACCTTTTTCATGGCTCTCCTCCTAAAGTTTAATAAGAAAATCAAAAAGGGCTGCTTAAAAACAACCCCAAATTAACAATTACAAATTTTAAAACAAATAAATATAATATATTGTTGGTAGGGCGGCGTATCCTACATCTCTTTTTACTGAACCAGCGTATGAGGAGCCTTTTCTCACCTCAACAATTAATTATTAAAACTACTATATTATTATATATCCTTAATTCTTTACTTTCAACTATTAATTAATCAGTATATCTTATTAATTTACCACTAAAGATTCTGCTATCAATCTTACTATCTGTTATTGGATACATGGTAGATACATTAATATAGTCTTTCCTATAATCAATTTCAATACCTATTAGTATATTTACATTTCCTTCTTTAATAAACTCAATATGAGCTCCATCATCAGTTATACAATATACCCCTACATAGTCTGGGCCTTCTATTACACACTTCATATATTCAATAATATTTCCTAATACTTTTTTACTTAAATGTTTACCGTGCTTCTTTTTAATATGCTTTAATACCCCTGGGGACGCATATATGGTACCTGTAAATTTCACTCCTAAGTCTTCAGCTAATTTATTA
>NZ_JAWGSV010000315.1:0-3181 GCF_032552055.1 Clostridium sp. | reverse complement strand
GTATAATATACTATTTATAAAATTAGATTATATTTATAAAGTTAAGCAATGTACATAAATTAAATATAATAAATTGGAGGTTAATGAAATGGATGTAAGAGAAATGATAAAATTAAATAACTGGGTTGTTATTGGAGATGTTTTAAATGAAAGTAAGTATGCTTATAAAATAATAGAAAAGTTTAAAGAAAAAGGTTATAAAGTAGCTGGGGTACATCCAAGAGGTGGAGAAAATATATATAAATCACTAAGGGATATCCCATTTAAAATAGAAGCTATTGATCTATGTATAAATTCGAAACTTGGTATTAAGTATTTAGAAGAAGCAAAGGAACTTGGTATAAAGAATTTATTGATTCAACCAGGGGCAGAAAGTAAAGAAATACTAAAGTATTGTAGGGATAATAAAATAAATGCAATAGAGAATTGTGCTTTAGTTCAATTAAGAAGTAGTTAAAAATAATGATGTAATGGGGGATTTTTAGATGTCGTGTTTAGGAAACATAATATGGATAATATTTGGTGGTTTTTTTAATGCATTAGGTTGGTTTTTTGCTGGATGCTTATGGAGTATTACAATAGTTGGGATACCAATAGGATTACAATGTTTTAAGATGGCAAAATTGCAACTTGCTCCTTTTGGTAAGGAAATAGTAACAAGGGATGATAGTAGCGTAAGCTTATTATTAAATATACTTTGGCTAATATTTGGAGGATTAGCCCTTTGTATTGCTAATATAGTTAGTGCATTCTTTTTATGTATTACAATAATAGGGATACCTTTTGCTAAACAATCCTTAAAACTTGCTAGACTTTCTTTAATGCCTTTTGGTAAGGAAGTTATTTAAATTTGAACTTTTGTATATAATAAATAAAGAAGTCTTATATTATATTCTTTAGTAGTATCATAATAGTTATACGTATAATTTAATAATGTTAATATTATTAAAGTGAAAAAAGGAGAGAGATAAATGACAAAAGCTAAAATTGACCTAGGTAAGGGGTCTGTTGGAAAGTTACTACTAAGTTTGGCTTTTCCGGCTATAATTGCTCAACTAGTTAATGTTCTTTATAACATAGTTGATAGAATATTTATTGGAAGAATGGTGAATGGTGAAGTAGCAATGGCAGGTGTTGGTGTTGCTTTTCCATTAATTATGATTATTTCTGCATTTTCTGCTTTAATAGGTATGGGTGGAGCACCACTTGCGGCAATTGAGATGGGAAAAAAGGATAATGATGGTGCAGAAGAAATTTTAAGTAATAGCTTTTCTACATTAATTATTATTGGAGCTTTATGCACAGTAGTATTTTTAATTTTTAATGAAAAATTATTATGGGCATTTGGAGCTAGTGATGCCACTATAGGCTATGCTAAAGACTATTTAATTATTTATTTATTAGGAACTATTTTTGTACAAATAGCATTAGGTATGAATTCATTTATAAATACTCAGGGTTTTGCTAAGATTGGGATGACTACAGTAATTATTGGTGCAATTATAAATATAGCATTAGATCCAATTTTTATATTTGTTTTTGATATGGGAGTAAAAGGTGCTGCTTTAGCAACAATACTTTCTCAATTTGTGTCAGCAATATGGGTTTTAAAGTTTTTATTCGGAAGGAAAAGTATTCTTAAGATAAGAAAGAAGTATATAATGCCTAAAGTAAAAGTTTTACTACCAATTTTGGCTCTTGGAGTTTCACCTTTTATTATGCAAGCAACTGAAAGCGTAGTTTTAATTAGTTTAAATAATAAGCTTTCTATGTATGGTGGAGACTTGGCAGTTGGAGCAATGACTATAATGAGTAGTATAATGCAAATAATAACTCTTCCATTAATGGGATTATCTCAAGGTGCTCAACCTATAATTAGTTATAACTTTGGTGCAAATAACCTGGAAAGAGTTAAGAAAACTTTCAAATTGCTTTTAACTTGTTGTTTAATATATACAATAACTATGTGGGGATCTTTAATGCTATTCCCAGAAGTTTTTGTTAGTATATTTAATAATAAGAAAGAGTTAGTTGAAATAACATCATGGAGTATTAAGATATTCTTTGGAGGAATATTTATGTTTGGAGCTCAAATAGCATGCCAACAAACCTTCCTTGCATTAGGTCAAGCAAAGATATCTTTAGTAATGGCTCTTTTAAGAAAGATAGTCTTATTAGTACCATTAATATTTATACTACCTACCTTTGTTAATGAAGGTAATAAGCTTGCAGCGGTTTTAGCTGCAGAACCAGTATCGGATATACTTGCAGCTTTAACAACAGCAACTGTATTTATTATTTTTTATAAGAAGACTTTTAATAAGAAATTAGAGGATACTATTAAATAGTCTTAATAAAAATAAATGGAGGATATACCTTGGATAGTGAAGCAAATAAAATACCTTTTACAGAAATAAAAACTTATGAAGAAGCTTATTATCATAATTCAGATCCAAGTAGTAGAATGAATTATAAAAAGCAAGAAGTTAAACTTGAAAAGAATAAAAACTTTAAAGTAAGAAAAGGTGGAGTGGAATTAATAGGTGACATTGTAGAAGGCGTTTTAGAAATTTTATTCTCATTTTTAGATTAGGATTTGTAATAAAATGCGAGGCATTTTAAAATGATAAAATTAAGGTAATGAAAGAATGAAAAAAATGAAGGAAGAGGTTTTGCTATGCAAAACCTCCTTTGTTTTAAAGATGACCTTAAAAAATCTTTACAGATTTTTTATATACATTCTTTAATTTTTTCATTTTTCATTAATAAAATACTTCGCATTTTAAAACTAATATAGTTTCTTGCTCATAGATATATTAGTGGCTTTATATCCTAACTTCTCATATAGTTTTATAGCCCTATTATTATGACCAAACACATGCAATCCAATTGTTTCAGCACCTAAAGATTTTGCGAAATTTTCAACTTCTTTCATAGCCATTAATCCATAACCTTTTCCTTGAAATTTATCATTAATATATATATCATATATAAAACATGAATTAGAATCCTTCTTATTAATCCAAATCATACCAATAATATTATTATTTTCGTCTATTATAGAAAATAAATAATTATTAATTGTATCAACTCCATCAGGAAGAAGTTTATTATATTCAGATTGGGATAATGATAGTGAATCATCCTTTTTCCAATTACCTGATTTGACTTTTTCTTCTGC
>NZ_JAWGSV010000314.1:0-3192 GCF_032552055.1 Clostridium sp. | reverse complement strand
ATATACAAACTACTATAATAAACTATTTCCATATGTTATAATACATAAGTTATAATATATTAACTATATTTCATTGAAAAAATATTTTGCTAGCATCTAAGTAATGCTAGTATTTTTTGAAAATATATAAAGAAATTTTTTAGTTTAAGGAGTAATCTTTATGGATTTAAATGAAATACTTCATGTTGCAACCTTTGCTGGAAAAATAATGTTAGAATCTGGTGGAGAAACTTATAGGGCAGAAGAAATAGTATGGAGAATTTGTAAAATTTACGGAGTTGAAGAAGCTGAAAGTTTTGTTACCACTACAGGTGTGATGGTTTCAATATGCCATGATGGTAAAACTTATTCTTTAATAAGAAGAGTATCAACTCGCACTATAGATTTAGATAAAGTGCATAAGGTTAACGATCTATCTAGAAATATTATAAATAGAGGATTAACAGTTTCTGAGCTTAAAGAGCAATTAAAATTAATTGATAATGGCGAAAGATATAGTGATAAAACAGCTATATTAATTTCTGCATTAGGTGCTTTTTGCTTTGTTTTCTTATTTGGTGGAGAACTAAGAGAAGCTCTAGCTGCCTTTTTAATTGGTCTTGTAATAAAATCTGTATCTATTAAATTTGCTAACTTAGGAATTAACCAATTTTTTATAAATAGCATTTGTGCTGGTGTAGCAGCAATCGTTGCAATTTTTTTATTAAAATCAAACTTAATTGTAGATTTAGATAAAACTATAATAGGATCTATAATGCTTTTAGTGCCTGGTCTTGCTATTACTAATGCTATTAGGGATACAATATCTGGTGACTTACTAGCAGGCCTTACAAGAGCTGTGGAGGCATTTCTAGTAGCTATCTCAATAGCTATAGGTACTGGTGCTGTTCTTAGCTTTTGGATATCAACCTTTGGAACCCTGTAATTTAGGAGGATTATTATGTTAAGTGAATCACTATTTGCTTTTTTTGCTACCCTAGGATTTGGGATACTATTTAATATAAAAGGTAAAAACTTATTTTATGCTGCCCTTGGAGGTGGACTAAGTTGGTTTGTAAGCTTAATTTGTTTTGAATTTGGTTTGGATACAACTTCATCATTTTTTATTTCAGCAATAATATTTAGTGTTTATTCAGAAATAATGGCTAGAGTCTTAAAAACTCCAGTTACTTCCTTAATAATTTGCGCCCTTATTCCCCTAGTACCTGGAGGTGGCATGTATTATACAATGTACGAAGCTGTAAATGGCAATATAATGGAATCAATAGAGCTTGGGTTAAATACTTTAGCTAGTGCAGGTTCTTTAGCTTTAGGTGTGATTTTTGTATCTACTATAACAAAACTGCTTATGTCAGCCAAAAATAAACGTGAGATAAGAGAAATTGAAAAAATATCTAAAAGAAGGCTATTTAAATACAGACTCGATAATTATAGAAAAAAATAAATTAGACAGTAATACATATTTACAAAAAGGTGGAGTCAAATTAATGAATCCACCTTTTCTTATTGGATAATATCTACTTTGATATTAAACTATTAAATTATTCTTCTACTGATATTGCAGTAACTGGACAGCTATCACAAGCTTCTCTAGTTGCATCTTCATATTCAGCTGGTACTGGACCTTCCTTAGCTTGTGATACTCCTGATTCTAATGAGAAAATTTCAGGACATATCCCTTCACATAATCCACATGATATACAAGTATTTTCGTCTACGAATGCTTTCATAAACCCGCCTCCTTTATTTACATTAAATTTATATCTTCTTAAAATTTAACATGTATAATTATTACCTAATATACCCTCATTATAAATAATTATATAGAAATGTCAATATTAACTACAGTTAATTATTAATAGAAAGCTCTAATTTAAAGTAATTATTTTGCTTATAATAAATTTATTGCATTTTCTCTACATACTTTTAAATTCTTTTCATCCCAGACACTTGATTGAACTTCTCCAATATGGGCTTTGTTTAAAAAGAACATACAAATTCTTGATTGTCCAATTCCACCACCAACTGTAAATGGTAGTTCATCATTTAATAGCATCTTATGAAATTCAAATTCTCTTCTAAAATCATTATCTGAAACTCTTAATTGGTAATCTAGTGACTCTTTATCAACTCTAATTCCCATAGATGAAAGCTCAAAAGCTCTATTTAGTAATGGATACCAGAATAATATATCTCCATTTAAATTCCAATCGTCATAGTCTGGACTTCTTCCATCATGCTTTTCACCTGATTTTAACTTATCCCCTATATTCATTAAGAAAACAGCCTTATGCTTTTTACATATAGCATCTTCTCTTTCTTTACTTGTTAAATCTGGATATAAATCTTCAAGTTCTTGAGTTGTAATAAAGAAAATTTCTTCTGGAAGGTCTATCTCTTTCCCCATACCTTCACTTTTAACAAAAGCTTCAGTTTTCTTAAATACTCCATATATAGTACTAACTATTTCCTTAAGTTTTTCTTCTGTTCTTTCTTCTTTAGTTATAATTTTTTCCCAATCCCATTGGTCAACATATACAGAATGAAGGTTGTCTAATTCCTCATCTCTTCTAATTGCATTCATATCTGTATATAGTCCTTCTCCTACATTAAATCCATATCTATATAAACTTAATCTCTTCCATTTAGCTAATGAATGAACTATTTCTACATCACTGCCTGTTGCTAATATATCAAATTTAACTGGTCTCTCAACTCCATTTAAACTATCATTTACTCCACTGCTGGATTCAACAAATAAAGGTGCAGAAACTCTAGTTAAACTTAATGCCTCAGCTAATGCTCTTTCAAAAAAATCCTTAATTTTTTTAATATGAATTTCAGTTTCAATTAATGTTGAGCTACTTTTGTAGTCTTCTGGTACAATTATTCCATCGATTTTCATAAAAAAATCCCCCTTTAATTTTTGATTAGCTTTTTAATAAAATTTTTTATAAATATACGTATATTTAAACTCTTTAAAGAATTATTAACTTTTTTAGACAAAATAAAAAAAACCTTCACCCCTATAAAAGGATGAAAGTTACATTCCATGTTGCCACCTTAATTCGCTATTACTTCACAATAATAACCTTATCAAGTACGTAAGTAAAACTTAGATACTCTATCACTATAACGGGTGCGCCCGATTACCGCCTACTAGTTGTTATCTTTGGGGGTATAGCTCAGAGA
>NZ_JAWGSV010000313.1:0-3203 GCF_032552055.1 Clostridium sp. | reverse complement strand
CCAATAGTAGCTGGCTTATTCATAGGTGGTTTCTGGCAAGTATTTGTTATGTTTGGTTTACATTGGGGATTAATACCAATATCAATGAATAATTTATCATTATTAGGTAGTGATCCAGTAGTAGCAACTTCACTGCTTGTTTCTTTCGCACAAACTGGTGTAGTTATGGCAATAATGGCAAAGACAAAAGACAAAAAATTAAAATCATTATGTATTCCAGCAGTTATTTCAGGTTTCTTTGGAGTTACTGAACCAGCTATTTATGGTATTACTTTACCAAGAAAGAAACCATTTATATTAAGTTGTATAATTGGAGCTATTACAGGCGGAATTCTAGGGTTATTTGGATCGAGAATTTATAATATGGGTGGTATGGGGTTATTTATTATTCCTAGTTATATTAACCCAGCTGGTATTGATAAGGGATTCTATGGAGCAATTTTAGCTTCGATTGTAGGATTAGTATTAGGATTTATAGCAATGTTTGTTATGTATAAGGATGATACAGAGGTTACAAAATGAGATAGTATTTAAGCTATAACTAAAATTTCAGGTCTAATAAGCAAAGAAGTTTTAGTTAGTCCAATAATTAGAAAATGATAGTGTATATAAAGTAAAATATGAAAACGGTAATTATATAGTTTAATCCATTAATCATATGATTTATGTGGAGATTAGAGCGAAATGAAATTTTTGTTTTAAGTAAAGTATAACAAAATATGGAGGAGATATTATGAAAAAGAAAATTTTATCATTATTTTTAGTAGGCGTATTATCAGTAGTTTCATTGGGGTGTTCCAGTAAAGTTGATGAAACTTCAAAAAATAATACAGAAAGTAAGCCAGTAGAAATTTATTTAACAAGGCATGGAAAAACTATGTTAAATACAACAGAAAGAATGCAAGGCTGGTCAGATGCACCATTAACAGAGCCAGGAGTGGAAGTTGCTGAATATCTAGGTAAAGGTTTTAAGGAAGATGGAGTGAAGTTTGACTATGTATATTCAAGTGATAGTGGACGTGCTATAGAGACTGCAAATATAGTTTTAGATAAATCTGCTCAAACGGATTTAAAATTAAATCAAGATAAGGGTTTGAGAGAAGTATGTTTTGGAATTTATGAAGGTGAAAAAACTATGGAAGCATGGGCAGATGTAGCAAAGGCTAATGATATGACTATAGATGAGATGATGAAGGATTTTAATATGTCAAAAAATCTTGATTTAATGGATAAAGTGCCAGGAAATGAAATAGCTGAAAATTCTAATGAGCTTGCGGAAAGAGTAAAATCAACAATTGATAAAATTGTAAAGGATACAGAAGTCAATGGTGGCGGCAATATATTAATTGTATCACATGGTATTACAATAATCTCTTTCTTGGAAAATGTATCTCCAGGATGTACAGCAGATTTAAAATCAGGATTAGAAAATGCGAGTGTTTGTAAAGTAAAATATGAAAATGGTACTTATACAGTTGAATCTGTTAATGATATGAGTTATGTAGAAAAAGGGAAAAATACTAATTAAAACTATATAGTTATTAAGTCTGATTTATTAAATAGTAATGATAAATATTAAATTAAATAAATGCTTTATTTAGGAGGAAATGATATGTTAAACAAAAAGTTAAAAAGGTTAGTTTGTGCTACAGTAACTTCAATGATGTTATTTTCAACTGTAACAGCTTTTGCTGATGAGTTAGGGAGTGGTGAACAAGTAACTGCTAAATCAATTAGCGTTACTGGAACATATGATATTATTGTAAGAGGATTTGACTGGGGGCCAGGAGTTACTCAAGCAGTTATTACACTTGATAATGAAGTAAGTGATGTAAATAAGGATACATTTAAAGTAAAAGAAACAAAACAGGGAATGGCTGGAATTGAAGAAACGGAAAGAATAATATTAAATGCCTATGTAAGTGATGAGAATGGAAATAGAGTAGAAGGTGTTTCTAAAAATGTAACAATTGAATTAGCGGTAGGTCCAGAAGTGGGTAATCCGTTTGTATTTAGTTTTGAGACATTTGCTAACAGCTGGGCAGATCCATATTATTTAAATGTAACACTAGCTAATGATTCAAAATTAAAAGTTGGAGATAAAGTAGTTGATGAATTAAATATTAGATCTGAGTATGTTAATAGAAAAACTCCTACAGTAGATGCATTTAAGGAAGAAACATATGCTGCTGAAGGGGATATATCCATGAAATATGCTCATTATTCACCAGAGTTTGATAATAAAAAAAATCCGCTTATTATATGGCTTCATGGAGCTGGTGAAGGTGGAAGTGATACATTAATAACTACATTAGGAAATGAAGTTGGAGAATTAATAACACCAGAAATACAAGATAAATTTGGCGGTGCATATGTATTAACACCACAATCTCCAACAATGTGGATGGATTCTGGTAGTGGAGAAATGGATTCAACTGGTAAGACAATATATGCGGGTTCATTAATGAATTTAATAAAATCTTATGTTAATTCTAGTGAGGATATAGATACAAATAGAATTTATGTTGGTGGATGTTCTAATGGTGGTTACATGACTATGAAATTGATTTTAGATAATCCAGAATATTTTGCAGCAGCATATCCAATATGTGAACCATATAGTGATGCCGCTATTACTGACAAGCAGTTAGAAGGAATTGAAAATTTACCTATTTGGTTTACGTATGCATTAGGAGATGAACTAGTTGATTCTTATTCAACATCAATTGCAACAGCAAAGAGATTAAAAGCTATTGGAAATAAAAATGTTAAAATATCTGAATTTGAAAAGGTAATTGATACATCAGGTTTATATAAAAATGAAGATGGAAGTCCATATGAGTACAATGCACATTGGTCATGGATATATGCATTTAATGATGAATGTGTGGATGGAGATGATAGTCTATGGTCTTGGCTTTCTGAACAAGAAAAAGTACAGTTAACACAGTTAGAACCATCTAAACCAATGGAAAAACCAGAAAAGCCAGGTGATGATAATATAGAAAAACCAGGTGACGATAATATAGAAAAACCAGAAGAGCCAAGTGATGACGTTATAGAAAAGCCAGAAGAGCCAGATAATAATAGAAATGATTCAAGCATATCAACTGGAAAAGATGAATTACCTAATACTGGAGCACCTATATCTTCAATGTCAGTAGTTATTATGGGAGTATTATCTACAGCTGTAGGTATTAGAA
>NZ_JAWGSV010000312.1:0-3242 GCF_032552055.1 Clostridium sp. | reverse complement strand
TAGTAAAGATAAGTAACAATACTTATAAGGAGAAGGCTATGAATATTATTGCAACTATTGGTCCAAAAACAATTGATAAATGGATACTTAAAGAACTTATTGAGGGTGGAGTAGATATAATTAGGCTAAACTGTTCACATTTTAATAAAGATGACTTCGAAAAAGTTATAGGAAACTCTAGAGATTTAAAAAGAAATTTACATATTTTGATAGATTTATCAGGTAAAAAAATAAGAGTATCTAAAAGTTTGAAATATATATATAAGGTTTATAATAATCAAGAAATATATTTTTGTGGTGAAGATTTTTATAGTAGCATTAGTTTTAAAGATATAAAAGAAAGAAAATATGTACCTTTAAATATAGATAAAAAGGTAATTGAAAGAAGTGATATTAAAACTATTTCTATGAAAGATAATACTATGAATTTTGAAGTTATTTCTGTTAATGATGGAATAATAAAAGCAAGGGTAATAAAGGGTGGAATTATTAGAGAGGGGAAAGGGTGTAATATACCAGAGTTAATAGAAGAAAAGAATTATATAAGAAAAAATGATGCTGATAATATAAATTTTGCACTGCAGAATGATACTGATATAATTTGTCAGTCCTTTGTTGAAAGTGGTGATGATATAAAATTAATTAAAGATATTATAAAAGATAAGCAAAATAAATTTAAGATATGGGCGAAAGTTGAAACTGTTAAAGGAATAGAAAATATAAATGAAATCTTAAATGAGGTTGATACTGTTATAATTGGTAGAGGAGATTTAGTACCAGAGGCAGGAATATTAGAAGCTGTAAGATTACAAGATAAAGCTATAAAGATAATAAAGGAAAATAATAAAAGAGTTATTATAGCTACACATTTATTAAATAGTATGAAAAATGGACATCTTGCAACACTACCTGAAATAGAAAGTATTTATAATTTTATTAACTTAGGAGTAGATGGATTTTTACTAGCAGGAGAAACATCAATAGGAAAAGTACCTATACGAACTGTAAAGTTTTTAAGATCAGCTATAGAATATTATAACAATAGGGATATGGAGAAATGAAGAAATATTATAATATAATAACCGCCATTTTATGGTTGATTTTAGGAGGTGCTATTATATATTTATTTTTCAGCGTATATAGGTGGGCAAAATAAAGTGATTCTAAGCTTCAGGTGGAGTTTTCTTAAAAAGCAGTTAAAAATTCATTTTGTAACAGTATTGACATAAAAGAATAGTATTATATAAATATAGTTGTTAGTGCTTAACAATTAGTTAATTATCCCCTTAATGAAAAATGATATCCTAACTAACGGATATCATTTTTCGTTTTGTGTTTTCTTAAAATAATTCATATATATCTGAGAATTCTCTTAATATCTTCTCATCATCTACAAAGTATTCATATTTATTTTTAATATCTATATTTTTTGGATTAGGAATTGGCATATTTACTATAAATTCAGTACCATTTTTGTAATCATCATTTATTCTGATACTTCCACTATGAAGTTCTACTAAGGATTTAGTTATAGAAAGTCCAACACCACTTCCTTCATATTTTCTAGAAAGAGTAGTATCCACTTTATAAAATCTATCAAATAAATTATCAATAAATATATCAGGAACTCCTATTCCATCATCACGAACAATTATATCTACAGATTCATCATTACAATTTATAGTAATAAGTACATTTCCATCTATATTATTAAATTTTATAGCGTTAGAAAGTAAATTTAATAATATTCTTTCAAAAGCATAAGGGTCTACTTTTAAATATAGCTTCTCAATATTAGTATCAAAAATAACATTAATATTCTTATGTTTAGCAAATGGAACTATGGAGAAAGCTAAATCTTCAACAAAAGGTACTATATCTAATAATACTAAGTCCAACTTACCAATTCCTGAATCTATTTTAGTTATATCAATTAAATTATTTATAAGTTTTAGCATCCTTAAGCAATTTTGTTTAAGAGTTTTTTCATATTTTACAAAGCATTCCTTTATAGAATTATCATTGGAATTTTTTAAGGTACTCATTAATTGAATTAGTGAGTAAATAATATTAACAGGAGTTTTAAGTTCATGACTTAAGTTAGTAAAGAAGTTATTATTTACTGAGTTTAATATTGATTTACTCTCAAAATCTTCAAAAATCTTACTGTAGAAATTATCTATTGAATTTGAATTTATTGCTTCTAATGTATCAATAGATACCTTGTAATATTTAAGGGCAGTTTTAAAATCCTTTAATGATTCATAATCTGTTGAAATTGATTTATAAAGGCGAATATTATTTTTATTTCTAGCGTTTCCTGAAAAAAGAAGGGCTCTCTTATGATGTAATAATGCATTATTATAATCTTTTAGAGCACTATATAAGTCTCCATAAGATATTTCTATCCAATATTGGAATTCCATAAAAGTAAAATCTGAAAAATTACTTTTATAAATAATGGATGCAGTTTCTAAGTAACAATAGAGTTCATCTGCGAGAGGCTTACTTATTTTCTCACCTGCTTCAATTAGTTTATAGTGCACATATATTAGATTAAATCTTGTTAGATAAATATTGCTATATAATGGATCTAATTGATAGAGCTCTTTTTCATATAAACTTAACAAGTCTTTAGCTTCACTTAAGCTAGATTTAGAAAAATAGTATAACTCTAAGAGCTTACTATAAATCTTTGTTCTAAAGACACAAGATAATTTACCAGAATACTTATTTAATATTCTTTTCAAAAGATTTATTCCTTCATTAAGCTTGTCCATAGCTAAATAAGTAGAAGCTTGATTATAATAAACTAATATTTCTATATTTATTTCTTTATCTCTTCTTGCAATTGATAAAGACTTTTCAAATAAGCTAAGTGCAATAGTATTAAGATTTAAAAATTTATAATAAATTCTTCCAAGAAGTAAATATGCTTGAGAAGAATAAGGCCCTTCATAATCTAATAGTAAAGAAAAAATATTATTTATATTACTATAAAGAAATTCATCGATATTATAAATTTCAAGCTTATTATATGAAACGTTTAAATATAAGTAAATTAAAAGTTCAGTATAATTATTTTCCTCCAGAAAATTAATACTAAGATTTAAGTAAGTATTATGTTTTTCTATATCATTAAGTTTTAAATTATTCAATGTAAGCATAGTATAGACTATACCTTTAAATGAATTCAGTGAATAAAAAGTATCACTATACAATAAACCCTCAAAGTATATATT
>NZ_JAWGSV010000311.1:0-3244 GCF_032552055.1 Clostridium sp. | reverse complement strand
GGTTATAATATAAAATAGAGTGAATAAAAAGTCGATAAAAATCGTAATATTGCACTTATTTTAGTTGCATAAAGTGAGAGTTGCAAGTAAAATAAATAAAGTGATTAAATTTAGTAAATAGAAATGATTAAGGTAAATAATTTAAATTTATTATAGTAAATAAAAAAAATGGATAATTCCACATAAAGTGGGACAACCTTTGTCCCAGTGGTGTTAAGGAGGAAACAACATGAAAAAAATAGCTATTTTAACTAGTGGTGGAGATGCTCCAGGAATGAACGCAGCAATAAGAGCTGTTGTAAGAACTGCTTTACATCATGGACTTGAAGTAGTAGGAGTTCAAAGAGGATATAGTGGTTTAATTAATGGTGAATTATTCAATATGGATAGATCTTCAGTATCAGATATTATCCATAGAGGTGGTACTATTTTAAGAACTGCTAGATGTACTGAATTTAAAAAAGAAGAAGTAAGAATTAAAGCTACAAAGATATTAAAAGCTTATGGAGTAGATGCTTTAGTAGTTATTGGTGGAGATGGATCATTTACAGGAGCTAAGTTATTATCAAAGCTTGGTGTTAAGACTGTAGGTTTACCTGGAACTATCGATAATGACTTAACTTATACTGATTATACAATTGGATTCGATACTGCATTAAATACAGTAATTGACGCTATCGATAAAGTTAGAGATACATCAACTTCTCATGAAAGAGTTTCTATAATAGAAGTTATGGGAAGAGATTGTGGAGATTTAGCTTTATATGCAGGTATTGCAGGTGGA
Source organism: Clostridium sp. (assembly GCF_032552055.1). Classification (GTDB taxonomy): domain Bacteria; phylum Bacillota; class Clostridia; order Clostridiales; family Clostridiaceae; genus Clostridium. The sequence continues at coordinate 2,460 of NZ_JAWGSV010000311.1, read as the reverse complement.
GCTGAGTATATAATTACTCCAGAAAAGGGATACTCTAAAGAAGAACTATGTAAGGTAATATTAGAAGGAAAACAAAAGGGTAAGATTCACAACCTAGTGCTATTAGCTGAAGGTGTAGGTGGAGCTCAAGAATTAGCTGAATATGTTGAAAGTGTTACTGGGATTGAAACTAGAGCAACTGTATTAGGACATATCCAAAGAGGTGGTAGCCCAACTGCAAATGATAGAGTTTTAGCATCAAGAATGGGTTCAAAAGCTGTTGAAGTATTATTAGAAGGAAAAACTTCAAGAGTTATAGGAATTAGAAATAACGAAATAATAGATGATGATATAGATGAAGCTTTAGCTTTAGATAGAAAATTTGATGAAGAATTATTTGAAATGGCAAATGAAATATCATCATAATTAATTCATAATGTAGAGTAAAATTAATTACTCTTATTACCTAATAAATAGAGCTTTTAAATAAGCTGAAAATATTATATATAGAATTGAAGGAGTGTTAATTACATGAGAAAAACTAAGATGATCTGTACTATAGGACCAGCTAGTGAAAGTCCAGAAGTATTATCTAAGATAATAGAAGCAGGAATGAATGCATCAAGACATAATTTTTCACATGGAGATCATGCTGAACATGCAGGAAGAATTAATTTAGTAAAAGAATTAGCAAAGAAACATAATAAAGAAATAGCTATAATGCTTGATACTAAAGGACCAGAAATAAGAACAGGTAAGTTTGAACCAAAGAAAGTTGAATTAAAAACTGGTGATAACTTTGTAATATATGCTGGAGAAGAAGTAATTGGAGATACTACTAAGTGTACAGTTACTTATGAAGGTTTAGCAAATGATGTTAAAGTAGGAGATACTATATTAATAGATGACGGTTTAGTTGGATTAAAAGTAGAATCTATTGATGGAAATAAAATCAACTGTAAAGTTATGAATACTGGATTTGTTGGAACTCACAAAGGAGTTAACGTTCCAGGAGTATCAATAAAATTACCAGCATTAACAGAAAAAGATATAGCTGACTTAAAATTCGGTTGTGAAATCGGAGTTAACTTAGTTGCTGCATCATTCATCAGAAAAGCAGCAGACGTAGAAGCTATAAGAAAAGTTTTAGTGGAAAATGGTGGAGAGCACATTCAAATATTCTCTAAGATAGAGAACCAAGAAGGTGTTGATAATATAGATGCTATAATTGAAGCTTCTGATGGTATAATGGTAGCTAGAGGAGACCTAGGAGTTGAAATTCCTATGGAAAAATTACCAGCTGTTCAAAAGCTTATAATAGGAAAATGTAATGAAGCTGGCAAGCCAGTTATAACAGCTACACAAATGTTAGATTCTATGATAAGAAACCCAAGACCAACAAGAGCAGAAGTATCAGACGTAGCTAATGCTATCTATGATGGAACAGATGCTATAATGTTATCTGGAGAATCAGCTAACGGAGATTGGCCAGTAGAAGCTGTTGAAACTATGGCTAAGATAGCTGTAGAAGCAGAGAATCAATTACATTATGAAATAGCTACTTCAAAGGCTAAGAGCCATATACCTGCAATAGCAGGAGTTATTTCAAGAGCTGCTGCAAATGCTGCATTTGAATTACAAGCTTCAGCTATTATATCTTCAACTCAAAGTGGAGCAACAGCAGGAAGACTATCTCAATGTAGACCTGACTGTCCAATAGTTGCAGTAACTCCAAATGAAAAAGTTGCTAAGAAATTAGCTTTATTCTTTGGTGTTTACCCAGTAGTATCTGGACAAATGCAATCAACTGACCATATGATGGAAGAATCAGTTAAGGTTGCAGAAACAAACGGATTTGTTAAGAAGGGTGATACTGTTGTAATCGCAGCAGGAGTTCCAGTAGATAAGATTGGAGCTACAAACCTATTAAGAGTAAGTGTTGTAGAATAATATATCAAAGGTTGCTGAAAGGCAACCTTTTTTCAATTAACAATTATGAATTAGCAATTTAGGATGTAATTTGTTCCAAATTACTGAAAATAGATTTAGAAACTCCTGAGGGAGTTTTTTATTGATATGGATACTTAATAATGGGGAATTAAGAATATTATTTGCAACAAGTTACTGAAAATAAATTTAGGTAACTCCTTTTTGAATTTTATTTTTCTTTAGCTAACTATATTTAGTCTAAATTTGGTGATAGTTTTTAAAGTAATAGAAGAATAAAGTTTACGGAGTGGATTTTCTTATAAATTAATACTTTCAAGTTAAGGGTATGAGTTTCTTATTAATAAGTTAGGATATAATTTAGATTATTACATTGGAAATAAAAGATAATTTCTCATTTACATTTAATAAATATCAGAAATCACTATTCAATTGATTTCTATTATCAATTAAGATTTATATAAGCGATTTATAGTTAACTATTAGTATAAATATAGTAATAAATTTATATAAATATGGATAATTAACAAAATG
>NZ_JAWGSV010000310.1:0-3279 GCF_032552055.1 Clostridium sp. | reverse complement strand
TAATAGTTCTACATAAATAATCATTATGTAAGAAAATTCATAAATTAATTATTTAAAAAAACTTGAAATTAAATAGTATATATAATATAATTGTTTTAAAATTAAATAGTTCTTATTAAGAGTGGTGGAGGGACTGGCCCTATGAAACCCGGCAACCTACAATTATGTATTTATTTGTGTGGTGCTAAATCCTACAGTTAATCTGAAAAATAAGAAAACTAGTATGCAATTATATAGTTGTATTTAAGAATTCTTTCTATTTTGGAAGAGTTCTTTTTTTATTTATAAAAGGGGGAATCACAATGAACGAAAAGAAATTACAATTTGAAACTATCTCTGTAAGAGGGGCAAGCGGAGGAGATAGTGTCACTGGTGCAATAAGCTATCCTATTTATCAAAGTACAACTTTTAAGCATCCAGAATTAAATAAAAGTACTGGATATGATTATTCTAGAACTAATAATCCAACTAGAGAAGAGGTTGAAAGGACAATTTGTCTTTTAGAAGAAGGAAAAGAAGCCTTAGCTTTTTCTACTGGAGTTGCTGCAATAACAGCATGTTTTCATTTATTCAAACCTGGGGATCACATTATAGTTTCAGAGGATCTTTATGGTGGAACTTTTAGATTGTTTAATGATTTTTATAGTGTATTTGGTATAAAATCTACCTTTGTAGATACTACTAGCTTAGATAAGATTAAAGAGGCTATTACAGATGAGACTAAGGCTATATTTATAGAAACTCCATCTAATCCATTAATGAGAGTAAGTGATATTTCTGATATAAGTTATTTATGTAAGAAGAATAAGTTAACTTTAATAGTTGATAATACTTTCTTAACTCCATATTTTCAAAAGCCTTTATTATTAGGTGCAGATATTGTAATTCATAGTGGTACAAAGTTTCTAGGTGGCCATAATGATGTTTTATCCGGATTTTTAATAGCAAATGATACTGATATTATTAATAAGTTAAGAGTAGTTCAAAACTCGACAGGTGCAACTTTATCAGCTTTTGATTCTTGGTTACTATTAAGAGGGTTAAAGACATTATCTATAAGACTTGATAAATCTCAAGAAAATGCTATTCTAATTGCTAATTATTTAAAAAGAAACGAAAATGTAGAAAAGGTATATTATGTAGGTCTTGAAGATCATGAAGGCTATGATGTAAATATTGTACAATCCACTGGTTATGGTTCAATGATTTCATTTAAGGTTAAGAAGGTTTCTTTAGTTGCTAAGTTACTAAAAAAACTTGAAGTTATTTCTTTTGCTGAAAGCTTAGGTGGGGTTGAAACATTAATTACTTATCCATATACTCAAACTCATGTGGATATGCCGAATGATCTTAAGCAAAGACTTGGAGTAGATGAAAGATTATTGAGATTGTCTGTTGGAATAGAAAATATAAATGATTTATTAGATGATTTAAAATCAGTATTGGGGGAGTAATATGAAATTTGGAACAAAGTTATTACACAGTGAAAAAACTATAGATAAAAATACAGGAGCAGTTACATTACCTATATATCAAAGCTCTACTTTTCATCAATTTGATATAGATAATTTCGGTGAATATGACTATGCTAGATCTGGAAATCCAACTAGAAATGCTTTAGAGAAAGAATTCGCAAGACTTGAAAGTGGTAAATATGCATATGCATTTTCTTCTGGGATAGCAGCTATATCTTCTGTGATTAGCACATTTTCTTCAGGAGATCATCTAATTGTAGCAGAAGATGTGTATGGAGGAACTTATAGGTCTGTAACTAAGCTTTTTAATAGATTTAATATTGCGTTTACCTTTGTAGACACTAGTAAAATAGAAAATATAGAAAAAGAAATTAAAGAAAATACTAAGGCAATTTATCTAGAAACTCCATCAAATCCTTTACTAAAAATAACTGATTTAAAGGAAGCGGTAAATTTTGCTAAGAAACATAACTTACTTACAATAGTTGATAATACTTTTATGTCACCATATCTTCAAAGACCTTTAGAATTAGGTATTGATATAGTGGTTCATAGTGCAACTAAGTTTATTGGTGGTCATAGTGATGTAATAGCAGGATTTGCAGTTACAAATGATAAGTTATTAGCTGCAGAAATATATAGAGTTCAAAATGGATTTGGTGCTATTTTATCTCCACAAGATTGTTATTTAGTATCTAGGGGGCTAAAAACTTTAAAAATCAGAATGGATCAATCTCAGAATAATGCTTTAGAACTTTCAAAGTGGCTTTTAGAGCAGGAATTGGTAGAAGCAGTATATTATCCTGGCATTGAATCTCATAAGTATTATGAAGTTCATAAAAATCAATCCTTTGGTCCAGGGGCTGTACTATCTTTTAAATTTAAAAATATAGAGCAAACTAAGCACTTTTTAAATAATGTTGAAAATGTAGTAGTTGCAGTAAGCTTAGGAGCTGTAGAAACTATAGTTTCTTATCCAGTAAAGATGAGCCATGCTGCAATTCCTCGAGAAGAAAGAGAAAGATTAGGCATTACTGACACCTTAATTAGAGTTTCTTTGGGAATAGAAGATATAGAAGATATTATTGAAGGGTTTAAAAAAGGATTTCTAAATTAGTAATTTATAGTCATTGACAAGAAAAGTTAAAAGAGATAACATAAAGGTTAATAAATTAATTGTATAAAATTATATTTAGCAAATACGTTATGTAGGTGATGAAGTGTCAAAATATGATGATTTAAAGTTAGATAACCAAATTTGTTTTTCTCTTTATGCTGTATCTAGGGAAATAATTAAATTATATAAACCCATTTTAGATGAGTTGAATTTAACATATACTCAATATTTAGTAATGCTTGTCTTATGGGAAGAAAATAAAGCTACAGTTAAGCAGCTTGGTAATAGATTACATTTAGATTCAGGTACCTTAACTCCTCTTCTAAAAAAACTAGAATCTATGGAACTAATAGAAAAGTATAGATCAAAAGAAGACGATAGAGTAGTTTTTGCTGAACTTACATCTAAGGGGAGAGAATTGCAAGAGAAATCAAAAGATGTTCCTAAAAAAGTTTTATGTAATATGAAATTTAGCGAAGATAAGATAAAACAAATAAAAGAAGGAATAGATGAATTGCTATTTAGTTTAAAATAGTAATTAATTGGAGCTGTAATATTACAGCTCCATATTATTTTGATTAATTATATGTTTCAATAAATATTTAATATATTGTAATCTTATATGTAAAATGTCACTAACAACTAAAATCATATTGCAGAAAAATATATACTAGAGTAGTATATATA
>NZ_JAWGSV010000309.1:0-3287 GCF_032552055.1 Clostridium sp. | reverse complement strand
GTAGTAATAGAAGCATTCTCCAATAAAATTCCAGTTATAGCTTTGAACTATGGAGCAATTTCTAATATTATTGATGATGGGGAAAATGGATACTTAGCAAATGATATAGAAACCTTTGTAACTAGAAGTATAGATTTAATTGAAAATAAGGAGTTACGACAAAAAATGGGAGAGCGAGCATTTAAAAAAGTTATGATTAAATATAATAGTAAGATCAATAATGAAAAGATAAATAAGTTATTATCAGGTAATAACTTTATGGAGAATTAGATGAAAAAAATTGATAAAATTTTAATTCTTTACATTATAGTTATAACCGCCTTGTATCATTTTTTTAAGTTAAACTTTTTTAAAGAAAATGAAGTAATAATAAGCTTTATAAGGGATTTTTCTATACTATTTATAGCAATTATAATGTTAATAAGAAATAGAGAAAAAATTAGAATGAGTAAAATATCATGGTTATTATCTATACTATTATTTATACAAATACTCATAGGCCTAATTAATGGGGAATCAATTCTAAAAAGTATGTATGATATAAGATATTTTATAATATGGCCATCTATTATATTTATTTCTTATAACATTGTTAATAGTAAAGAGCAATACTATATGATTTTAAGGGTTATGAAAAATATTGCTATTGCAATAGGTATATTAGGTATATATTTCAAAATAACAAACAATTTAGATTTTCTGGTTGTAAGATTCGGTGAATACGGAGTAAAGTCTATTTTACCAACTCATATTGAGTATGGACTTCTTATGTTTTTAGGATGTGCAATATCTATATATCTACAGCAAGAAAAAACTTACAAAAAAAATATATACATTACAGTCATAGAATTTATTATATTTACAATAGGAGTTTATTTCTCATTTAGTAGATTGAGTTATTTAGCGTACAGTACATTCATAGTTATATTTTTCAATTTTAAAATTATTAAGAATAAGATACTCAGAATAATTTTTTTATTATTAGAATTATCAACAATCATAATTGTAATACCCAATTTAATAAATGAAATAGATAATGTGAACCTGTTTAGTACTGCGTCACTTTTAGATAGAATATATAATATATGGCTTAATTTAAATGTGACTAATAAATTAATTGGAAATGGATTTGGAAGTATAGGAGTAAATAATAGTGTTTTAAACTCTCAATTTGATTTGATGTTAACGGATAATTTATTTGTAAGGATTTATTATACTTTAGGATTTTTAGGATTAGCTACAATTGTTTTAGGATTTATATTAATGATTCTAAAATCAAATAAAAATTTATTTTTGATAGCATTAGTAATATCTTTAGCACTAGCTGCATTATTTGGTGATATATTTACAATGATTCCTGTAATTCCATATTTATATATAATATTTGGAGCTATATTAAAACTTACAACAATTAAGGAGAAAATAAATTGAATGGTAAATTAAAGTTATTGTGTAAAATAAAGATATTTAAAACATTAATATACAATATTACATATAATAAATATTTTGATATTTCTAGTCTTAATAATATGTTGTTGATTTTTGGTAAGTCTAAGATTATAAAAGATAAAAAATCAGAGATAGAAATATATGGGAAAGCTTATATTGGATTTCCCATGATAAGTAAATTTTATATGGGACTAAATTATTCTACTTTACTTAATATAAATTGTAATTCTAGATTGATATTGAATAATAACGTTAGGTTAGGACCTGAAACAAAAATAGTGGTTGATAAAGGTGGAAGTATTTTTATAGGAGAAAATACATATTTTTCGGCTGAAAATAAAATAGTTTGCTACAATAATATAAGGATAGGGAATAACTGTGCAATATCTTGGGGAGTAAATATTATGGATAATGATGGGAAGAGTATTGATGGTAGAAATTATTTAGGAGATATCAACATAGGAGATGAATGTTGGATTGGAGCTGGTGCAACTATATTAAGAAATACCAAAATAGGAGAAGGTAGTATTGTAGCAGCTAATGCGGTTGTTAAGGGGATTTTCCCGGAAAAGTGCATAATAGCTGGTAATCCAGCAAAGATTATAAAAGAAAATATTTCTTGGAGATAAGATATTAGAAAAATTATTGAAAGTAGATGATATTAAAATTTATATAAAGGAATAATGGAGTGAATTCGAATGAATATTGGATTTGTTAGTACGTGGTTTGAAAGAGGAGCAGCTTATGTTACAAAATCTTATTTAGATTTATTGGAGAAAAAGCATAATGTATTTGTTTTTGCAAGAGCTGGTGAGGAATATGCTATTAATGATAGCAATTGGGATAAGGATTATGTTACTTGGGGAAGTAGAATGTGGGGCACTGATATATACTGGCGAGAATTAAGGAAATGGATAGTTAAGAATAGTATAGATATTATATTTTTTAATGAACAAGCAGAGATAGAGCCGATTTTGAAATTAAAATTAAATTTTCCTAATATAAAGGTTGGAAGTTATATAGATTACTATACTCCCAAAAGTATATCAGACTTTAATAATTATGATTTTTTGATTTGTAACACTTTAAGGCACTATAGTGTTTTTAAAAATCATAAGCAATGCTACTATGTTCCATGGGGGACTAATATAGATTTATATAAATATAATGTGAAAAAGAGTAAGGAGCTATGTTTCTTTCATTCATGTGGAATGTCAAATAGGAAAGGTACAGATTTACTTATTGAAACTTTTATAGAGTTTGGATTATATAAAGAATCTAAACTAATTATTCATACACAAAAACCTATAAATGAAATAATTTCGTTAAAATATAAAGATTTTGAGAGATATAACATAGAAATAATAAATAAAACAGTCTCTCCTCCAGGATTATATTACTTAGGTGATGTTTATGTATATCCAACATATTTAGAAGGGCTAGGCCTTACTCAATTTGAAGCATTATCAAGTGGATTACCTGTAATAGTTCCAAATAATCAGCCCATGAATGAAATAATAAATGATAATATTGGTAAGTTAGTAGAGATAGACTTATATAAAACTAGACAAGATGCTTATTATTGGCCTTTATGTGTAGTAAAAAAAGAAGATTTAGCTAAAAAAATGTATTACTATATAGAGAATAGAAGTAAGCTTATAAAAGAGAAAGAAACATGTAGAAAGTATGCTGTAGAGAGATTAAATTGGAGTGATAGAGAGAGTCAGATTTTAGATATTTTTGAAAATTCTAAGGTATTTCAAATAAAAGATACTGACATATTAAATCAATTAAAAAATATTAGAAATAAAAAGATAAAGTATTTTATTAAATCTTTT
>NZ_JAWGSV010000308.1:0-3313 GCF_032552055.1 Clostridium sp. | reverse complement strand
CTACTACATCTATTCCTGTTTCTAATATATTAGCTAAAACTATATCTCCGATATTAATCGGTGGCGTAACCTCTATCTTTTTTAATTCTTCCATACAATTAAATATTAGGCCTTTAGGTATTTCTCCTTTAGTTTTAACTGGAAGTACTGAAATTTCACCATTATTTACTTTAACTGTTGTTGTTATTACTCTAACTGGATTTGTTACTTCAGTTAATCCATAGTCTATTCCTCTTTTACACCCATTTCCACTTACCTTATTTTCTTCTATACTGACTTTTAAATGACATCCAATAGGGCAGCATATACAAATTAATTCTTTTTCCATTTTGCTCCCTCCTTAATTAACTTTTTCTAAAGATATTACAATATCTTCTTTTAAGTCCTTTAATAATTCTTTCTTTATTATTACTCTTTCCATTTCAGCTGGAGCTAGATGCTTCTTCTTTAATTTTTCAACTATACGATCTCCAGATATAACCTTTATGATCATATCCTTGTAAGCATTATTAACTCTCATAAATATAGTTAACTTATCATCTATATCCTTAGTAGATATTCTCTGTGGCACTGTGTAATTAATTCCACTACCATTTTTAATATTTATATAGTCTTTCTTTTCTAAGGTATTATTTAAATATTTTGCTACTGCTTTCCCAGCATGTTTAGCTTCTTCTGTTACAAAATCTACTAGGTCATGAACATGAACTACATTACCACAAGCAAATATTCCTTCAACATTAGTTTCCATACTTTCAGTTACTATTAATCCACTAGTTCTGTTATCTAATACTACTCCTGCTTTTTTAGATAGTTCATTTTCAGGTATTAATCCCACAGACAATAGTAAAGTATCACATTCAAATTCTATTTCTGATCCTTTAATAGGCTTTTTATTTTCATCAACCTTTGAAATAACTACCTTTTCTAATCTTTTGCTCCCTATTATGTCTGTTATAGTATGAGAAAGATATAGAGGAATATTATAGTCCTCAAGGCATTGTACTATATTTCTATTTAATCCATTCGAATATGGCATAAGTTCCACTACAGCCTTTACCTTTGCTCCTTCTAAGGTCATTCTTCTAGCCATAATTAATCCAATATCTCCTGATCCAAGTATAACTACTTCTTTTCCAGGCATATAACCTTCTATATTTACATACCTTTGAGCTGCCCCTGCTGTAAATATACCTGATGGCCTATCCCCTGGTATTCCTATTGCCCCCCTTGTTCTCTCTCTACATCCCATAGCAAGTACTATAGCCCTTGCTTCTAATATCATATAGCCTTCACTATCATTAATAGCATGAATCTTCTTATCTTCCATGCTTATTACCATAGTATTAAGTTTTATTTCAATATTTGTATTTCTTACTAAGTTAATAAATCTATCTGCATATTCTGGCCCTGTTAATTCCTCCTTGAAAGTGTGTAGTCCAAAACCATTATGAATACATTGATTTAATATTCCTCCAAGTTCTGTATCTCTTTCTATTATTAATATACTATTTACCCCATTTAAACTGGCTTCATACGCAGCTGCAAGACCTGCTGGTCCTCCACCTATTACTATTAAGTCATACATTCATACCCCTCCTATCTTGATTCCTTAGTTAAAATATAAGAACCATCTTTCTCTTGAACTACATCTTCTAAAGGTATATTTAGCTCCCTTGCTATTATTTCCTGCACTCTTGGCCCACAAAATCCACCTTGACATCTTCCCATTCCAGGTCTACATCTTCTCTTAACCCCATCTAATGTGATAGTTCCAAAAGCTCTTTTAATTGAATCTATTATTTCACCTTCAGTAATTTCTTCACATCTACAAATTATTCTGCCATAATTCTTATCTTCATTAATGATTTCACTTCTTTCTTCTATAGGTAATTCCATAAATCTAATTTGTTTCCTATATGGATTAAAGTTCTCTTTTTTCTTTAAATCAATCCCTGATTTTTTTAAAATATCTACTACTTTTAAGGCAATAGCAGGTGCTGCAGATAGCGCTGGTGACTTCATTCCAGCTACATCAATAAAACCCTTAACCTCACTATTTTCTTCTATAATAAAATCATTAGTATTTGATTCTGCTCTAAGTCCTGCAAAATTTCTAATTGAATTTCTAAAATTAATTTTATTAGTAGTTTTATTTGCCCTATCTCTAATAAAATTTAATGCATCAGCTGTAGTCTTAACTGAGTCCTTATCTTCTATTTCTTCAGCATTAGGTCCAACTATTAAATTTCCATGTACAGTTGGGGTCACTAATACTCCCTTTCCAAGTTTCGATGGGCATTGAAATATAGTATGACTAAAATTCTTTCCTTCTTCCTTATCTAAAACATAGTACTCCCCTCTTATTGGAGTAATCTTAAAGCTTTCTTTACAAACCATATTATGAATTTTATCTGAATAAACTCCTGCTGCATTAATTATATATTTACTTTTTATCTCTTCATTATTAGATAGCTTTATAGTAAAAACATCATCCTTTTCTATTCTAACTGCTTCAGCACTTACTTTTATTTCACCGCCATTTTCTATTGAATTTTCAACTAGGGCAATGGTGTATTCAAAAGGACCAACTATCCCTCCTGTCTTAGCATAAAGAGCACCTAAAACATCACTAGTTATATTAGGTTCAAGCTCTAATATTTTTTCTTTACTTATTAATTCAAGGTTTCTCACATTGTTTTTTACTCCATTTTCATAAAGCTCTTTAATTAAATTAAGTTCCTCTTCATCAAAAGCTAAAACTAATGATCCATTTCTTATAAAAGGCACATCTAATTCCTTGCATAATTCTTCAAACATCTCATTTCCCTTAACATTAAGATCTGCCATTAACGTTCCATTTTTAGGATCATATCCTGCATGAATAATAGCTGAATTAGCCTTAGTAGTTCCCATTGCCACATCATTTTCTTTTTCTAAGGCTATAACTTTTAAATCATATTTACTTAATTCCCTAAGTATAGATGCACCTATTATTCCTGCACCTATTATTGCAACATCATACATATAAACACCCCTTTTTTTCAGTTAACAATTAGCAGTTAACAATTAATAATTTTATTAAGGACTTTTTTACTTATTCCATATCCTTTTTAGGTATTATTCTTATTATTAGTTATCTTCAATAAAATTAAATTTATAAAAAATTTGAAGATATTGATCTAATAATTTTCTAAATGCAAAAAAAGCACAAAAATAAGACGTATCTTATTTTTATGCTTTCTCTAAATCTCTTAGCACATTAAATAATTATAGTATAATTCTACCATAATTTATATATTAAGTATATAGC
>NZ_JAWGSV010000307.1:0-3342 GCF_032552055.1 Clostridium sp. | reverse complement strand
ATCTTAAATAAAAAGGGGGATTAGATATGACAAATGTGGCAATAGCTTTTTTCTTACTAGGGGCAGTAGTTCTATGGGGAGGACTAGCGTTAACCCTTGGAATAACAGTATACAACGAGAAAAAAGAATCTATGTAAAATGATATAAAAAATTAGTCTTGTATTATCTTCGTGCTCCGTCGCAAGCTCCAAGTCGCCTACAGATAATACAAGACTAATTTTTTTATTTCAAATTTCTATGTCACACCGACTGAAGGAAGAAACTCAAGCAGAGCATTGAGTTTCAATAATTTTATATAGTATTGTGTTATCTTCGTGCTCCGTCGCGAGCTCCAAGTCGCCTGCATATAATACAATACTAATTTTTTGCTTTTACACCCAAGGAGATCTAACTTTTTCTTCGGATATTTTAAATTCTATTTGTCTTGTTATTTCTCTTGGTAATTTAAAGTTTTTAAGCTTTTTATGGAATTCTTCTGAGAAGGATTTAATAGTCTTTCCTATATTTTTAGTTGAATTGCTAAATACCTCTAATGGGGTAAAAATCCTTGAATCTTCTCTAAATTCATCTAGTATATCTAGTACATTTTCAGCAGCTTCGTTTGCACATTTATTAAAATCACCAACTAGACTTTCACTGAATTTTTCAGGATATTTAATCTCTAAAACTATTCTATAGCTAGTATTTCGATGAAGTTTTGTAGGAATTTTCATTGTTAGTTCATTATCATCTACTTCACCAATATAACTTGTTATATAATCATTTTTTTCCTCGGAAATATCAATGTTTTTTAAAATTCTTATATAAGTATTTTTAACATTATTTGTACTATATTCTTTTTTACTGAAGAAAAGGTTATTGTTATGTGAATAATCAGTATCAATTGAATTATTTTCTGAAGAGTCTTCTCTTAATTCATCATCATCTAAAGTAGTATCTGAGCTTCTAAAGCATACAAAGGAATCTATTTGTCTTAAATCTAATCCAAAGAATACCCAAGTATTTCTGAACCAACGCAAACCTGAAACGCTTCGTCTATCTACATTTAATAGATATGCCCAATAATTCCTGCCTCTTCTTTCCCATATATAAGTGAATTTAAATAGACAGAAGCTTATAGAGCCAGGGCTTACTGCTTTAGTTTGAGGACCGCCAGTTCCTTGATTTAAGCTTTTTACACCAGGACTATTTTTAGTTGGAGTAAAGTTTGGAGGAGGTCCTATATTTAAATTACTTCCACCAGGGACATTAGGTGATTGTCCAGGAGGATTAGGAAATTGCCCAGGGAATACTGGAGGTTGCCCTGGGAAGTTAGGAATACGACTTTCACTAGGGTCATTAAAATCATTAATATCTGGATTGTTTATTGAATCATCATCATTGTAATTCATTTAAAATCTCCTATATAGTATTTTATAATTATTATAAGTTTAAAAAAGCATATTGTTACAGTTATTGAACCTATTAGAAAAATATACAAACTTAAAAAAAGTATATTGACATATAATGGTCATACTGTATATAGTATACATATACGGTATTGACGGAAATAACAGTAGTATCGAGGTGAAAATATGAAAGTATTAATAAGTAATTCCTCAAAGCTTCCTATTTATGAGCAGATAGTAAACTCTATAAAGGAAGGAATTATTAATGGAAGTTTAGAGCCCAATGAAAAACTCCCTTCTATTAGATCATTAGCTAAAGATTTGAACATTAGTGTTATTACTACAAAAAGAGCTTATGATGAATTAGAATCACAAGGTTTTATAGAAACAGTAGGGGGAAAGGGATGCTATGTTTCTTATTATAATAAGGAATTAGTATATGAAGAAAAACTAAAGGAAATTGAAGAAAAGCTAGAGGAAGTTCTAAGTACAGCTAGATCTATTAAACTAAAGAAAAATGATATTAAAAATATGATAGATTTGCTTTATGAAGGAGATTAGTATGATTGGGATTGAGAATTTAAGTAAGACTAGAGGGAAATTTAAGCTTGAAGATATTTCTTTTGAATTAAAAGAAGGATTTATTATGGGTTTAATTGGACCAAATGGATCGGGTAAGACAACGCTAATAAAACTTCTATTAGGCTTATTAAAGCCAGATAAGGGAGATATAAAAATTTTTGATAAAAACATTTTTGAAGATGAAATTTTTATAAAAGATAAAATTGGTTTTGTCTTTGATAATTTTAATTTTTATCAGCATTTAAATATTAAAGATTATAAGAAGATATTACAAGGAGCTTATTCTAAGTTTGATGAAGATAAATTTAATAGCTATATTGATAGTTTTGGAATTAGTAAGAAAAGTTATATAGGTAATTTATCTAAGGGAGAAGGTATCAAGGTTATGTTAGCTGGTGCATTATCTCATGAAGCAAAATTAATAATCTTAGATGAACCTACAGCAGGACTTGACCCAATAGTAAGAAAAGATATACTTAGACTGCTCCAAGAAGTTATAGAAGATGGAGATAAAAGCATAATTATTTCTACTCATATTACATCAGATTTAGATGGAATTGCAGATTATATCACTTTTATTAATAAAGGAAAGCTAGTATTTACAGAAGATATGGAGTCTATAAAAGAAAGGTATAGAATATTTAGAGGATCAAAAGAAGAACTTGATAATAGTAATTTAGATTTTATATCTTATAAGAAAAATAAATATTACGAAGAAGGTTTATTTATTAATGAGAATAACCTTGATTCTGAAAATGTAAGTATTCCAAGTCTTGAAGATATAATGTACCACTATATAAGGGGGGAGAAATAATGCTTCAGTTAATAAAAAAGGATTTATTAGTTTCATTAAAAGTTAAAGGGTTAAAAATGATTATACTAACATTAATACTAGGATTATTTTTATTAAGTGTTTTCTCTTTTATTTTCCCCACAATTTTACCGATAATATTTACTTATATGGTAGTCATGAATAGTTTCTATTATGATAGTATAAATAATAGTGAAAGTTATATGCTTAGTATTCCAAATAAAAGAGAAGATGTAGTTTATTCAAAATATATATTGGTGATATTAATATTATTTTTATCAAATATACTAATGTACCTATTCTATGGAATAAATATTTTGAATTCAGTTAGAACTATGGTTCTACAAGATGTAATTGTAAGTAGTTTAACTATATTATTTAGTTTTTCAATAATACTACCCATTACTTTTAAATACAGATATAAAGCATCTAGAATAATAGCACCTTTTATAACTATTGCTATTGGATATTTAAGTCATAGTAGCAGTACTATTAATAAGTTTATTGAAAATGGAACAGAAACTATTTTAATAAATTTATCTAGAAAAATAGGTGTTATAA
>NZ_JAWGSV010000306.1:0-3394 GCF_032552055.1 Clostridium sp. | reverse complement strand
CTTTATTACAACTTATATATATTTTTAATGAATAACATTAAATTTCTCTTGTATATTTTCTAAATCTAAAATAATATTATTTTAGTAGACATACAATATTATTTTAATCTACGCTTTCTATTTATATAATTTACTAAAGAATGTTTAAACTTACAATTTTGTAAAAATATAGGTGTAGATTATTAATTGAAAGGTATATATAATATTGTTTTAATTTTATTAAGATTCAAAGTTTATAGGAGTTTATTATGTTAGCATTATTAATTATTTTAAGTTATATTATGGGATCTATACCTAGTGGATACATTATAGTTAAGAAAAAATTAAATAAAGATGTAAGAGATTATGGAAGTGGAAATATAGGAGCTACAAATGTCAGGAGAGTAGCAGGTAAAAAGATTGGAAAAATAACAGCTATATTAGATATGTTAAAAGCAATATTACCAGTAGTTTTAACACAAATTCTATTAGCTAATAATATATTAACAACTAATAAAAGCTTAAGTTTAGGACTAGTTGCATTAGCAGCTATATTAGGTCATAACTATACTATCTTCCTAAAGTTCAAAGGTGGTAAAGGAGTTGCAACTTCTGCTGCTGCATTTATGTTTATAGTACCTAAAGCTTTTATAATTACAGCTATAGTCTTCTTTGGTCTAAAACTTTTCACAAAAATAGTTTCTATTAGATCATTAACTGCCGCTGTAGTTTTATGCGTCTCTACTTGGCTTTTAGGATATGATAAATACTTAGTTATATCAACATTTATAACAGCTGTTCTTTGTTTCTGGAGACATAGAGCTAATATAAAGAGATTAATTAATGGAACTGAAAAATAACAGTCATTATAATAATGTAAAATGAAGAATTAAAAATGAAAAATTAATGAAAAAACTTATTTATGAGTTTTAAAAAATCTTTTTAAAGTAATTTGTTCCAAATTATTTTATTCATTATTTTCAAAACTCCACTAAGAGTTTTTCATTAATTTTTAGTTCTTCATTTTTAACTATTACTTTTTTATTTTAATTTTATGGCAGTTTCTTGTATAATTAACCCACCTCATATTTTTATCTAATAAAACCAGGTTATTAATTTGAAGTATCTAGCCTATATACCCATATCTATCTACTAACTAAAAAGATTTAGTAATTCCTCTTCTGTAATTGAATTTAGTTTATCTCCCTTTAGGATATCTCCATCTATGACCTTACTTATTAATTCTTTCTTTTCTTCTTGTAATTTTATAATTTTCTCTTCTATAGTATCCTTTGAAATTAACTTTATAACTTCTACTACATTCTTTTGTCCTATTCTATATGCCCTATCTGTAGCTTGATCCTCTACAGCTGGATTCCACCAAGGATCGAAGTGGACAACTATATTTGCTCCTGTTAAGTTAAGCCCTACTCCCCCTGCCTTTAATGAAATTAAAAATACATTTGTATTTCCTTCATTAAATTCCTTAGCTAGTTTTAGTCTTTCCTTTGCCTTTACACTTCCATCTAAATATAAGTATTCTATATCATTATCCTTTAATTTATTTCCTATTTTACTTAAGGCTGAAGTAAACTGAGAAAATATAATTATCTTCTTATTAGATACTAATCCCTCATTAACTATTTCTTCTACAGCCTTTATCTTAGAGCTTTCTTCTTTGAAATCTTCAATTAATAATGAAGGATCTAAGCATAATTGTCTTAGTTTTGTAAGATAAGAAAGTATTAATATCTTATTATCCTTGTTTTCCTTAAGCTTAATTTTAATTTCTTTCATAGCAGAATTGTAAACTTGTCTTTGCTTAGTTGCCATAGGAATTATATATTCTTTTTCTATTTTTTCAGGTAATTCCTCTAATACATCTTCCTTAAGCCTTCTTAATATAAAGGGAGAAATAAGCTCCTTTAATTCTATTAACTCTTCATCACTGCCCTTTACAAACTTCTCTTTAAATTTTTCTTCAGAAAATAAATACATTGGCATTATAAAATCAAATATTGACCATAATTCTAATAAGTTATTTTCTATTGGAGTTCCAGTTAAAGCTATTTTAGTATTAGCATTTATTGATTTAACAGCTTCTGAAATCTTAGATTTTTTATTCTTAATATTTTGTCCTTCATCAATTATACAAAAATCAAAATTCTTATCTTCATATAAGGATACATCTCTTCTTATTGTTCCATATGTAGTTAATAAAACATCATAATTATTATAATCCTCTAAAAGGTTGGTTCTATCTTTTAAGCTCCCATGAATAATCCCAATCTTTAAACTAGGTGCAAACTTCTTAAATTCACTTTCCCAATTATATAAAACTGAAGTTGGTGTAATTATTAAACTTCTCTTTCCCTTTTTAGATAATAATAAAGTTATAGTTTGAATAGTTTTACCTACTCCCATATCATCTGCAAGTATCCCTCCAAAGCCTAAATCCTCAATTGACCTAAGCCAGTTATACCCTATTATTTGATATTCCCTAAGCTTTGCATTTAAATTTTCTGGCACCTTATATTCCTTATCTTTATTTTTTAGATTATCTACTAAAATATTTATTTTTTCTTCTCCTGAGATAAATGGAAGTCTATTATTATTCATCTTATTTTCCAAATGTAGCAAATTAAACTTATCTACACAAATTTCTTCTTTATATGCATCACCAAATAAATTCAACTCTTCTATGGTACTTAAGAATGTATTTACTCTTATATCTCTTAAATCTAGCAACCTATCTTTTTTAGTTTTATAAAAAAGACTTCCCATCTTCATTTCTCTTAAAGCATCTGGAATTTCTTCATATTCTAAGCCTTCTACTTTATACTCAAAATAATATCTTCCATCATATTCTTTAATTGCACTTACAATACTCTTATAATCAATAAGGCTTATATCTTTAAAATCTTTAGCTAATATAACCCTTCCTATTTTATTTAAATACTCTAATCCTTCCTTTAATAAAACATAATTATCTTCATCATTACCTATAAATATAAATTTATTATCTCTCTTTATAAACCTATATTTTTCAAGAGCCATTTCTAATTTCTCTATATTTCTTTCGTCCTTAATTCCTTCTAAATTATTAATATAATCTATTTTAAAACTGCAAATTATATTAGAGCCTTCTTTTGATATATAAAATTTAGGCGTATTAACCTTGTTTATTTCATCTTTTATACTTTCATCTATAATAACATTTTTAGAAACTTCTCCTAAGATAACTAATAGCTTTTTAAGATTTTCATCTGTATCTTTATAAACTAAATTATCTTTTTCTTTTAGCTTTTCATAAATACCTTTATAATATTTTAATTGTTTTTCTGATGGTAAATATATCTTCTTATCATAAATCCATACTGATTTATTAGAATCTAAAGGCATGATAGTTTTCTTC
>NZ_JAWGSV010000305.1:0-3398 GCF_032552055.1 Clostridium sp. | reverse complement strand
AGGTAAGATTGGATATCAAATAAATATAGAAATATTGGAATTAGAAAAAGTATTAAACTTTACATATGCAGATGTAATAAAATAGAAATTTATATTTTGTTATATAAAAAATCCTCCATTTTAATACAGAGGATTTTTTTAAAATTAGTATTTTCTAAAATTATTTATAATAGTAACTTAAAAATATAAACTATTTCGTAATAAAGGGTTTTAAAAGGCTCCTGAGCCGCCACCTCCGCCACCACTAAAGCCTCCTCCTGAAGAAAAACTACTATAGCTATCGTTATTACTAGCATTATTTTGATCTATAAGACTTTCTGCTGAAGTTCTTATATCATTAAAGAAAATCATATTATAAGCAAAATAATAACTATAGAAAGAATCATAACCTCTATCAAGATTATTTTCACTTATTAAGTCTGTAATTTGTGAATTTTTAATACCTAGTGCAGAAGAGTAAATTAATAAATCCCTTACATCGATATTTTCTTTATTAGTATCATATAAAATATAGTTTTTATATGATTGCCACTGACAATATTCTATATAAGCTTCATTATTTAGTACTTCACGCCCTTGAATCGTAATATAGTAATTCAAGGAACTCCCATTTAATCTTACTTCATTAATAAAATCATAAAATGAATTTTTGAATCTTTCAGATGCTTTTAAGTTATTTTCTATCTTATTTTTTATATCCTGGAAGGAAAACTCATTATAATGATTTTCATATTTTTTAAACCAATTAATTAATACTTCCAAATGAGAGAAATCTTTATCATCAATATCGGCAACTCTCTTAAAAGTAATATTATTAAATTCTTTTTCAGTAGTTATGTTAGTATCTACCTCATATACACCAAGTTTCACTAAATAAAGTAGGGTACATGGTACTAGTGACCACTGTAAATCTTTTTTATTAGTCATATAAGCTACTAAAGCCGGACTTATATTTGATGGTATATAAGTAAGATACTTATCTTCAGGGAAGGTGGCTAAAGATCTATACTTAGATAATTCCTTGTTGAATTTTTTATCTTTAATCTTTTTTAATATGAATAGTATTACACCTACTAAAATTAAAATAGAAATTGGAATAATAAGATACTCCAATTTAAAATCATCATCTTCTATAGATTCTGTAGAAGTCCTATTTATTTCTTCCATATTTAAAAAGTCTTTTTGGAAATTAAGTTGCACTCCAATATCAGAAGTTAAATCATTTCCAGAAATACTAATTAAGTCTTCAGAAGTATTAGTTTTAAAGGATCCGTCTCCAAAGACAGTATAATTCAAAATATTTAAATCAAAAGGATAGTCCTTTAAAGTAATATTTAAGTTTATATTATTTACTGGATTATCTGAAGAAGCAGTATAGAAGCTCCAATTTAGTAGACTAGAATCAGAATATTTCTTTGCTGCACCAATTGCTTTATACTTTAATCTAAATTTTTTAATTTCATCAGCACTTTGGGAGTAAATTTTAATTTGTAATTTCTCATTATCTAGATTTGTCTCATAAGTATTGTTATCATTGTTTTCACTTTTAGGAATAATTATTTCATTATTCTTCTCTTCAGTTGTAACTTCTAATATTTCATAATCATCAATTTTATTCATATTTAAATCAATATAAATACCATTAAAATTACCTTTAAAATTGTAAGTGAAGGTTTCCTCTACTAAAATATCACCATTTTCTTGAATTTCAGCATTAATTAATAAATCTTGTATTGAATAGGATTTACTATCTGCTAAAACTTGTTTTGGAAACAATAATAGTAAAGAAAATAAAATAGTTAATATCTTTTTCAATTTATCACCCCTTTATTTTATATTCTAATTATAAAATAGTTATTAAATTAACACAATTAAAAAAGGATGTATCAAGAAATGATACATCCTTTTTTTAATATTATATTAAAGTAATACAATAATAAAATGAATTTACTGAAAAATTAGATGATTAATCTATGATTACTATTAATAATAACTTATATCTTAGAAAATTAATCTTAATACAATCTACGGATTTATACTTCATACCAAAAGAGATTAATATCGATAGTCTGTAAAGATAGAAGTGTGTTATTTAGTTGAATTAATAAAGTAGTATTTGGAGGTATTGAAATTACTGAATCTATATTTTCAGTATAAATTTGGCTTGATTAAAGTGTGGTTAAAATAATAGTTGTTCAACTAGGAGAACCAACACCATATTTAAAGGTAGATATACTTGGTACAGTAGAGTAGAAATTTGTATTTGCAGCGGTTACAGCAGTACCAGCTCCTGGGAAATTAATATTTCTAATAAATTGAATAGTTAAACCTGTACTTGCTCCACTAATTGACATTGAGAATTTATATAAATATAAAGTTTTGCCAGAGCTAGAAGGATTACTTAGTTGTAATAAATAGTTACCTCAAACAACAATTGATACTCTAATTGCAGTAACACTAAAAAAGGTGCCACGTGCACTTAAATAAGCATTGGAAGTTGCACCAATTACAAACAGAGGGTCTGGATAAAAGTTATAAACATTACATATGTTTATATTTATTGTATTTTATAATATTTCTTTATTAAGTATATCAATACTCCAGGAGTCTAAATAATCAAATTTCTTTATAGAATTATATATTTCTTTAATAGCTAAGTCTTCAAATTCATTTGAGTAATAAACTTTTGCAAGGGTTATAAGAACACTTTTATCATCTATATAATTGAGTATTTCAACTAACTTTTGAAACAAATCGTATTCTTTTATAATTAAGATATTATTCAAAAGTTCTTCTATTATGGAAAGTGATATTTCTGTATTTTCAGTAATCATATTACATTTATTATTGGTATAAATACTTTCAATTTCAGAGTAAACTAAATGCTCAAAATTGGAACAATTATTTTTTATTAAACTTAAAGCTTTATCAGTAGAGGAATTGTTTATTAATAAGGATAGTATATAAATTTGTTTTGATATATCAGATAATAAACTCCCAATAATTATAGTAGATTCTTTTGATAATTCCATCTCAATAAAAGTTTTATTGAAGTATTCTAGAGCATCATCATATCTATTTTCATATATGGAAATAAGACCTTTAAGGTAATATTCATCTACATTATAATTATTAAAATCACTTTTAGATTCAATTAATTTTTTTGCTTCTTCAATTAATCCTTCTTTTAATAAAATGTGAATAGTTAATATTACATTTGGTATATGGTCTTTTGATGCAAAGTATTTTAATAGATTATCTGTAACTTCCTTTTTATTATCATATTTTTTATTAAGAACTTTACCGATTTTATACAGAGTAGATAAATCACTATTGCTTATATTTAAAATATTATTATATGAGCTTAGAGATTTATCATAATCTGAAAGGGTATAGTA
>NZ_JAWGSV010000304.1:0-3475 GCF_032552055.1 Clostridium sp. | reverse complement strand
CATAACAACCTTTTCTTCTTCATTTATATTTAAATCTTTTTTATCCATACTATTCACTCCTATTTTAATTATCCCTTATATTTTATATGTATATAATAAAAATTACTAGCTTTTTAATTATAAATATTATAGGTCACATTTTGTAACTTTATATACTTTATATTCATAATATAAATTAGTATTTTTTTAGAGGTAATTTTATGTTTGAAGCTTTAATATTGGTTTTATCTGTATCTATAGATTCCTTCTTAGCAAGTATTTCTTATGGCACAAGTAAAATTAAAATACCTTTAAGATCTGCATTAATAATAGATATAATTTCCTCTTCTATGCTTGGAGTCTCTTTAATAATTGGCGGTATTCTTCAAAATTATATTTCATTAAACATAGCAAAAGTTATAAGCTTTGTAGTTTTATTTTTTTTAGGTTTTTATCGCTTATTTGAAAGTTTATTTAAGTCTTATATTAATAAAAAGTCAAAAGAGATTTCTCCATTTAAATTTAAGTTATTTGATTTTAACTTTGTACTTCAAGTCTATGCAAATGAAATAAAAGCTGACTTTGATAAATCTAAAAATTTATCTTCTAAAGAAGCTATATATTTAGCTTTTGCCTTATCTTTAGATAGCTTAGCTGTTGGCTTTGGTAGTAGCCTTGTAACAATTAATTATATTGAGGTTTTTATTTTCTCATTAATCATTGGCTTAATTGTAATTTTATTTGGATCATATTTAGGTAAAAAATTTGTAGATATAACTAACTTAAACCTTTCCTGGTTATCTGGATTAATGCTAATTATTTTAGCCTTTTTAAGGGCATTTTAAATAATTATATACACATCTCTTCTTTAAAAGAATATAAGGAGCTGTCATTTTTGCAGCTCCTTATTTCTATTTATTAACTATTCTCTTTTTTCTATTTGTTAACTATACTCTTATTCTTTTTATTTACTAAGAGTGATCCACCAGCCCCTACAGCTATTATAGCTATTAAGAATATTAACATTAGATTGCTTCCACCTGTTTCCGGTAAATTTCCTTTATCATTATTTCCAGATTCATTTCCACTTGGAGGATTTGGTTTATCACTACCAGGTTTTTCTTCACCTGGCTTTTCTCCTGGTTTTCTGTCTTCTTCTTTCTTAGGCTTTTCTTCTGGTTTATCCTCTTCTTTAACTTCATTTACAGTAACCTTAACTCCTAAAGTAGTTGTTTCTCATTGGCTATCCTTTACTTCATAAATAATTTTATAATCTCTAGCCTTACTTAAATCAACACTATTTTCAATAACTATAATCCAACTAGTTATATCTCCATCTTCATTATCTATGGCTTTAACATCTTTTAACGGATCAAATTTATCTCCTACATTTAAATTACATTGTCAGCATTTATAGTTGGTGCTGTATTTTCCCTACTTTAATTCTTACTTCAATAGTATAATCAACATTACCTATTTTTCTAATATAAGATTCTAAAGCTTCTTCAAGTGACTTATATTCATTTATTGTTGGAGTATTTGAGAAGTGTGGATATTAAGCTCCTCCTACTGACATAAAGTCATTAGTTGTAACTACATATAACTTATCCATCTCTATAGGCTTTCCATTTACAGTGATTCCAACTATTCTATCTCCAGCTTCTTTAGTTTCATCAAAGACAAAGTTTACCCCTGAAACATGAGGAAAATGTCCTGCAGGCGCTGGATAAGCTTTTATTCCATGTTCTAACACTTCTTTAATTTGCGCACCTGTTAATGCCTTTGTTACTATATAATTACCAAATGGAAGAACCTTAACTATTTCTCCTTTAGTTATTTCTCCTTCATCGATACTATCACGTATTCCACCACCATTAGTAATAGCTATTTCCGCTCCTTTTTCATCTAACATAGCATCTGTAATTAAGTTACCTAAATTAGTTTCTTGAGTTCTTGAATATTCTCTAGCTCCTTATAAATGAACATTAGAATTTCCAACAACCTGTGATAAAAATTCACTTTGCTCGGCATCTATATCTTCTATCTTATCTAAAACTTTTTTATCACCTTCAATATCAGTTGTTTCAGCTTTAGATATTAAACTTGCCTTTTTAGTTACTATTTTCTTTGATTCTCCATCTACAGTTATAACTACTTTTCCTAAGTTATTTTCATATTCTCCAGTACTAGCTATTTAAGTACCATTTTCAGTAGTAATTCCTTCCTGTAATGTGCTATGACTATGTCCATCAACTATTACATCTATTCCATCAACTTCATCAGCAATCATTGTAGATACTACTTCAATAGGCTCATCTATACCAACGTGTGCTAAAGCAACTATTACATCTACGCCTTTACCCCTTAGCTCCTCTACTTGATTTCTTGCAACTTCTACAGGATCAACAAAATCAATTCCTATAACATTGTTAGGATTAGTTTTATATGCAGTTTCTGGTGTTGTTAACCGAAATATACCAACTTTAATTCCTGCTATATCTTTAATTACATTTGAATCATTTAAATTATCGCTACCCTTCATTACAAATGATATTTTAGCAATAAAATCACTATTTATAGGTTATATTTAAGTTAATAATTTAATAATATGTTAAATAAAGATTGTCACATTGTTAAATATGGTAATAAAAAACGCTGATTTTCATCAGCGTTTTTTTTTGTTTTTTATATAAGTTGATTCTGTAATTACCTAATTTAAGTATATTACATATTAACTACCTTAATTTAATGTAAAAAATCTATGGTAACTTATATATTATTTATTGTTATTTTCCTTTGATTTTTTATTTTTTAAGAATAAGAAAGCTCCAACTCCAACTACTAATATTGCTATAATTAAGATATAAGTTGGATTATTGCCACCAGTTTCAGGCAAGTTTATTCCTTCTCCACTACCATTATCCTTATCATTTGGAAGCACTGTTATTTCACAACTAGCAGTAAATCCTCCATCCTTAGTTGTTACTGTTATTACAGACTTTCCTTCTGCTATTGCAGTCACTTTTCCATTTTCATCTACTTTGGCTACTTTTTCGTCACTACTTATCCAAGAAACTTCTTTATTAGTTGCATCTTCAGGTAAAATACTAGCAATTAATTTTAATTCTTCATCTACCTTTAACCCTGATGAAGTTTTATCTAATGAAACTCCTGTAACCTTAATATCTTTCCCCTTTGGAAGTACTGTTATTTCACAACTAGCTGTAAATCCTCCATCCTTAGTTGTTACTGTTATTATAGCCTTTCCTTCTGCTATTGCAATTATTTTTCCATTTTCATCAACTTTAGCTACTTTTTCATCGCTACTTCTCCAAGACACTTCTTTGTTTGTAGCATTTTCAGGTAAAATACTAGCAATTAATTTTAATTCTTCATCTACCTTTAACTCTGATGAAGTTTTATCTAATGAAACTCCTGTAACCTTAATATCTTCGCCCTTTGGAAGTACTGTTATTTCACAACTAGCTGTAAATCC